>NZ_JBHYJW010000015.1:0-148235 GCF_042741125.1 Amycolatopsis sp. NPDC058986 | reverse complement strand
TATCCCACCCCAACCCCACCAGCCCCCCCCCCCCCCCCACCCCCCCCCCCCCCCCCCCCCCCCCCCCCCCCCCGCTTCTCTTAGCGCAGTGCTTAACGTCAGGACGCCGGGAAGATCACCACGCGCCGCTTCGGGTCTTCACCCTCGCTCTCGCTCGTGACACCCGAAACCGTCGCGACGGCGTCGTGCACGACCTTGCGCTCGAACGGGCTCATCGGCTGCAGCCGGACGCGTTCACCGCTCGACAGCACAGTCTCCGCCGTCGACCGGCCGAGCTCACGAAGCTCCTCGCGACGGTCCGCGCGCCATCCCGCGATGTCGAGCATCAACCGGCTCCGCGATCCGGTCTCCTGCTGAACGGCGAGCCGCGTCAGCTCCTGGAGTGCCTCGAGGACCGTGCCCCGCGGTCCGACGAGCTTCTCCAGATCCTCACCGCCGTCGATGCTGACGATGGCCCGGCCGGCTTCCACGTCGAGGTCGATGTCCCCGTCGTAGTCCAACAGGTCCAGCAACCGCTCCAGGTAGTCACCGGCGATGTCGCCCTCCCGCACGAGGACGTCGTCGTCAGCACCTCCCGGCTGCTGCCCGGCGTTCTCCGGTTCCCCGGTCGCCGCGTCGTCCTTATCGGCGTCGATCGTGTCGATCGTCTCCGACATCATTCGTCTCCTCTCCGAACCGGCTCGGCGTCAGCGACGCTTCCGGCCCGACTTCCTGGTCGAGTCTTTGATGAGGCCCGGCACACCCGTGCCGTTGTCCTTCGAGCCGTTGGTGCTCCCGGCTTCCTCGGAGGTGGATTCCGTGTCCGGCTTCGGCGCCGGCTCGGCCGACTTGCCGCTGTCGCTCCCGGCGCCGGTCTGCGCGAAGCCGTGCGGGGAGCCGGCCTTGGTGACCTTCTTCTGGCCGCCGCTGTTGTTCGACTGGTTCTTCTTCTGCTGGACCGGCTTCTGGCCCGGGCGGGGAGCGGTCGGCTTCTGGCCCGGCTTCGGGCCGAGCGACGCGCGCTTCTCCTTGGCCTCGGCCTTGCGCTGCTCCTCTTCCTTGTCGATCCGCGTGTAGACGAGGCGCTGCTGCATCAGCGTCCAGCCGTTGTTGGCCAACCAGTAGAAGAGGAGGCCGAGCGGGAACATCCCACCGAAGACGACGACACCGAGGGGGAAGACGTACATCGTCAGCTTGTTCATGATCGCGGTCTGCGGAGTCGCCGACTCCGGGTTCTGGCGGGAGACCGAGTGCCGCGCGGTGAGGTGGGTGGCGATACCCGCGACGATCATCAGCGGAACGGCGACGGGCGCGACGCTCCAGTGCCAGCCCACGGTCGTGGCGCCGCCGTTGATGACGCCGACACCGTTATAGATGGCCTCACCGAGGTTGACACCGAACAGCTTCGCGCTGACATACGAGTGCACGTCGGCCTGGCTGAAGAAGTAGTTCTCGGTCTTCGGGCCGCCACCGGGCGGCGGGAAGGTGAACGCGCGCAGCACGTGGTTCAGGCCGATGAAGACCGGAATCTGCAGCAGCATCGGCAGGCAGCTGCCGAGCGGGTTGACGCCGTGCTCCTTCTGGAGCTTCTGCATCTCCATCGCCTGGCGCTGCCGGTCGTTCGCGTACTTCTTCTGGATCTTCTTCATCTCCGGCGCGAAGTCCTGCATGCGCTTCATCGACCGGACCTGGTTCACGAACGGCTTGAACATGATGCCGCGGACGGTGAACGTCAGGAAGATGATGCCGAGGATCCAGGAAATCGCCGTGGCTTCCCCGAAGACGAACCCGAAGACCTTGTGCCAACACCACAAGATGAAGGACACGGGGTAGTAGATGAAGTCGAGCACTGAGCTACTCCTCGATCGGTGTTTCAGGTCTGCGGTATCGCCACGAGAACGTCTCGGGCACCGGGTCGCGGCCGGGCGGGGTCCACGGGCCGCAGCGCAGCAACCGGCGCAGCGCGAGATAGGAGCCGCGCCCGGCACCGAACCGGGTCAGTGCTTCGACCGCGTACGCGCTGCAGCTCGGATAGAACCGGCAAGCCGGTGGCAGGAAAGGGGAGATCGCCTTCCGATAGAGCTTGATCGGAAGCAACAGCACCCAGGCGACCGGTCCGGGACGGGCTTCACCGGGACGTTCGTCAGTGCTGGTTCGTGTGCTGGCTCGCATACCGTTCACACCGCTGATTCGTGGTCGGGGGCCGCGTCCTCGGGACGCGTCTGCCGGAGGACACCATCCCCGGCCGACCGGCGGGACGGCAGCAGGCCGAGCCTGCGCAGTGCCGCGTCGAGATCGGCACCGAGTTCCGCGCTGGACGCGTCCGCTGCCGGAGGTAATGCCCGCACAACCAACGCGCTGCCGGCGGGCAGGGTTCCGAGCCGGGCGGCGACGAGGTGACGCAACCGGCGGGTGACCCGGTGGCGGACCACCGAGTTCCCGACGGCCTTGCTCACCACAAAACCCGCCCTGGCCGCCGTGGCGGCCTCGGGCGGGTCCGTGGTCAACGCGTGAACGACGAGGCGGCGCTTGCCTGCCCTGGACCCGCGGCGAAGAACTACGCGGAAATCCTCACTCCGCCGCAACCGGGCGGCGGCGGGCAGCACGACGCGCCTCGACGCCGGAATCAGGCGGACAGCTCGGCACGGCCCTTGCGACGACGGGCCGCCAAGATGGCCCGGCCGGCACGGGTCCGCATGCGCAGCCGGAACCCGTGGACCCGGGCGCGTCGGCGGTTGTTCGGCTGGAAGGTGCGCTTACCCTTGCTCACTGCTTCTCCTGTGTCTCGGCCGTCGGACGACGGTTTTCTTCACCGCCGCCTGGCGTGTCGTGCGGGCGCACGGCAGTCTGTGGTGTCTCCTACCAACGTGTGTCCTCGTCACGTCGAGCGACGACAACGTGGGCACGCGAAACGCACCCGTCGCATACGGGAGACCTTACGAGGGTACGCACCCCGGCCGGGCGGCCCGCAGGCACCCCCTTGGCCACGCACCGCGATCACCCCAGCGGGTACGGTCGGTGCAGGCACGCGCCATCGAATGGCAACACGCCGTACACCGTGAAATGCTTGCGCCCAAGGATGCCTTGTGGCAACGGGCGGGGCTTGTTAGCGTGCCTCTCTCGGGTCACCGGTCGAGGTGCACGGCGAGCGCGCCGCCGGGTGTGGAGGTACCCACCGGCGTTATGGAGAGCCCGCAGGTGGCGTGGCCGCGGGCCGCCGTACATTAGTGCACAGCTGTGGACAACTATGTGGATACTTGCTGTGCCGGTGAACAGACCGGTCCAAGATGACGCTCGATGGAGTGGCCGGGGCGTGCTTGGGGGGATTTCGCCGTACACGCCGACGAGGGGAGGGGAGCCAGACAGGTGTCCGAGCACCAGCACAATCTAGGCGTCATCTGGGAGCAGGTGGTCCGGGAGCTGTCCGACGGGACCCTCTCGCCGCAGCAGCGGGCCTGGATGCGCGTCACCCGGCCGATCGGCCTGCTCGACGGCACCGCGCTCCTCGCCGCACCCAGTGACTTCGCGAAGGAAGCCATCGAACGCGCCCTCCGCGGCGCGATCACCGAAGCGCTCTCGCGGCGGCTCGGCCGCGCGGTCTCCCTCGCGGTGAAGGTCGACAGCGCGGAGCCGGTGGCTCCCGCGCCCGCGCCCCGCTACGTACCGTCGCCCACCCGGGTGGAAAACGGCTCCGGGCCCGCGCCCGAGCCCGCGATGTCCGACGGCTCGATGCTGCCGCCCGCCCGGGCGACGCGTCCCGAGCCGACGCCGCCGCCGATGCCCGCCCCGATGCCGCCGCAGCAACCGGCCAAGCCCGCCGCTTCGGCCGAGGAGTCGGAGGAGCCCGACGAAGAGGTGGACGAGGAAGGCGAGGCGCTCGCCGCCGTCCACGAGATCTGGCCCACCTTCTCCGGTCAGCCGATCGCGGGCCAGCCGTACACCGCACCCGCGCAGCCGCAGACGTCCAAGACGAAACTGAACGAGAAGTACACGTTCGACACCTTCGTCATCGGCGCGTCCAACCGGTTCGCGCACGCGGCCGCGGTCGCCGTCGCCGAGGCACCTGCCCGCGCATACAACCCGCTGTTCATCTGGGGCGAGTCCGGACTGGGCAAGACCCACCTGCTGCACGCCGTCGGGCACTACGCGCAACGGCTGTTCCCCGGGATGCGCGTTCGCTACGTCTCGACCGAAGAGTTCACCAACGACTTCATCAACTCGCTGCGCGACGACCGCAAGGTCGCCTTCCAGCGGCGCTACCGCGACATCGACATCCTGCTCGTCGACGACATCCAGTTCCTGGAGGGCAAGGAAGGTACCCAGGAAGAGTTCTTCCACACCTTCAACACCCTGCACAACGCGAACAAGCAGATCGTCGTCTCCTCCGACCGGCCGCCCAAGCGGCTGGAAACCCTCGAAGACCGGCTGCGCACGCGGTTCGAGTGGGGCCTGATCACTGACATCCAGCCGCCCGAGCTGGAGACCCGGATCGCGATCCTGCGCAAGAAGGCCGCGCAGGATCGGCTCGCGGTGCCCGGCGAGGTGCTGGAGTTCATCGCCTCGCGCGTCGAGGCGAACATCCGGGAGCTGGAGGGCGCGCTGATCCGCGTCACCGCGTTCGCCTCGCTGAACCAGCAGCCGGTCGACGTCGGCCTCGCCGAGATCGTGCTGCGGGACCTGATCCCCGATTCGCACACGCCGGAGATCACCGCGCCGACCATCATGGGCGTTACGGCGGAGTTCTTCGACGTGACGCTCGACGACCTGTGCGGCCCCGGCAAGACGAAGGCGCTCGCGACGGCCCGCCAGATCGCGATGTACCTCTGCCGCGAGCTGACCGAGATGTCGCTGCCGAAGATCGGGCAGACGTTCGGCGGCCGTGACCACACGACCGTCATGCACGCGGACAAGAAGATCCGCAAGGAGATGGCCGAGCGCCGCCGCATCTACGACCAGGTGCAGGAACTGACGTCGCGGATCAAGCAGCGCGCACGGCAGTAGTTCTTCCCGCTCTCCCAACGGCTTCGGGGCGTCCACGACTCACGTGGGCGCCCCTTCGTTTTGCCGTACGCCCTTCCGCCGAGAGCGCGTCAGTAGCCGTCTTCGCGTGCGTACGCCCCCTACACCGCCGTACGGGCATGTACACAGCCGTACGCACGCGAAGCAGCGACGCGATCCGCAGCACACTTCGCCGCGTACGCAAAACCGTTGATACACAAGGGAGTTTCCCCATGGTGTGGGCACTTTGCCCACAACGCCAACGAATCCCTCAACTGCGACGACCCGGTTTTCGTCCACAATGCACTCACAAGCAGTCCACAGTGAATCCACAGCACTGCCCACATCGATTCCACAGGTTGCCCACACGCGATGCACATGCCGCGGAAGCCACTCGTCCGGGCGATTCGGGTCACGCCGGACGCGCACATCCCCTGGGCACAACTCGGCACACAGCTGGGGACAGACCTGGGGACAACTGGGGGTGACTGTGGATGAATCGAGGCCCGCTCGAATCCATCCACCGGTCGCCCGATTCATCCACCGAACCACCACCAGGGATCTCCACACCCGGTCGACAGCGACGACCTGCACGAACGAGCTCTGTCCACACAACCCACAACGCCTACTACTGCTACTGCCCTTAGATCCTTTTTAAGGAGGGAACAAAACAAAAACAGGCGGCGGACGAATCTGGGGACAGCCGGTGAACCGTGTCGACATGACGACAAAGCGAAGGGGAGGCCGAGGTGACGCCCGCCCCGTTGACGGCCTAACGTGGATGCCTGCACCTGGTCCGCGTCGAACGCCGTCCTGGCGCAGGGGTGAGGACCAGAGGCGAGGTCGCCTGCGCGGGTGCAGGCGTTCCCCGACGACCTTCACGAGCCGCAGGGGCTCGGCTGTCGAAAGGATGCGCGCATGAAGATCCGCGTCGAGCGTGACGGGCTCGCCGACGCCGTCGCGTGGGTGGCGAGAAGCCTCCCCTCCCGGCCTCCGGTGCCGGTGCTGGGCGGTGTCCTGCTCGACGCGGGGTCGGACGGGGCAGGTGACGCGCTCACCGTCTCCGGCTTCGACTACGAGGTCTCCGCGACGGTCGGGGTCCCCGCCACGATCGCCGACGGCGGCCGTCTGCTCGTCTCCGGCAGGCTGCTCGCCGACATCACCAAGGCGCTGCCCGCACAGCCGGTCGAGATCTCGGTCGACGGCGCCCGCGCCACCATCACCTGCGGCAGCGCCCGCTTCAGCCTGCCGACCATGCCGGTCGAGGACTACCCGCAACTGCCGTCCCAGCCCGCGTTCGCCGGTGAACTCGCCGGCGACGCCTTCGGCCAGGCCGTCACCCAGGTCGTCGTCGCCGCGGGCAAGGACGACACCCTGCCGATGCTGACCGGCATGCGGCTGGAGATCTCCGGCGACAAGCTGACGCTGGTGGCCACCGACCGCTTCCGGCTCGCGATGCGCGAGTTCACCTGGCAGCCGACCGAGGGCCTCGCCGACGCCGCGGTGCTCGTCCCCGCGCGGACCCTCGCCGAAGCCGCCAAGACACTCGGCGCGAGCGGTGCCACGGTCCGCCTCGCCCTCGCCAGCGGCGACGGCCTCCTCGGGCTTTCCGGCGCCGGTCGCTACACGACGACCCGGCTGCTGGACGCGGAGTTCCCGCCCTACCGCCAGCTGCTCCCCGCCAGCCACACCTCGCGGGCGGTCATCGAGGTCTCCGCCCTCGCCGAGGCGATCAAGCGTGTCTCGCTCGTCGCCGAGCGCGGGACGCAGGTCCGGCTCGAGTTCGCGGACGGTTCGCTGCGGCTTTCCGCCGGCGGCGACGACGAGGGCAGCGCGGAAGAGGAACTGCAGGTCGACTACGAGGGCGAGCCGGTCACCATCGCGTTCAACCCCGGCTACCTCGTCGACGGCCTCGGCGCGTTGCACACCGACCGCGCCGAGCTGACCTTCACCACGCCGAACCGGCCCGCGCTCATCAAGCCCGCCGACCCCGAGGGCAACGTCGTCGGCGGCTACCTCTACCTCCTGATGCCGGTCCGCCTGCCCGGCTGACCCGATTTTCGTTAGTACGTAAGGGGATCTCCATGGTTCAGCTGGGACTGATCGGCCTCGGCAAAATGGGCTTCAACATGCGTGAGCGGCTGCGCGCGGCCGGTCACGAGGTCGTCGGGTACGACCGCAACCCCGAGGTGACCGACTCGACGTCGCTCGCCGATCTGGTGTCCAAACTGGACGGTCCAAGGATCGTGTGGGTGATGGTGCCCGCCGGCGACCCGACGCGGCAGACGATCACCGAGCTGGGCGAGCTGCTGTCCGAGGGTGATCTCGTGATCGACGGCGGCAACTCGAAGTACACCGACGACAAGCTCAACGCCGACCTCCTCGCCGCGAAGAAGATCGGGTATCTCGACTGCGGGGTCTCCGGTGGTGTGTGGGGCAAGGACAACGGCTACGGCCTGATGGTCGGTGGCGCGGCCGCCGACGTCACCCGCGCGATGCCGATCTTCGACGCGCTGCGTCCGGAGGGCCCGCGTGAGGAGGGCTTCTCGCACGCGGGGGCCGTCGGGGCCGGGCACTACGCGAAGATGATCCACAACGGCATCGAGTACGGCATGATGCAGGCCTTCGCCGAAGGCTTCGAGCTGCTCGAAGCCGCGAAGGTCGTCGAGGACGTCCCCGCGGTGATCAAGGGCTGGCAGCGGGGGACCGTGGTCCGCTCGTGGCTGCTCGACCTGCTCGTGCGCGCGCTCGACGAGGACCCGGAGCTGGACGATCTCGAAGGCTACGTCGAGGATTCCGGCGAGGGCCGGTGGACGCTGGAGGAGGCGATCGACCACGCCGTCCCGGCGCCGGTCCTCTCCGCCGCGCTGTTCGCGCGTTTCGCCTCGCGGCAGCAGCAGTCGCCCGCGATGCGGGCGGTGGCCGCGCTGCGCAACCAGTTCGGCGGTCACGCGGTGAAGAAGGTCGGCGGCTAGGTCTGGGGAGTTTTGTACCTGAGACATCTCCAGGTCACGGACTTCCGGTCCTGGGAGCAGGCCGATCTCGCGCTGGAACCGGGGCCGACCGTGCTGGTCGGCCAGAACGGCCGGGGGAAGACGAACCTGCTGGAGGCGATCGGCTACGTCGCGACGCTGGGCTCGCACCGCGTCGCGACGGACGCCCCGCTCATCCGGCACGGCCAGGAACGCGCCCTGGTGCGGGTCGCGGTGGTCAACGACGACCGCGAACTGACCGTCGAGCTGGAGATCACCGCCGGGCGGGCGAACCGCGCCAGGGTCAACCGCGGTGCGGTCGGCAAGCCACGGGACGTGCTCGGGATCCTGCGCACGGTGTTGTTCTCGCCGGAGGATCTGGCGCTCGTCCGGGGTGATCCGAGCGAGCGGCGGCGGTTCCTCGACGAGCTCCTCGTGCTGCGCGCGCCGAGGTATGCCGGTGTCCGCGCCGACTACGAGAAGGTGCTCAAGCAGCGCAACGCCCTGCTCAAGACCGCGGGGAAGCGCCGGACCGGCCGCGAAGACCCGTACGCATTGTCGACGCTCGACGTGTGGGACGACCATCTCGCCGTCGCCGGCGCGCAGTTGCTGGCCGCGCGGCTCAACCTCGTCGCAGACCTGGCGCCGTACACGGCTTCGGCGTACATGGGCGTCGCACCGGATTCACGTCCGGCGAAGATCGCGTACCGATCTTCGCTGGGCGAGTCGCTCCCCACGGGGTACGGGGTACCAGGCGAGGCACGCGCCGAGCCGGACGTACTCAAGGATGTGCTGCTCACCGCGCTGGGCGAGGCTCGGTCCGCCGAGCTCGAACGGGGGGTGAGCATGGTCGGCCCTCACCGGGACGAGCTCGAGCTCGTGCTGGGCGAGGCGCCGGCGAAGGGATACGCGAGTCACGGCGAGTCGTGGTCGTTCGCCCTCGCGCTGCGTTTGGGAAGTTACGAACTCCTGCGTGGCGAAGCCGGGGAGCCGGTGCTCCTCCTGGATGATGTGTTCGCCGAGCTGGACCGCAAGCGCCGGTCGCGGCTCGCGGAGGTGGCGGCGGGGGCCGAACAGGTGCTGGTGACCGCCGCCGTCGACGAGGACGTGCCCGCTGAGCTGGACGGATGCCGGTTCTCCGTGGCGGATGGTGAGGTCAACCGTGCCTGAGCGCCCCGATCCAAGATCAATCCGGCCACGCGGGGTGACCGGTCCCACAGCAGTTACCCACCTTTCTGGGGATAAACCTGTGGACAGTGTGGATAACACCGGGAAGGAGTTATCGCCCCGCGTGACCGAACGGCCGGATGAGGGGCTTGACATCCCCCACACCAGCGTTCGCCCAGGTGGCGATCAAACTCCTGGTACGCAGCGTGAAAACGGCGCTGCGCCGAACGGGCGTGACCTGGCTCACGCAGCCCTCGAGGCTGCCAAAGCCAAGGCCAAAGCCCGCGGCGGGCCGCCCGGGTTACGCACAGGCAGGCTGACCGGTGGTGGCCAGAACCCGCGGCGCCGCCGCTGGTCGGGGCCAGGCGCCGACGCGCGTGATCCACAGCCGCTCGGACGGCTGGCCTCGCGGTTGGTCGCCGACAGTGGCTGGGCGGAGCGGCTCTCCTCCGCCAGGGTCTTCGGGCAGTGGGCCCGCCTGGTCGGGGAGAACGTCGCCGAACACGCGCAGCCGGTGTCGCTCAAGGACGGTGAGCTGACCGTCCAGGCCAGTTCGACCGCATGGGCGATGCAGTTGCGCACCCTGCAACGCCAGCTCCTGGCCAAGATCGCCGCTGGCGTCGGCAACGGCGTCGTCAAGCGCATGCGCATCCAGGGGCCGACGGCACCCAGCTGGCGGAAGGGGCCACGGCACGTGCCCGGCCGCGGCCCGCGTGACACGTACGGCTGACACCGGTTGCGGACACTCCCGGAATTCCCCCACGACGCGTCCATAAGTGCTCTGAAACGTCAAGACTCTGCTAGGAACGATTTCGTGGCTCTGTGAGCAAACCAGGGGTGTCCTTGCCGCATGTCTGCGAACGCGGCCAAGTACACTGGTGTCGAGCGGGTGTCCGCTCGCGCGAGACGAGGAGACAACACGCCGGTGACCGAGAACAAGAGCGAGTACAACGCGTCGTCCATCACCGTGCTCGAAGGCCTCGAAGCGGTCCGCAAGCGCCCCGGTATGTACATCGGTTCCACCGGTGAGCGTGGCCTCCACCACCTGGTGCAGGAGGTCGTGGACAACTCTGTCGACGAGGCGATGGCCGGGTACGCGACCAAGGTCGAGGTTACCCTGCTGGCCGATGGCGGCGTCCGTGTCATCGACGACGGCCGCGGTATCCCGGTGGACATGCACCCCAAGGAGCAGAAGCCGACCTTGGAGGTCGTGCTGACCGTGCTCCACGCGGGCGGCAAGTTCGACAGCGATTCCTACGCGGTTTCGGGCGGTCTGCACGGCGTCGGCGTTTCCGTCGTCAACGCGCTGTCCACCAAGCTGCTCGCGGAGATCAAGTACCGGGGCCGCAACTGGCGCCAGGAGTACACCGACCAGGTACCCGGCGAACTGCAGGACCTCGGCCCGGCCGACTCCACCGGCACCACGATCACGTTCTGGGCCGACCCGGACATCTTCGAAACCACCACGTACAACTTCGAGACCATCTCCCGGCGGCTGCAGGAGATGGCGTTCCTGAACAAGGGCCTCACCATCTCGCTGCGCGACGAGCGCGTCGCCGACGAGGAGACCGAGGCCGACGCCGAGGGCAAGCAGGCGCGCCTCAAGGAGGTCACCTACTGCTACCCGGGCGGGCTCGAGGACTTCGTCAAGCACATCAACGGCAGCAAGGACCCGATCCACCCCAGCGTGATCTCCTTCGACGCCAAGGGCACCGGCCTCGAGGTCGAGGTCGCGATGCAGTGGAACAACGGATTCACGCCGTCGGTGTACACCTTCGCCAACACGATCAACACGCATGAGGGCGGCACCCACGAAGAGGGCTTCCGCGCCGCGCTGACCCGCGTCGTCAACGCGTACGCGCGCGAGAAGAAGCTCCTCAAGGAGAAGGACGCGAACCTCACCGGCGACGACGTCCGCGAGGGCCTCGCCGCGATCGTGTCGATCAAGCTGTCCGAGCCGCAGTTCGAGGGTCAGACCAAGACCAAGCTGGGCAACAGCGAGGCGAAGACGTTCGTGCAGACGACGTCGAACGAGTGGCTGAGCGACTGGTTCGAGCGTAATCCCAACGAGGCGAAGACGGTCATCAACAAGTCGATCTCCTCGGCGCAGGCCCGGATGGCCGCGCGCAAGGCGCGGGACCTGGTCCGCCGCAAGGGCGCGCTCGACATCGGCGGCCTGCCGGGCAAGCTCAAGGACTGCCGCTCCACCAAGCCGGAGGAGTGCGAGCTCTACATCGTCGAGGGTGACTCGGCGGGCGGCTCGGCCAAGGAGGGCCGGGACTCGATGTACCAGGCGATCCTGCCGATCCGCGGCAAGATCATCAATGTCGAGAAGGCCCGTATCGACCGCGTCCTCAAGAACACCGAGGTCCAGTCGCTGATCACCGCGCTGGGCACCGGCATCCACGACGAGTTCGACCTCTCGAAGCTGCGCTACCACAAGATCGTGCTGATGGCCGACGCCGACGTCGACGGCCAGCACATCACCACCCTGCTGCTCACCCTGCTGTTCCGGTTCATGGCGCCGCTGATCGAGCACGGGCACGTCTTCCTGTCGCGGCCGCCGCTGTACAAGATCAAGTGGCCGCGGTCCGAGCCGGAGTACGCGTACTCCGACCGCGAGCGCGACGCCGTCATCCAGGCGGGTGTCGAGGCGGGCAAGAGGCTGCCGAAGGACGACGCGATCCAGCGGTACAAGGGTCTCGGCGAGATGAACGCCGAAGAGCTGTGGGAGACCACCATGGACCCGGCGAACCGGCTGCTGGGCCAGGTCACGATGGACGACGCCGCCCAGGCGGACGAGCTGTTCTCCGTGCTGATGGGCGAGGACGTCGAGGCCCGCCGCTCCTTCATCACCCGCAACGCCAAGGACGTGCGCTTCCTCGACGTGTAGCCCGCTCGGGCGCTCGCGCCCGCCCAGCCTTGTGTCCGATTAGGACTGTCCATACGAGAAGGACGACATGACGGAAACCTTGCCTCCGGCGCCGGACCACGACCGGATCGAACCGGTCGACATCCAGCAGGAGATGCAGCGCTCCTACATCGACTACGCGATGAGCGTGATCGTGTCGCGTGCGCTGCCGGACGTGCGCGACGGTCTCAAGCCGGTCGCGCGCCGGATCCTGTACTCGATGTTCGACTCGGGCTTCCGCCCGGACCGCGGGTACAACAAGTGCTCCCGCGTCGTCGGCGACGTGATGGGCAACTACCACCCGCACGGTGACTCCGCGATCTACGACGCGCTGGTCCGTCTCGCGCAGCCGTGGTCGATGCGGTACCCGCTCATCGACGGGCAGGGCAACTTCGGCTCGCCGGGCAACGACCCCGCAGCCGCCATGCGGTACACCGAGTCCCGCCTCGCGCCGTTGGCCATGCACATGCTGGCCGACATCGAGGAAGACACCGTCGACTTCTCCGACAACTACGACGGCCGTACGCAGGAACCGGACGTCCTGCCCTCGCGCTTCCCGAACCTGCTGGTAAACGGCGGCACCGGAATCGCGGTCGGCATGGCGACCAACATCCCGCCGCACAACCTGCGCGAGGTCGCCGACGGCGTCGTATGGGCGCTGGAGAACCCCGAGGCCACCGACGACGAGCTGCTCGCCGCGCTGCTGGTGCGGGTAAAGGGCCCGGACTTCCCGACCAAGGCGCTGATCCTCGGCAACTCCGGCATCGAGGACGCCTATCGCACCGGCCGCGGCTCCATCCGGATGCGCGCCGTCGTCGAGGTGGACGAGGACGCCAAGGGCCGCACCATCCTGGTCGTCACCGAGCTGCCCTACCAGGTCAACCCGGACAACCTCGTCGAGAACATCGCCAACCTCGTCCGCGATGGCAAGCTCACCGGCATCGCCGACATCGCCGACGAGACCAACAGCCGGCGCGGCATGCGCATCGTGATCACGCTCAAGCGGGACGCGGTCGCCCAGGTCGTGCTGAACAACCTCTACAAGCACACCCAGCTGCAGCAGAACTTCGGCGTCAACATGCTCGCGCTGGTCGACGGCGTGCCGCGCACCCTGCGGCTCGACCAGATCATCCGGCACTACGTCAAGCACCAGATGGACGTCATCGTCCGGCGCACCCGCTACCGGCTGCGCAAGGCCGAGGAACGCGCCCACATCCTGCGTGGTCTGGTCAAGGCGCTGGACATGCTCGACGAGGTCATCGCCCTGATCCGGCGTTCGCCCTCTGCCGACGAGGCCCGGCCCGGCCTGATGAGCCTGCTCGACATCGACGAGATCCAGGCCACCGCGATCCTCGACATGCAGCTGCGCCGCTTGGCCGCCCTCGAACGGCAGCGCATCATCGACCAGTTGGCCGAGATCGAACTCGAGATCGCCGACCTCAAGGACATCCTCGCCAAGCCCGAGCGGCAGCGGCAGATCATCCGCGACGAGCTGATGGAGATCGTCGACAAGTACGGCGACGACCGGAAGACCCAGATCATCCCGTTCGGCGGCGACGTCTCGATCGAGGACCTCATCGCCGTCGAGGACGTTGTCGTCACCATCACCCGCACGGGGTACGCCAAGCGGACGAAAACCGATCTGTACCGCTCGCAGAAGCGCGGCGGCAAGGGCGTCCAGGGTGCGACGCTGAAGCAGGACGACATCGTCCAGCACTTCTTCGTCTGCTCCACGCACGACTGGATCCTGTTCTTCACGAACAAGGGCCGCGTGTACCGCGCGAAGGCGTACGACCTGCCCGAGGCCAACCGCAACGCGCGCGGCCAGCACGTCGCCAACCTGCTCGCCTTCCAGCCGGACGAGCAGATCGCCCAGGTCATCGAGATCCCCGACTACGAGGTCGCGCCCTACCTCGTGCTCGCCACCCGGCGCGGGCTGGTCAAGAAGACCAAGCTCAGCGACTTCGACTCCAACCGGGCGGGCGGCCTCATCGCCGTCAACCTGCGCGAAGGGGACGAACTCGTCGGCGCGGTGCTCGCCGCCGCGGAGGACGACCTGCTGCTCGTGTCCGCCGAAGGCCAGTCCATCCGCTTCCACGCCACCGACGAAGCACTGCGGCCCATGGGACGCGCCACGTCCGGCGTCCTCGGCATGCGCTTCAACGACGGTGACGAGCTGCTCGCCATCAGCGTCGTCAAGCCGGAGAAGTTCCTGCTGGTCGCCACCGACGGTGGCTACGCCAAGCGGACCCCGATCGAGGACTATCCGGTGCAGGGCCGTGGCGGCAAGGGCGTGCTGACCATTCAGCACGACCGCAAACGTGGCAGGCTGGTAGGCGCACTCATCGTCGACGCCGACGACGAGCTCTACGCCATCACCTCCAGCGGCGGGGTGATCCGCACGCCGGCCGGGGACGTCCGGAAGGCGGGCAGGCAGACCAAGGGGGTGCGGCTGATGAATCTCGGCGAAGGCACCACTCTTCTCGCTGTCGCACGCAACGCGGACGAGCCGTCGGACGTCGCCAACGGTGACAGCAGTGAGCAAGGAGAAGAATCCACGGACAGCACGGCGTCGGAGTAATCGCGGCGCCGCCATACGGGTAAGGACTGACTCTTCGTGACACCATCCGAGAAGCCCGACGCACAGGGTTCCAACGGGGCTTCGGCCAGCCCGCCATGGCAGCGGGTCGGCAAGGACAGCGGCGCGGCCGAACCGGACGCGCCCGCGTCGAGCGGCCTGGTCACGGACGATGTGCTGTACTCGGGTCATGAGCAGGACGGACGGCGCGTGAGCGACGGCGGCGACCCTCCCGTGGTCACCGGCACCGCCGCGCGCCGCCTGTTCGGCGGCGAGGGCGAAGGCGAACCCTCGGCCACCCGCACCCGTCCCGCCCCCACCGCACTCCGCCGCCCCGGCCGCGGCCCCCGCCGGGCCAGCCTGCAGATCAAACGCTTCGACCCGTGGTCGGTGCTGAAGCTCGCCCTCGTCCTCGGCGTCGCCATGTTCTTCGTGTGGCTCGTCGCCGTCGGCGTCCTCTACACCGTCCTCGACGGCATGGGCGTCTGGGACAAACTCAACGGCACCTACTCGTCCCTCGTCGGTGGCGAAGGCGCCAACGCGTCCTCGGAACCCCTGATCAGCGCCGGTCGCGTCTTCGGGATCGCGGCCATCCTCGGCGCCGTCAACATCGTCCTCGTCTCCGCGCTGGCCACGGTCAGCGCCTTCATCTACAACGTGTCCGCCGACCTCGCGGGCGGCCTCGAAGTCACGTTGTCCGAACGAGAGTGACCCGGTTGCCGGGCGCCTCAGGGCGTCCGGTAATCTACTTCTCGTTCGACGGGCCTATAGCTCAGGCGGTTAGAGCGCTTCGCTGATAACGAAGAGGTCCCTGGTTCAAGTCCAGGTAGGCCCACCCGATTCGCCCGGTCATGTCTGCGGTAAGCGCAGACCGTGATCGGGTGTTTTTTGTTTCTGGGGGCCGAGCCCCCAGACCCCCACGGTGCGTCAACTCTCGACCCAGCGTGGTCGGCCTGGACTTCGGGCGCAGAGCGCCCTTGTCCGGCCTGCCGTTTCGTGGGGTGACTTCGGGCGTGGCCGCCCTTGTCCGGGTCGGGGCGTGGGGTGCGGAGCTTGCGTGGCGGGCGTGGGGATGTGCGTGGGGTGCGGAGCTTGCGTAGCGGGCGTGGTGGGGGTACGGGTGAGCCCTGCCGGGAAGAGAAGGCCGGCAGGGCTCGGTGGGGCGCGGTCGGTGTGGGTTCGCTGCGGGAGGCTTGCACACCGACCGGTTGGTATAACCCGCGGGGTGGAGTGGGTGTTCCGGTTGTGGGGGTGTGACGTTGGCTACGGTGCGGTGGTTCCACGTGGAACGTGGGGGAACCGGGCGGCCGGGGAATCCTGGCGTGCAGTAACATCGCGGGGTAAGGGAAGCAAGTCGGAGAAGGGGGCTTCAGTGAAGAAGCTGTTGGCACTCGCGGTCATCGCGGGCGGCGTTCTGTTCGTCGTGAAGCGCAACAAGGCTGCCAAGGCTGAAGCCGACCTGTGGCGTGAGGCGACGGCGCCCGAGGGCTCCTTCGGCTCCGCTTCGAGCAACGGCTCGGCACCGGCCAAGGCCGCGGACGCTTCCCGCAACAACTGAGTTCGGACGGGCGGCCTCGCCGCCGCCCGTATCCGGGGCTGTAGCTCAATTGGTAGAGCACCGCCTTTGCAAGGCGGGGGTCAGGGGTTCGATTCCCCTCAGCTCCACAACCCGGGCAGTGCACAGGAGTGGAAGAAGGTTCCTGTTCACGCCGCGTCTTCGGATACCCATTCCTTGAACAACTTCGCCAATCGCTCTTTGCACTGAGCAGTCAGAAGGCCTGCAGCGTCGTCGGCGAGTGGTTTCAATGCGTGCTCTCGCACCTC
This sequence comes from Amycolatopsis sp. NPDC058986, assembly GCF_042741125.1. Lineage (NCBI taxonomy): Bacteria > Bacillati > Actinomycetota > Actinomycetes > Pseudonocardiales > Pseudonocardiaceae > Amycolatopsis > Amycolatopsis sp. NPDC058986. The sequence continues at coordinate 131,806 of NZ_JBHYJW010000015.1, read as the reverse complement.
CTCGTGGTCCTCCGGAGCAGGACAGGAGAAGACGGCGAGGATGCGCAGGCTGCGTATGGCTTCGTCTCCGTCTATGACAGCCAACAGCGGAACTTTGGTGATAGCTGCGCCCTTGAAAGCTGCCCAGACCTTGTCCACCACTATGTCAACAATGGCATCAGTGATCGCAGGGCGTAGGGATTGTATCGACGAGTTATGGATCGCGTCCTTGACAATCCGTTTCCCCCACTCCGGAATCTGATCGACAAACTTCTTGCACTTCTCGATGACCTGGACGAGGCCGATGAAGAGATCGCACCAGCCGTGATGTGCGAGTTGACGTGATGCTTCGGCCGGATCGGGCACAGCTGTTGCAAGTTCAGCGGTGATCTCTGCCCAGAGGTCTGGCGCGGTCATCGCCTTGGCGAAGATCTCTACCTGGTCCAGCGGAGACGGGCGGACTGACTCAGTGGTAGAAGCTTGTCTCCGGCTCGTATCTCCGGATGATGAAGGGCCGGGTTCCTGTTCATCAGATGAGATTGCGACCGGCGCGTCATCGAACAATAGAGGATTGTCCTGTGTCTGCGCATCCGCCGGTACTGGCGATTCGTGCGGCTGGGCGTTCCTCACAGGCTTTTCGGCTGATGTGGTACCGGCTCCGCCTTTGATCGGAGAATCGGTGGGTGAGAGAGTCGCCGACACCTGAGTTCTGCGCACTGCCAGCCAATTTGCGAGTTCGAGGCGGGCCAAATCCGTACCTGCGGCTCGGGTATGACTGTTTGATCTCTTGCTGGTGGGCCTGTAGTACTTCGCCCAGGTTTCTTCAATCCGTGATCGCTTGGAGTTCCGCTCTTCAGGGCTTGCCTTCGCAAGCCCTACCCAACCCTCCCAGCCATGCAGCGACCCGCCGCAACCCGAGCAGGCACAGGCATGTCCTACCGCTGTCGCACAATTCTTGTTGTGATTACCCTGCCTTGACACAGCCATTCACGCCCCCTCGGATCCGTCTGATCTGATGGTGCGAGATCGCAGCTCCCGCGCCCACCGCCACTGCGGTGAACAAGGTATTACTGTAAGTAATATCTTGTAGGGGGAGTGGGGCGAGCAGTGCACTCCGTAATCCTTGGCGTAGGCATCGGCGTTGTCGGCTGCCCTGGTTGTGCAGCAAAAGGCTCCGAGGATGACTCCCGCTGACGGTCACATCCGGTCATCTCGATCCCCTCAGTTGCCCGCTGCGATGGCTACGTGGACGGCGTCGGGGTCGTCGAGGTGGCGCAGGATGCAGTCGGCCAGGTCGGCGCGGGAAAGGCGGACGCCGCCGCGGACGTTTCGGTCGATCGCGGTCCGGTAGGTGTCAGTGCGGGGGCCGTCGGTCAGCATCGGCGGGCGCACGATCGTCCAGTCCAGGTCGGCGGCCCGCACTGCTTCCTCCATGACACGCATGTCGCCCCACGGATTCCGGAGTATCCGGCTGAGGATCGGTTTCGCGAGAAATCTGGTCACCGGGCCGTCGCCTTCGGTGGCCATGCCGCCGTTGCTGACCACGAGCAGCCGTCGCGTGCCCTGTCGCCGCATCGCCTCGATGATGCTTCGGGTGCTGTCGGTCTGGATGGTGGTCGGTTTCAGGTCGGGCGAGCCGATCGCGGTGATGACGGCGTCGCGGCCCGAGACGTGCGGGGCGATCGAGTCCGGGTCCATGACGTCCGCTGTGACGACGGTGAGGTGCGGGTCCGTTCTGGCGAGGCGCGCGGGATCGCGGACGACGGCGGTGACCTCGTGGCCGGCGGCGCAGGCCTGGTCGACGAGCTGTTTGCCGGTGCCACCCGTGGCGCCGAACAGCGTGATCTTCATCGGTCCTCCTGGTTAGTGAGTGCTCACTAACTACTATAGTGGGTGAGCACTCACCAACTTGTCAAACCGGAGGCGCCGTGAGCACTCGCGACCAGATACTCGACGCGGCCGCGCACGTGATGCGCACTCGCGGGCTCGCCCGCGCGACGACCAAGGAGATCGCCAAGGCCGCGGGGTTCTCGGAGGCCGCGCTGTACAAGCATTTCCGCGACAAGACCGACCTGTTCCTCGCGGTGCTGAGCGAGCGGGCGCCGAGTTCGCTCACCTCGTTGCTCGACGGGCTGGCCGAGCGGGTGGGGCGGGGAAGCCTCCGCGAGACGTTGGAGGAGGTGGCGCGGGAGGCGATTCGCTTCTACAACCACAACTTCCCGATGGCGGCATCGATCTTCTCCGAGCCCCAGCTGCTGGCGGCGCACCGCGAGACGATGCGTGAACGCGGCGTCGGGCCGCAGCATGTCACCATCGTGCTGTCGGGTTACCTTGCGGCGGAACAGGAACTCGGTCGCATCCGGCCGGAAGCGGATCCGAGGGCCGCTGCCGCGCTACTGCTGGGCGCGTGTTTCCAGCGCGGCTTCCTCAGCCATTTCGTCGATCAGCACGGCGACGACGACTTCGCGGGCGAACTGGTCCGAACGCTCGTCGAAGGCCTCAGCTCGGCCCCGGCCAGCGACGCAGCCGCCGGGCCGGGCTGAGTTCGTCAGTGGGCCAGAGCTGGAGGCGCCACTCGTCGCCAGGGGTCGTGGAGCCGGGCCAGCCGTGGTTGACGAATCCACGGCCGGAAATGCGAGCCGCGTAGCTCCCGGCGGGTACCGGGATCTTGGTGCCGGACAACGTGGGTGAGTCGAAGCGAAAGCCGAATTCGGTGACACTGAAGGACGCGGAGAACGCCTCCTGCCAGGCGCTCAGATCGTCCGTTCACTTTCGACGCGCACGCCATCGCGAAGTTGTTCTGATGCGCTGATAGCACGAGCAGCAGCGACCTGTGCCGGGCTTCTGTCGCTCACGTTGTCACTGTGGCAGAGCCCGGGACGAGCGGGGCTAGTCTGGGTGGATGGGGTGGCCGATTCAGCGTGTGGACCTCGGGATCGTCGACTACCAACAGGCCACGCGCGACATGCAGTGCTGGGTGAAGGAACGCCAGGACGGCGTCGAGGGCGACAGGTTGTTCTTCCTCAGTCATCCGCCGGTGGTGACATACGGGGCGCGCACGTCACATGACGAACTGCCGCCCGCGGCCGCCGCGTTGCCGTCGGTGCAGGTCGACCGCGGCGGGTTCGCGACCTACCACGGGCCCGGCCAGCTCGTCGGGTACCTCGTCATCAACGTCCGCGAGCGCGGCGTGGTCGATATCGTGCGCTGGCTGGAGAACGGGTTGATCGAGGCGCTCGCGAGTCTCGGGTTCGACGCGGTGCGCCGGGAAACGCCGAAGGGCGCGAGCAGTCTCGTCGGGGTGTGGACGCCCGATCATCGCAAGCTCGTGTCGGTCGGGATGCGGATTCGCGGCGGGGTCACCAGCCACGGGTTTTCGCTCAACATCGATCCCGACATGACCGCTTTCGAGCAGTTCACGGTCTGCGGGATGCAGGACGTCACGATGACGTCGTTGCGAGAAATGGCCGAGCGGCAAGGAAAATCCACGCCGTCCGACGCGGAGGTCCGGGAGGCCATCGCCGCCGTGCTCTGCTGATCCGACGTTGTCCTAACCGGCCAGGAACTTGATCACCGCGTCCCGGCCCGCGTGTCCGCGTTCGCGGTTCTGGATCGAGTGCGACTCGCCCTTGACCACCACGAGTTCGCCGCGGGGCGCGACGTCGGCTTCGCGTTCGGCCCATTCGAGCGGGGTCGACAGGTCGCGGTCGCCGTTCAGCAGCAGGGTCGGCACGTCCGGCAGGTGACCGGCCGGATTCGACGACGCGTGTTCCGCGGGCCAGGGCAGGCACAGCTGGATGAAGCCCTGCGTGACCGCCACCTGCGAGGTGTACGGCCAGGTCGCCCGCTCCGGCAGCCGTGCTTCGGTGCGGTCGAGCCGCGCCTGCCGCACCTCGGCCGGGGTCGACGCCGAACCCCAGGGAAAGCGCATGTCCGCGCACAGCGTCCCGGCTTGCAGGCCGGAACTGTAGTCGGCAGGGGCGGCCCGGTTGGCTCCCGCGAGCTTCTCCAGCAGCTTGTTCAGCCGCGTCGGATCGCCGCCGCGGGCGGCATGCACCGCGCCGATGATGTCGCCTCGCGGATCTCGGTAGGTCGGATCGAAGAACTCGTAGGTGACCATGGCATCGAAGATCCGCACGCCGTCCGCGACGCCGCGTTGCCGTACGACCTGTGCGAGGTCTTCGGCCGGGTCGTAACCGCAGGCCGGAGGCGCCGCGCAGGCATCTCGCAACACACGGGCATTCGCACGCAGACCGACCAGGTAAAGCGAGTCCGCCGACGTCGCGTGGTGGGGCAGGACCGAATCCAGTACGAGCTTGCGGACGTTCCTGGGATGCGCGATCGCGTAGCGTGCCGCCGTGAACGACCCGTACGAGACGCCGTCGACCACCATTTTCCGCACCCCGAGCGCCTGCCGGAGCAGGTCGAGATCGGCGACTGTCTGATCGGTCGAGTACAGCGGCGCCCGGTCGCCGAGCAGGTTCGCGCATTCGGCGACGGCCTCGCGGGTCGGTGTCGCGATGTTGGAACTGCCCATCTGCGTCTGCAGGCCTGGGCAGCGCAGCGCGCCGAATTCGCCGGTGCCGCGCTGGTCGAGCATGACGAACCGGTGGTCCTTCGCGACTTCGGGCAGCTTGCCGACCGCCAGATCCTTGATGTGCGAGACTCCGCCCTGGCCCGGGCCACCCACCAGGAAGAGCAGTACACCCTTCGGCGCCGTAACGTTGTCCGCGGTCGCGACCTGGAGGTCGAGCGTGCCCGGCACCCGGCCGGTGTGGTCGAGGGGCACGGTCAGCGTCGAGCAGGTGAATCCCGGTTGAGCCGGACAAGGATGCGGGTTCTCCAGCCGCGGCCCGGTGGGCGTGGTGGACGCGGCGGCGGTGCCACCGAGCGCGACGGTCAGCAGTAACGCGAATCCTGTGGCCAGCAGTTTTCTCCCCATAGTGACCAGTGTGCGAAGCGGAGAAAGTGCGAGCAACCGCTTAACGGCCATACTTGAGGTCATGTCGACATCGCGGTTGCGGGCGTGGTGGGCCCATCGCCAAGGGCTCGACGGAAGGCTGCGCGGCGCGAGCGCCGCCGACGTACTCGAGCAGACCGGCTGGGCGCGTTCGGTGGGTGGATCGGGGCCGTACCTGGGCTTGTTCGCCCGCGCCCGGCTCCACCGCGAGGCTGTCGACGCCGAGGTCGCCCGGCTGGCGATCCACGAACTCCCTTCGGCGCGGGGGTGTACGTACGTGTTGCCCGCCGCCGACTTCGCGATCGGGCTGGCGGTCGGCGCCGGGGCGCCGGAGGGCGAGCTGGCAGCGGCCGAAAGGCATCTCGGCGTCACGCGTGCCGAGGTCGAGCAGCTCTGCGCGGCGGTGGTCGACGCGCTCGAAGCCGCGGACACGCCACTGGATCCGGCGGCGCTCAAAACCGCGGCAGGCCCGGCCGTTCGCAATCTCGGCGACGCCGGGCGCAAGCGCGGAGTGACGACGACGCTGCCCCTCGCGCTGGGGCTGCTCCAGGCCAGGGGCGACATCCGCCGGGCGCCGGTCAACGGTCGGCTCGACCAGCAGCGCTACGGCTACGTCCGGTGGAACGCGGGGTCGGTGTCCGAAGTGGACACTGCGAGGGCGGAACTCGCACGGCGGTACTTCGGCTGGGCGGCACCGGCGTCGCTCAAGCAGTTCCGCTGGTTCTCCGGATTCACCGCCTCGGTCGCGAAGAAAGCCGTCGAGGCACTGGAACTCGTGCCGGTGGGCGAGCCCGATCTGGTACTGCCCAAGGAACTCTCGGACGAGTTCGCGGAATTCACCGAGCCGGACGAGCCGCGGTACGCGTTGCTCGCCGGCGTCGACGGCATCCACCTGCTGCACCGGGACATGGGACGGTTGCTCGATCCGGCCGACGCCGCACGAAAAACACCGGGCGGTAACGGGACGCTCGGCGCGGAGGCGGATCCGCCGTGTCACGTGATCGTCGATCGTGGCCGGATCGCCGGGCTCTGGGAGTTCGATCCCGAGGCAGGGGAGATCGTGTACCAATCGTTCGTCGGTGAGGGCGACGCGCTGCGGGAAACCGTCGCGGAGACCGAGAACTTCATTCGTGACGAACTCGGCGACGCTCGGAGTTTCAGCCTCGACTCGGTGAAGAGCCGCGCGCCGCGGCTGGCCGCTCTGCGCGCGGGCTGAGCGTCACGGCCAGAGGCGTTCGCGCACCCACGCGTCACCTTCGCGCCGGTAGCGCAGCCGGACGTGCCGCCGGTCGTGGCCGGCCTGCCAGAACTCGACCTCTTCCGGCGCGATCAGATACCGCGTCCAGGTTTCCGGTGCCACCTCGGGGTTTTCCGCGACCCAGCGTTCGGCCTCACGGGCCGCGTCGAGCAGTTCCGCCGGGTCGTGCAGCACAGCCGACTGCCGCCCGATGAACGCTTCGACCCGCGACGCGGACGGACGCGCGAGGAAATCCTCGGCGGAGACCTCCGGCGTCGCCGGGGTCACCGGGCCACGCAGCCGGATCTGACGGCCACGGCCCGGCCAGAAGAACGTCAGCGCCGCGTGCGGATGTTTGCGCAGCTGCAAGCCTTTCGGGCTTTCCGAACTGGTCGCGATCGCCCAGCCGCCGGCACCGACGTCCTTGAGGATCACCACCCGCGCGTCCGGCGTGCCGTCGATGTCCACTGTGGACAAGGTGGCGGCGTGCGGTGCCAGCACGTGTTCGCCCGCCTCGTTCAGCCAGCCGATGAACAGCTCGTGCGGGGCCGCCGGGGTCGTGTCCGGATCGAACACCGGGAGTTCGTCGGGAAAGGACGCCCAGCCACGCAACGAAACCATGTCACTGACCGTACGGCCCAGGCCCCTGCGGCGGGTAACCCGGTGCGGGGTACGGGTAGTTCGGCGGCTGCGGTCCCTGCGGCCCGGCACCCGGCGGAGGCCCCACCTGTGTCTGGTGCTGCCAGCCGGGTGGGGGCTGCTGCGTGGGCGCCTGCGGCGGCTGTTGTGGTTGCTGCGGTGCCTGGGCCTGTTGCCACTGCAGCTGCTGGTAGACCTCGGCGGGCTGCGGGAAACAGAACGTCAGCTTCGCGTTGACCGACCCCTGCACCGCGGCGCCCCAGAACTTCCCGCCCACCCAGGCGTACATCTGGCCCGCGCTGACGTCGACCGCGACCATCCTGGTCTCGCCGCCGAACTGGTTGCCGGACTTCGCCGAAGCGGCCTGTGCGGCGTCGGGGTAGACCCGCTGGCCGATGAGCCCGGCGATCACCACCGACGCCGCCGTCCAGCCGACGGTGCCCTGGACGTTCGCGCGCGCGTGCTGAGTGGCCCGGCCGGTGAAGTCGTACAACGCGGCCGCGGTGACCTCCGGGACCGCCGCGGCGACCACGGCGTAGTTCATCGTCGACAACATGACCGACTCGGTGAACAGGCCGACGACGGCGGTCGCGGGCCCGATCTGCACCGAGTTCAGCCTGCCGCCGCTGCGCTGGATGCGCTCGGCCACCGCGCCGAGATACTGCTCAGGCGTGAGCACGACCGGACCTCCCTCACCGAGGACGCTGGGAAGGTCATCGTCCCACGCCAGGCCGTGAGGATGTGGTCAGCTCGCACTTTTCGACCCGCGCGGGGATCCGTGGTTCACTGAACGCGCCATGCGCCGACTCGTACTTCTCGCGCCCGCCCTGGCCGTGTTCGCCGGGTGCTCCGCGCCTGCCCAGCCCGCACCGCCACCGAGCGGTCAGCCGTCCACTTCGGCCAGTGCCGCCGCACCCGCGCTGCCGCCGGATCCCGAACCGGGCGAGACCGGAACCTGCCCGTACCTGAAGACCGATTTCGTCGCCGATGCCAACGGGCAGAAGGTGTCGAAGGTCCGGCTCTCGGCCGATTCGCCGCATCCGGCGTGTTTCTTCTACGGCCTCGACGGGAAACTCCAGTTGACCGCCCGGGTGTACGTCGGAGAGCCCACGGTGGCGACCGCGCTGGTGAACAAGGCGGCGCCGGTCGACACGTCCAACCCGGCCGACGAGCCGAGCGGCTGGAAGGGCGGGTACCAGCCCACCGGCGACGGGGGCGCGGTGTACGCGGTGGCCAAGGGGAACGCGGCGGTCGTCGTGACGACCAACCAGAAACAGAGCGTGAAAGCGCGCACAGTGACGACGAAGGCTATCGCGACGCTGAAGCTCTGAGTAGTGGCCTCCACACGGAAGAGCGAAGTTGATCTTGTATTACCCTGTGCAGCACGCGCAGGGCTTTCGCCGATCCGCGCACCAGAGCACCGGGTACCTCCGCCATCGGCGTGGTGTCCGGGCGGGGCACCATCTGCATTGCGACTCGACAAAAGGACAAGATTCGTGGCTGACACCCTCAAGGAAATCCTGCTCGACTCCAGCCGTCGCCCGGCTGTCGTGACCGACTTCGGAACCCTCGTCGACGACGAGGTCGCGGACAAGGGCGGCGTTTCGGGTGCCGTCGTGAAGACGGGTTTCGCCGCTGTCAAGAAGATCAAGCCGGGCATCGTCCCCGCCGCGGTCGACAGCCTGCTCGACGAGTTCGCCGACGCGCTGGAGCCGTTCTACGGTGACTACAAGGCCAAGGGCGGCGACGACTTCGGCACCTACCTGGTCGGCCGTTCCGACGAGGCCGCCGACGCGCTCCTGAGCGTCACCGACGCTCGTGCCGAGCAGAGCAGCCGTGACGCGATCAAGAAGGTCTACGGCAAGCTGCGCCCGAACGGCAAGAAGAACGTCGAGGAGGCCCTTCCCCGCCTCGGCAAGCTGATCGACAAGCACGCTGCCAACGCCTGATCGGCGCGCACGCGGTCAACACACGAAGAGGCCCCCGGACGTGCCGGTCCGGGGGCCTCTTTCGTTGCCGCTCAGTTCTTCTTCTCGGCGTTCGAGGGGCTCGGCGCCTTCCCGTTGGCCGACTGCGTCGACGGAGCCTTCGGAGCCGGGGTGGCCGGCTTCGGCTTCGCCTCGGCAGCGGGCTTCGACGCTGTGGCGGGCTTCTCGGCCGGCTTCGCGGGCGCCGGCGGGGTCACGCGCGGCGGCGCCGGCGCGACGGGCGGCTGCTGCTTCGAGCGCAGCGCGTACGCGGCACCAGCGGCCACGAGGCCCAGCCCGAGCACCCACGGCCACCGGCGGCGACGCCGCGTGCCCTTGAGGCCCTCGGAAGCCTCGACCACGGCCGCCTTGAAGTCCTTCTTCGCGGCCTTGAAGTCCTTCTTGCCCTTGCGCTTGCCTTCACCAGCGGACTTCGCGGCCTTGATCGCCGCCCGCTTGGCCTTGCGGCCCGGCTTGCGCAGCTCCTTCAGCCGCTCCAGCGCCTCTTCGCGGGCTGCCTGGGCCTTCTGCTTGAGCTCCTTGCGCGAAAGCTCGGTCTCCTTCGCCAGCTTCTTGCGTGCGCGGCGGCTCTGCTTCACGAGCTCGCGGGCGCCCTCAGTGACAACCTCCTTCACGGCAGGCTCACTCACCGCTTTTGCGGCCCGGGTCATGGCCTTCACCTCATCAATCGTTTTGAATCTGCTTTGTTGCCCGTAACCTATCGTGCCCCTTTTCCGCGCATCTTGCCGCAGATGGCACGATGAAGCTCGTGACTGAAAGCAACGGATCCCTCGATGGTGGCGCGCTCAAGGCCACGCTGCACACCAACCAGGGTGACATCCATGTGAACCTGCTGCCCGACCACGCGCCCAAGACGGTGGCGAACTTCGTCGGTCTCGCCGAGGGCACGAAGGACTACACCCAGCCCAACGCCAAGGGCGAGGCGTCCGGTCCCTTCTACGACGGCTCGATCTTCCACCGGGTCATCGACGGCTTCATGATCCAGGGCGGCGACCCGACCGGCACCGGCCGCGGCGGCCCCGGCTACAAGTTCGGCGACGAGTTCCACCCGGAGCTGCAGTTCTCCAAGCCGTACCTGCTCGCGATGGCGAACGCCGGGCCGGGCACCAACGGCTCGCAGTTCTTCATCACGGTGACCAACACGCCGCACCTGAACTTCAAGCACACGATCTTCGGCGAGGTGGCCGACCAGGCTTCGCGTGACGTGGTCGACAAGATCGCGCACACCGCGACCGGCCCGGCGGACAAGCCGATCGACGACGTCGTGATCGAGAAGGTCAGCATCCAGAGCTGAGCTGACCCGGAGGGTTTTCGGTAGGTTGGTTCTTGCTGTGAACCAACCACCGAACCCCGCCGCGTACCCGCAGGCCGCGCTGCCCGGATGCTGGTGGCATCCGAACCGCCCGACCGGGCTGAGCTGCGCGCGCTGCGGGCGTCCGGCCTGCCCGGACTGCCTGCGCGAGGCCGCGGTCGGCTTCCAGTGCACCGACTGCGTCCACACCGGCCGTCAGGAACAACGCCGTCAGCACCGGCAGTACCAGGAGGTCACGCCGGGTACCCGCACGATCGCGGGCGCGCGGCTCGGCAGCACCTCGGTCGTCGTCCCGGTGCTCATCGCCGTCAACCTGCTGGTCTACCTGATCACCGTGATGCAGGCGAAGAGCCTGACGAACAACAGCGTGGCCGAGCTGTCCCAGGCGGGCGTGCTGTGGCCCAACGCGACGCTCGGCGGCGGCGAGTGGTGGCGGCTGTTCACCTCGGGCTTCCTGCACGGCGGGCCGCTGCACATCCTGGCGAACATGTTCTCGCTGTGGATGGTGGGCCGCACGCTCGAGCTGGTGTTCGGGAAGATCCGGTTCCTCGCCCTCTACTTCGTCTCGATGCTCGGCGGATCCACCGCCGTGGTGCTCTTCGACGACCTCAACCAGCTGACCCTCGGCGCCTCGGGCGCGTTGTTCGGCCTGATCGGCGCGTTCGGCGTCATCGTCATCAAACAACGGCTGAACCCGACCGGGCTGCTGATCACCCTCGCGCTCAACGCGTACATCACCTTCGGCGTCTCGGGGATTTCGATCTTCGCCCACGTCGGCGGCCTGATCGTCGGTGCGCTCGTGACCGTGGCGATCCTCTACGCGCCGGAGCGCAACCAGGCGGTGTGGCAGGCGGCAGGGATCGCGATCATCGTGCTCGCGCTGATCGGGCTGCTGGTGTACCGCGACACCCAGATCGCGGCCACGACCTGCGGATTCAAGCCGTGGCGCGGCGGCCAGGTCTATTCCTGCCTCCCGCCGAGCTAGCCGCGCGCACGCAGGTCGTCGAGCGCTTCGACGACGTCGTGCGGGTCGGTGCCGAGGTCGAGCCTGCCCAGGACGTACAACTCGTCCTCGTACTCGATCTCCAGCGTGACGCCGTCGCGGCCGAGCCGGCGCGTCGTCCGCAGCCGGTAGCGAGTGCCCTCCCAGGGCAGCCGGTGAGTGCCGCCGAACGTGCGGACTCGCAGGCCCTCGGCGTCGGCGGCCAGGCGCGGCCGGGCCACCGAGGAGTGCACGGCGTAGGCGCCGACGGCGACCGTGGCGAGGGCGAACAGCAGCAGCCCCGAGCCGTCACCGGTCAGCACGTTCACCACCGCGCCGACCAGCAGCAACGCGGTGACGAGCCAGGTCGCTACCACAAGACCCGGCTGGGGAGCCCATGAGGTGGGGTAGTTATCCACAGGGGTTATCCACACTGGGGACTAGTCACACCGGTGTAATTCGGTGTCAAGCCGCCATCCGGAGTAACCGTCACCGCCAGCGCATGGTCATGAGCAGACCGGCGATCATCAGCACGAAGCCGATCGCGAAGTTGTAGTTGCCGAGGTCGCTCATGAAGGGGATTTTCGGCCCGGCGATGTAGTTCACGATCAGCCAGACCAGGCCGATCAGCATCAGGCCGAACATCACGATCTTGTAGAACAGGTTCGACGGCCCCGCGGCCTTCACCTTCACCGGGGTACGGCGATCGGCGGGCGGGGTGTACGCCGTCTTCTTGCGGACCTTGGACTTCGGCATCGGGTTCCTCGCGTGCTGTCGGGCTCTCCTGGTGGCGATGTCCCGCTCTCGGGGTGCGCAACCAGCGCCACGTGCACACGTTAACGTAAACGACCGCATCTGAGCACCGGGCGGGAGCGGTCGGATTCCCGGACTGTGACACCAGCGTCACCGTCGGTACGACGCAGGGCAGGTTTCGGCGCACGCCGGAGAGGAGCTTGTGTGGCCACGCACGAGGGGCCGGGCGACCGGCGGCAGTACTCCGGCGATCAGGGCGGTCCGTATCGGCCCCGCAGCCGCCCCGGTCAGGGCGGCGAGCGGCCCCGCCCCCCGATGCCGGGGGAGTCCGGTGAACGGCCCCGTCCGCCGGCATCGCGGCAGCCCGGTGGCCCGCCGCCGCGTAGACCCCGGCCGCCCGCCGACCGGCGGCGCTACACCGGCCCGGACGTCTCGAACGAGGAGACCGTCGTCTTCGAGCCCGTCGGGAAGCCGGGGACCGCGACGAAGACGAAGGAGAAGCCGCCACCGCCGCCGCTGGGCAAGGGCGGCGTCGCGGTCCGGACCGTGGGTGAACTCCTCATCACCGCAGGCCTGGTCGTGCTCCTGTTCATGGTCTACGAGCTGTACGTGACCGACCTGTTCTCCGCGGAGAAGCAGGCCGCAGCGTCCAACACGCTCGATGGCGACTGGGCCAAGGACCGCACCCTGCACCCCGAGCTCGTCGACGGCAAGGCGTTCGCGCGCATCCACATCCCGAGCTTCGGCGCCGACTTCAACTTCACCATCCAGGAAGGCACCGGCGACGCCGCGCTCGAGGTCGGTCCCGGGCACTACAAGGGCACCGCGTTGCCGGGCGAGCCCGGCAACTTCGCCATCGCCGGCCACCGCGTCGGCAAGGGCGCGCCGTTCAACGACCTCGACAACCTGACCTCGTGCGACCAGATCGTCATCGAGACCCAGACCGACTTCTACCTCTACAAGGTCCTCCCGTACGAGGACGAGATGGCGAACTGGGAGTCGGGCAAGGGCGCCGACCCGAAGTGCAAGGGCGTCGGGACCCTGCGGGACGCGAAGGCGTCCAACGGCGGCCCGTACGGCAAGACGTTCGGCCGCAAGGTCGTCCTGCCCACCCAGGGCGAGGCGGTCAACCCGGTGCCGTACATGCCCGCCGACACCCTGCCGCCCGCGGAGGAGGCCGCGCTGCTCACGCTCACCACCTGCCACCCGCAGTTCTCCGCGCGCGAACGGCTCATCATCACCTCGGTCCTCACCCAGCAGGTGCCGAAGACCCAGGTCAAGGACTACACCGACCTCATGAAGAAGCTCGGGGAGGGCCGCTGATGTACGGCTGGATCTGGCGACACCTGCCCGGCCCCTTCGCGGTCAAGCTCCTGACCGCGGTGGTGCTCCTGGCCGGGATCCTCGCGTTGCTCATGTTCGTCGTCTTCCCCTGGCTCGAACCCCGCCTGTGGTTCAACAACGTTTCGGTCCACTAGCTCCGCGGTTCGGCGTCTTCCTCGTCTCCGGGCGATTTCCCGGCCAACGGGACGGGGACGTGCTGCGGCGGTCGGTGGCGGCCGCCGTGGCCGCCGAGCGAGCGGGGTTCGACGACGTCTGGTTCGCCGAGCACCACTTCATGCCCTACGGCGTGTGCCCGTCGGCGATCACGCTCGCGGCGCACGTGCTGGGCCGGACGTCGCGGATCGACGTCGGCACCGCGGTGAGCGTCCTGTCCACGGCGCATCCGGTCGCGCTGGCCGAGCAGTGGGCGATGCTCGACGCGATCTCCGGCGGACGGCTGTGGCTCGGCGTCGGCCGTGGCGGGCCGTGGCAGGACCTGGAGGTGTTCGGCACCGGCATCGACCGCTTCGAGAGCGGCTTCGCCGAGTCGCTCGACCTGCTGCTCGAGGCGATGAGCCGCGAGACCGTCGGTGCGGACGGCGATCACTTCGCGTTCCGAGAGGTGCCGATGACTCCGCGGCCGGAACGTCGTCCGCGAGTCGTCGTGGCTTGTGATGGCGCGAAATCCGGCAGCGTGCGGCTGGCTGCGGAACGTGGTTTGCCGCTGCTGCTCGGGATGCACCGCGGGGACAAGGAGAAGGCCGAGACGGTGGCGGCGTACGGACCCGGCGACGGCGGCCATGTGTCCACGGTGATGTGCCAGGTCGGGGACGATGCCGCCGACGTCGTCCGTGCCGTGCTTCCGGGCTGGCTGAAAGATGGGTTCGCCGCGCATGTCCGCTTCGACGGGCAGCGGCGGAAGATGCGGGATCCGGGTGAGTACACGGAGCACCTCTGCGCGATTCACCCCATCGGCGAGGCCGGGGCCTGCGTGGAGCGGCTGCGGACGAGCCTCCGGCGCACCGGTGTCTCCCACGTGATCATGTTCGTGGAAGCGTCCGGTACGCCGGAGGGCACGTACGAGAACATCGCGCGGATCGGCGCCGAAGTGCTGCCCGCGCTACGGAACCGTTAGCAGTCGCGCAGTTCCGGGCTCTGGTTGAGCAGCTGGCCGCGTGGTGAGACGAACGCGCGGTAGCGGTCACTGTCCACTTGCGACGTCTTGAACACGGCGACGCGGTGGCAGTTCTGGAACGCCAGCTTGACGCCGAAATGCCGTTCCAGGCCGCCGCGGATGGCGTCCGACGCCAGCGCGCGCAGCAGTTGACCGCGCTCGGCCTCGCTCGGCGGTGGGGTCTCGTTGTCGGCGAACCCGTCCGCGGCGCCGTCGGCCTCGGCTATGACGCCGGTGATGACCTCCCAGGCGTATGGCAGGGATTCCCGGACACAGGCGACGAACTCGGCGTCGTCGACCTCCCCGCGTTCGGCCTTCTCGAGCAGTGCGGGCGACACATCCAGAGACATCGAACCTCCAAGGTGAACTGGGCCGTACTCCTGGCTACTCGTCCGCGGCCGGGGCCACAAGAGAAAACGATCATCATCACCACTTTGGCGGAGACCCCGGTCACTCCCAGCGAAAGACCTTCGCCGCCAGCGCGGTGCCGCAGACCGCGAAGGCCGCCAGAACGGCCAGTTGCAGCGGCTGGACCCCGTTGCCGACCCACGCGTCCTGCAGCGGCTGCGCGCCCGGCGGGATGTAGTCGCTGATCCGCTGGAGCACCTGCGGCAGCAGCGGCCGCGGCAGGTAGACACCACCGAAGAACATGATCGGGAAGAAGGCGAGCAGCGCGATGACGTTCGCGCTCTTGCCGGTCCTGGCGATCGCCCCGGCGATCAGGCCGAGCGCGAACACCGAGACGATGCCGAGCAGCAAGGTGATCGCGAACGTCAGCGGATGCCGGGGCATCGGGACGTCGAACACGAGGTTCGACACCGCGAGCGTCACCGCGATGCCGGCGACCGCGACCGCGACGTGCACCACCAGCTGCGCGCCGAGCAGGTTCGCCGGATGCGCCGGGGTGGTGGAAAGGCGGCGCAGGACGCCCTGCTCGCGATAGGTCGCGACGGCCGCCGGAATGGCTTGCAGGGCGAGCATCGCGATGCTGATGACGATGATCGACGGTACCCAGAGTTCGATGAACCGGTGCCCGCCGGTGACTTCGCTCGGTTTCGACATGCCGGGGATGAAGCCGACGCCGAGCAGGATCCCGGCGGGCAGCAGCGTCCCGAACACCGCCCAGACCGGCGTGCGGAGGAAGAGTTTCGCCTCGGTGGCGGTGATCTTGACGAAGGTGCGCATGACGTCCTCCTGCTCAGTCGCGCCCGGTGAGGGTCACGAACGCGTCGTCCAAAGTGGATTTCTCAGTGGTGGCACGGAGTTCGGCCGGGGTGCCGGTGGCGACGACGTGCCCGGAGTCGAAGATCGCGACGCGGTCGCACAGCCGCTCGGCCTCGTCCATGAAGTGGGTGACGAGCAGGACGGTGACGCCGCTGTCACGCACGCGCTCGACGAGCTGCCAGGTGTCGCGCCGCGCGTGCGGGTCCAGGCCGGTGGTCAGCTCGTCGAGCACGGCGACCTCGGGGTTGCCGATCAGCGCGAGCGCGATCGAGACGCGCTGTTTCTGGCCGCCGGAAAGGTTCCCGAAGTAGCTGTCCGCGTGGTCGGTGAGCGCGAGGACGTCGAGCAGGACGTCGATGTCGGCGGGGTTCGGGTAGAACGACGCGAACAGCTCCAGCGCTTCGCGGACCTTCAGTTTCGCGGGCAGGGTGCTCTCCTGCAGTTGCGAGCCGAGCTGCTGTCGCAGCGCGTCGCGTTCCTTCGCAGGGTCCAGCCCGAGGACGCGGATCGTGCCCGAGTCGGCGGTCCGCAGCCCCTGGAGGCATTCGACGGTCGTCGTCTTTCCAGCGCCGTTGGTGCCGAGAATGCCGAAGATCTCGCCGCGCTCGACGGTGAACGAAACGCCGTCGACCGCGACCCGTGAGCCGTAGCGCTTGGTGAGGCCGGTGACTTCGATGAGTGGCATGCGGACCACGCTATTTTCGCCGGGCGGTCGGAAGAATGACGCTGAAACCCCAGCTCAGGTGGGATTTTGCTGACCTGAGGGTGGTGCTGGACCCACCCCGTACATGGCGCTCGGCCTACTGCGCTTCCGGCTCGCGATCGGCGAGACTGGGCACATGACTCACTACGTGCGCTCGGTCGGCCGCGCCTTCGCGCTGGCCGGGTTCGCGCTGGTGAGCTGGCTCGACGTGCTGGCCGAGCTGCTCGCGTTCGGGCTGCTGTGCACGGGCCTGATCTTCTTCTACGCCCCGGCCTTGCTCTGGGCTCGGCGGCGATCGGCCAAGACCAGGGAACTGGTCGCGCGCTGGTGCGGTGTCGAGGTCGAATCGCCGTACCGGCCGGAGCCACCGGAGCCGGAGCCGGAACGTGACGGCTGGTACCGCGACGGCAACCAGCTTTACAAGCGCGCGTGGTGGTTGCGCTGGATGCGCCGGTTCCACTGGGCCACCGACGATCCGGCCACCCGGCGCGAACTCGGCTGGCAGTTGGTCAACCCGCTGGCCGCGCTCGCGCTTCCGGTGGCGACGATGCTCTGCGGACCGCGCGCGCTGCGCTGGTACGGCCGATGGACGCGTCACTGGCTCGGCCCGCGCGCGGACGGCGAACCGGACATCGGGGTCACGCGGCGTGTGCTGCGCTGGGTGGGCAGGCGGTACGAGTCGCTCGGGCACCAGATGGGGCTGTTCGTGCTGGCGGTGGTCCAGCTGGGATTCACGGTCTGGCCGATTGTGCTGCTCGTCGGCGCGTACCCGGTGGCGGCGCCGATCGTGCTGCTTTCGCGCACCGTCACGAACACGCTGCGCCGGGAGGCCTGGAACTGGACCGGCGTCCGGATCGACCGGCCCTACCTGCCCGCCCCGTCGCTCCCGGTGCCGCGGCCCGACGGGTTGTTCCAGGTCGGCAAGCAGCTCTACGAGGAACCATGGGAGCCGGTCCGGCTCGCCCGGACGCGCTGGGTCACGCGTGACCGCGCGACCTGGCGTGACCTCGCGAGCGGCTTGCTGAACGTGCCGGTCTTCCTGGTGCTGATGATCCCGACGGTCTCGGCGACCTTCTGGGGTTTCCTCGGCCTGCAGGCGCTCTGGATCTGGCGGCCGATCGCGCAGGGCGCGAACTCGGTGTGGAGCACGGACTGGTTCACCATGATCGGCCTGCCCTCGGCGACGACCACTCTCGACGCGCTGAAGCTGACCCCGGTCGCGCTGGGGTTCATGGTCGCCGGCCTGATCCCGGCGACCTGGCTGGCGCGGCAGCAGGCCCGCTTTGCCCGGCTGCTCCTCGGCCCGACCGAGTCCTCGCGGCTCGCCCAGCGCGTCGAACGGCTGAAGGAAACCCGCACCGACGCGTCCGTCGCGCAGGCGGCGGAACTGCGCCGGATCGAACGGGACCTGCACGACGGCGTCCAGGCCAGGCTGGTCGCGATGGGGATGAAGCTCGGCGCGGTCGAGGCGTTGATCGACGCCGATCCGGGCCAGGCGAAGAAGCTGGCCGCCGAAGTGCGGGAGGCCTCGTCGGAGGCGCTCACCGAACTGCGGCTGCTGGTTCGGGGGATTCACCCGCCGGTGCTGTCCGAGCGGGGACTGGTGGACGCGGTGCGCGCGCTCGCGCTGGACAGCCCGCTGGACGCCGAGGTCACCGGTTCGCTGGCCGGGCGGCTGGAGAAACCCGAAGAGGCGTGTGCGTACTTCGCGGTGTCCGAACTGCTGGGCAACGCGGCGAAACACGGTGAAGCACGCACGGTGTCGATCTCGTTGGAGCATCTCGACGGCTTGCTGCGGATCGTCGTCACCGATGACGGGAAGGGCGGCGCGGAACCCGCCCGCGGGTCGGGGATTCGCGGGATCGAGCGCAGGCTGGGCGTGTTCGACGGTAGGTTTTCCCTGACCAGTCCCATCGGCGGACCGACGACGGCGACCGTGGAGATCCCGTGCCAGCTCGACCTCGAACAGTCGTAGCGGAGGACCAGTATCTGCTCCGTGACGGTCTGACGCATCTGCTCGCGGCACACGGGTTCGACGTCGTGGCGGCGGTCGGCTCCGGGCCGGAGCTGGACGCGGCGCTGCGTGAGCACCGGCCCGATGTGTCCATTGTGGACGTACGAATGCCGCCGACGAACACCGACGAGGGGCTCCAGGTGGCGCTGGCCGTCCGCCGCGACATCCCGGGATTGCCGATTCTCGTGCTCTCCCAGCATGTCGAGCAGCTCTACGCCCGCGAACTGCTGGCGGACGGCGTCGGCGCGATCGGCTATCTGCTCAAGGACCGGGTGTTCAACGCCGAGCAGTTCGTCGACGCGGTGCGCCGGGTCGCCGGTGGCGGCACGGTGATGGATCCGGAGGTGATCGCGAAACTGGTGGCGGGCAACAGCCGTGACCCACTGGCCGCGCTCACCCCGCGCGAACGCGAGGTGCTGGCGTTGATGGCCGAAGGCTGCTCGAACGCCGCGATCGCGTCGAGGCTGCATTTCAGCGAGGGCGCGGTCGGCAAGCACACCGCGAACATCTTCGCGAAGCTCGGCATCAGCGCGTCCGACGACACCAACCGCCGCGTGCTCGCCGTCCTCGCGTACCTCGGTGCCGGGTGATCAGAGCAGGACCAGTTCGTGCGCGCCCGCGTCCATCTCCACGACGGTTTCGACCTTCCAGGTGTTCCGGTCGATGACCGACATGGTGCTGTTGGCGTTGACGTAGACGTGGTCCGCGTCGGAAGCGACGCCCAGCGGGGCGGCGCCCACCTCGATCGACTCGACGACGATTTCGCCGCTTTCGGGGTCGGCCACGCTCACCGAGCCCGCCTGGGGCTTGTCGTATTCCCACTGCCGGAAATGCGAAACCACGACCAGTCCGGTGTCCAGCACGTGCACGTTGTGCGGATTGGCGGGCAACGTGACGTCGCGGATTTTCGTGTCCGTTTCGGTGTCGATGACGAACAGCAGCGGCGCGTGCCGGTCGCTGGCGTACAGAATCGAACCGTCGGCGCTGAGTTCGAGATCCTCGGACCCGGTCTGGGTCGGGATCCGTTTCAGCGGACGGCGTTCGACGAGATCGAGCACGGAGACGAACGGGACTTCCTTGTTGCCGGTGTAGGCCTTCGTCGCCGTCGCGGCGAGCCAGTGCGGGCCAGGGACGTCGATCGGGATGTGGCCGATGGGCTCGAAGGTGTCGAGATTCAGGGTGAGCAGGCAGCCGCCGTGTGATTCGCAGACCACGTGCAGCTCGTCGCCCTGAACGGAAAGGTCGTGCGGTCCGGCGTACGGCGAAATGTCGATGACCCGCGTGATCGTCCAGGTGGCCGGATCGATGACGACGATTTCCTCGCCGCGGTCGCCGTGTTCGTCGTACCAGCCGTCGCGGTAGGTGATCGTGACGTACAGCAGTTCGCGTTTCGTGTCGAAGGCGCACACGTGCGGCTGCGGTGGTGTTTTGACACGGGCGATCAGCCCGAAGTCGGCGTCGAGTGCAGTGACGGTGGAGGCCCCTTGATGGCAACTGATGAACATGTAATTCACGCTATGCTCGTGGCATAAGTGCGTCCAGAGCACATTCGACAACTCAAAGTTGCACGAGGTGGAACAGTGGATCTGAACCTGCTCACCGCCTTCGACGCGTTGCTGCGCGAGGGCAGTGTGACCGGTGCGGCTGAGCGGCTCGGCCTGTCGAAGCCCGCGATGAGCCGGGCGCTGGGCAGGTTGCGGCGGGTGCTGCGGGATCCGGTGCTGACCAGGGCCGGGCGGGGCATGGTGCTCAGCCCGCTCGCGCTGGAGATGGCGCCCCGCGTGCACGCGCTCGTCGAAGAGGCCACCTCGCTGCTGAGCACCGGGCACGCCGTCGATCTGTCCACTTTGGAACGGACGTTCGCGGTGCGGGCCAACGAAACGCTCGTGGCCCACATCGGCGGGCGGCTGCTGGGGATGATCGCCGAGGAGGCGCCTTCGGTGCGGTTGCGGTTCGTCGCCGAGGGGGACGAGGACGTGCGATCGCTGCGGGACGGCAGCGTCGACCTGGACATCGGCGTCATCGGCGAGACGGGGCCGGAGGTCCACGTCGAACCGCTGTTCCGCGACGACGTGGTGTTCGCGATGCGGCCGGGACATCCGCTCACGCGCGGCGACGTCAGCTGGAAACGGCTCGCGCAGTTCCCGCACATCTCGATCTCCCGGCGCGGCCGGATCGGCGAGACGCCCGCCAAGCACGGCGCGCGGGTGGTGGCGGTCGTCCCGGCGGCCCCCGCGGCGGTCTACCTGCTGCGGGATTCCGACGCCGTCACGCTGATGTCGCGGCAGTTCGCCGGGAAGGCCGGGCTCGCGATCGTGGAGCCGCCGCAGCGGGTCCGGGCGTTGCCGATCTCACTGGCGTGGCACCCGAGGCTCGACGCCGACCCAGCGCATCGGTGGCTGCGAGCCTGCGTACGCCGGGTCTGTCGCGAACTCTCGTGAGCGGTCAGGAACGCGAGACGCGCAGCATTTCTTCGCGCTCCACGACCTTGACGCGCTCGCGGCCGTGCGGGGCGCCGAGGTCCTTCTCGTAGGCGTCGAGCTTGCCCCAGCCTTCCCACGTGGTGAAAGCGATCCCGCGCGCGGCGAGGAAGCCGAGGATCGCGTCGGGGGAAGCGTGCTGCGGCTCGGCGAGCGTGTCGGCGTCGGCCAGGAGACTCGCGATGGTCTCGGCCGCGTCGCCCTTCGTGTGCCCGATCAAGCCGACCGGCCCGCGCTTGATCCAGCCGGTGACATAGACGCCGGGCACCTGGTTCTCGTCGAGGTCCAGCACGCGGCCGGCCTGGTTCGGCACCACGCCGTTGACGTGGTCGAACGGGACCTCCGGCAGGTGCGAGGACAGGTAACCGACCGCGCGGTACACGGCCTGGACGTCCCAGTCGTGGAACTCGCCGGTGCCGCGGACGTTGCCGTCACCGGTCAGCTCCGTGCGCTCGGTACGCAGGCCGACGACCTTGCCGTCCTCGCCGAGCACCTCGGCCGGCGAGTGGAAGAAGTGCAGGTGCAGCCGCTTCGGGCGGTCGCCCTGGTCGCGGATCGCCCACTCCTGCAGCGTCTTGACCACCATGTCGATCTGCTTCGACTCGCGCAGCGCGGCGATGCTGCCCTCGTCGAATTCGATGTCCTCGGGGTGGACGATGACCTCGACGTTCGGCGAGTGGTCGAGCTCGCGCAGTTCCAGCGGCGTGAACTTCGCCTGCGCCGGGCCGCGGCGGCCGAACACGTGGACGTCGGTGACCGGGCTGGCTTTGAGTCCTTCGTAGACGTTGTCCGGGATCTCGGTGGTGAGCAGTTCGTCCGCGGTCTTCGCCAGGATGCGCGCGACGTCGAGGGCGACGTTCCCGACGCCGAGCACCGCGACACTCGTCGCGGTCAGCGGCCAGGTGCGGGGGACGTCGGGATGGCCGTCGTACCAGGACACGAAGTCGGCGGCGCCGTGGCTGCCGTCGAGGTCGATGCCCGGCAGGTCGAGCGCTCGGTCGGCCATCGCGCCGGTCGCGAAGATGACCGCGTCGTAGAACTCGCGCAGCTCGTCGAGTTTGATGTCGGTGCCGTAGTCGATGTTGCCCAGCAGCCGGATGTTCGGCTTGTCGAGCACCTTGTGCAGCGCGGTCACGATGCCCTTGATGCGCGGGTGATCGGGCGCGACGCCGTAACGGATCAGCCCGAAGGGCGCCGGCATGCGCTCGAAGATGTCGACCGACACGTCGGCGTCGGACTTGTCGAGGATGTCGGCGGCGTAGATCCCAGCGGGACCCGCGCCGACCACGGCTACACGAAGAGAACGGCTCACATCCTCGAGGGTAAGTTAGGCTAGCCTAATTTTTAATGTGATCTGGCGTACGGTCCACCAGCTGGGACGGTTAAGCTGGGCGCATGCGCGTACTCGTGGTCGACAACTACGACAGCTTCGTCTACAACCTCGTCCAGTACCTGGCGCAGCTCGGCGCCGACTGCACGGTGTGGCGCAACGACGTGGTCGACCTCGACAAGATCGGCGATTTCGACGCCGTACTCGTCTCTCCCGGCCCCGGCACGCCCGAACGCGCTGGTCAGAGCATGGACGTCATTCGGAAGTGTGCCGAGACACGGACCCCGATGCTCGGCGTC
Organism: Amycolatopsis sp. NPDC058986; assembly: GCF_042741125.1. Taxonomy (NCBI): domain Bacteria; kingdom Bacillati; phylum Actinomycetota; class Actinomycetes; order Pseudonocardiales; family Pseudonocardiaceae; genus Amycolatopsis; species Amycolatopsis sp. NPDC058986. The sequence continues at coordinate 109,409 of NZ_JBHYJW010000015.1, read as the reverse complement.
TGCCTCGGCCACCAGGCGCTCGGCGTCGTGTTCGGCGCGACCGTGGACCGCGCCCCGGAGCTGCTGCACGGCAAGACCAGCCAGGTCCGGCACCGCGGCGTCGGCGTGCTCGCCGGCCTGCCCGAGGAGTTCACCGCCACGCGGTACCACTCGCTGACCGTGTTGCCCGACACCATCCCGAGCGACGTTTTCGAGATCACCGGTAGCACCGAGTCCGGGATCGTGATGGGCATGCGGCACCGCGAGCTGCCGCTGGAGGGCGTGCAGTTCCACCCCGAGTCCGTGCTCACCGAGGGCGGGCACCGGATGCTGGCGAACTGGATGGCCTCGGCGGGGCACCCGGTCCCGGCCGCCACCGTGGACGAACTCGAACGCGCGACGAAGGCACTCCAGAAGGCCGCCGTCGCGTGACGTTCGGTGGTTGAGGCGCTACACTGGTGGTTGAGCTGGTCGGTCCGCGGACGCGGCCGGAAGTGAGCCGGGGAACGTGCCCGCCGGATGACGGGACCCCCGGCTTCGCGCTATCCGGGGTCCACTGTGGTGATCTCGATTAGATGCGCGTTGTTGATCGTTTCCCACGGTTCCCATTCCTCGTGGTGATGTGCGGCGACGTAGGCGGACGCGACCCAGTCGGCAGGCCATAGCAACGGCAACGCCTTACCAGCATGGTCGACGCGCAATGCGGCAGTGATCCGGCGGGAACGACGGAGCCGCTCGCAGGTGCGACGGTCATGCCGGTCGCCACCCCCGCGGCTCTCCAAGACCACCTGGCGAGCTTGTTCGATGTGTTCAAGCCGAGGCAGCAGTTCGCGCAGGAGTTGCGCGCGTGCGTGCTCCTGGTCGGCTTTGCCGCAGCCGGTGGTGAGAAGGATGGCACCGTGCAGCGGGAACTCGCCCAAGGTTTTCGCCACGGCGAGGCGACGCTCGTACCGCTCGGTGCGGTAGTGCAACGGCAGCCCGGCTTCCTGCATTGTGGCCAGCGTTGTGGTGATGTGCTCGTGGGTGCTTACCGCTGTGAGGACGGCGGCTACGACGTAGAGGCGCTGTCCGTCCGGGAGACGGGCGCCTGCTTCGTCGACGTGGGCCACTGTGTGCTCGACCACTCACGAACAGTAGCGGCGAGTACCGACAGTGTCGCTGTGCGGGTAAGACTGGGGAAGTGACGGCAGAACTGATCCGGCTGGTGGGGGTCGGCAAGTGGTACGGCCGAGGGGAACCGGTGCTCCAGGGCGTCGACCTCACCGTGCCGCGCGGCCGGGTCATCGGCATCCTCGGCACGAACGGCTCCGGTAAGTCCACCTTGCTCCGGATCCTCGCGGCACTTTCGCGGGAGAGCGCCGGCCGCGTCGTCGGACGGCCGCGGGTCGGCTACCTGCCGGACCGGTTCCCGGCCGGGCAGCGGATGAGCGCGCGGGCCTACCTCCGGCACATGGCGCGAATCCACGGACTGGCCGACCTCTCGGCGATCGATCCGCTGCTGGACCGGCTTGCGCTGGTCGGCGGACCGCGTTCGCCGTTGCGGACCTTGTCGAAGGGCAACGCGCAGAAGGTCGGCCTCGCCCAGGCGGTGCTGGTCGATCCCGAACTGCTGATCCTCGACGAACCCTGGTCCGGTTTGGACGTCGAGGCGCACGCCGTGCTCGGCGAACTCGTCGCGGAGACGAAGAACCGCCGTGCGAGCGTGGTGTTCACCGACCATCGCGCCGCCGTGGTGCACGAGCACGCGGACGACGTCTATCGAATCGAGCACGGGCGACTGTCCGTCGTCGAGTCCACAGTGGACATACCGGCGGCCACGCGGATCGTGCTGCACGGGGCGGGCGGCGACCTCTCCGCCGAGCCGGGCGTGCGCGAAACCGTCGCCGATGGAGCGCGGGTGGTGCTGACGGTGGAAGCCGAGCACGCGGACGCGGTGTTGCTACGCGCGCTCAACGGCGGCTGGTCGGTGCGGGAGGTGGCGCCGTGCTCGCGATGACGTGGTATTACCTGGCGTTGCTGGCCCATTCGCAGCGGTACCTGCCCGCCGTGCTGGTCTACCTCACGGTGAACGTCATCCTGTACTCCGACCCGCGATCGCCGTTGATCCCGCAGTACGGCGTCAGCGCGGGGGCGCTGCTCGTGGTGTCCTGCTGGCTGACGATCGCCACTCTCGACATCGAGGATCCCGTGCAGCGGCTGATCACCTTCAGCCACGCGCGACGGCTGCGCGCGGTGCTCGGCGGGGCCGTGCTGGCGGTGCTCGGCTGCGCGTTGGTGCTCGCGTGCGCGTCCGTGGCGTGGTCGGTCATCAAGTCCGGCCACGGTCCGGCACCCGTGCTCGGGCTGGGACTCGCGGCGCATCTGATCTGCGCGGTGTTCGGGATCGTGATCGGGCTGCCGTGCTCCCGGCTGCTCGTGCCGCGCGTCGGCTGGACGGTGCTGGCCGCGGTCCTGGTGCTGGCCGCGGTGTTGCTGCTCAAATGGCTGCCGCTGGCGAACCCGCTGCTGCGCGCCATGACCAACGACCGCCCGCTTACCGGGCCGCTGACGCTCGCGGCGGTGCTCGCCCTCGTCCTGCTTTTCGCCAGCGGTACCGCGGTGGGCTGGCTACTCCGCCGCCGCGCCTGAACGCACTTGAGTGAGGAGGGCGCGCCAGGCTGGGGTGGGGAGGGTCAGGTGGCCTGCGGTGCGGTCCTTGCTGTCGCGGATGCCGACGGCCGGTGCCGCGAACGCCACCTCGACGCAGCTGCCGCCATTGCCGCCGCTGTGGGAGCTGGTGCGCCAGCCGGTGAAGGCGACCTCGACGCAGTCGCCGCCATTGCTGTTGCTGTAGGAGCTGGTGAACCAGCCGGTGGTGGGGAACTCTGGGGCAGGCATGGCACTCCCCTTCAGGTGGCGGTCTACTTATAGGACTCTGCCACCTTAGCGATGAACTTTCGAGAGTTTTCCGGGTCCAGTGCCGAGTCGCGGAGGCGGCGGAAAACGATGCTGTACCTGGTGAACTCGTCCGGTTCCTTGAGGTAGGTCGCACCGAACAAGTCCTCCAGATACACGGTCGAGAAATTCTGTTCCTGTAGGCGGAACAACGCGAAGGCGGACGGCATCGTGATGCGGTCCGGGACGTCGAAGGGCAACACTCGGACGGTGATATTGGGTCGCTTGGACGCCGTGATGAGCTGCTTGAGTTGCCCGTACATGATGGTCTTGCTGCCTTGGATCCGGCGCAGCACGGCCTCGCTCAGCACCACGTCGAGCCGCAGCGACGGTCGCCCGTTGCGCCGCAGCGCCATCTGTCGTTCCAACCGGGTAGCCACCTGCTTCTCGACGATCCGCGCGTCGGCCTCCGGCTCCCAGGCCAAGATGTTCGACCTGGCGTAGTCCTCGGTCTGAAGCAGCCCCGGCACTCCTTCGGACTGGTAGTTGCGGATTTCGGTGGCGTCCCATTCCAGTGCCAGGAAGCGGCGGAACCAGTCGGGGACCGCGTCGCGTTCGGCTGACTTGCGGCGACGGCGGCGCTTGGGCTGGGCCTCGGCGAGCGTGACCAGGTAGTCGCGCTGCTCCGGGGTCGCGCGGTAGAACTCGGCGAGCTTGCGGATGTCCTCGGGATCAGCGGTCTGGTTGCCGTTCTCCAGCTTGGACAGTTTCGGCGTCTGCGCGTTGATGGCTCTGCTGGCCTCGAGCGCGGTATAGCCTGCTTCCTCGCGCAGTCGTCGCAGCTCGATACCCAGCTGGGTCTTCAGCAACTCCGGGTCTGACGGAATGTCCATGCGCGAATACTAGCAGTTGTCACAAGAGAAAGTTTCTTGCTACCGTCCGAGCTATGGAACCTAGTGAGGCAGCGTACCGGCGGCTCATCCATGACAACGCCGTCGCGGGAAAGCCCAGGTTGTTCACGGTTTTCGGGACGATGAAGCGGTCTCCCGACGAGCCGCTCATCGGCTGGGGCATGCAGTTGCCCGACGAGGGCGGAGTGCTGTTCTGCTTCTTCGAGGACAGCACGGTTCACTCTTCCGATACCCCGGAACGGTTGTTGGAGGTGCTGCGCATCATCGGCGATGTGGACCTCGAATGGCTCGACTCATGAGAAAGGCCCGCACGGAGAACCGTGCGGGCCTTTCTCAGGACCTCATGCCGTCAGGGCCTGCCTGGCGGGAACAGGCCTGAGGTCGACGAACTCGACGACGTCGGATTGCCGTTGCTGTCGGCGACGAAGATCGTGACCGTCGCGGTCTTGCCGATCTGCGTCCCGCTCTGCGGATTGGTCTTCACGATCGTGCCGGGATCGCCCTTGCCGGAGCGATCCGTCTGCTTGTTGAAGCTGCCCTTCCAGCCCTTGGACTGCAGCAACTGCTGTGCCGACTCGGGAGTCTGACCGGTCAGGTCGGGCAGGGTGATCTGCTGCTGCGAACCGTCCGACACGACCAGCGTGATGGTGGTGCCCGGCGGCAGCGAACCGCTCGCGCTCTGGCTGATGACCTCGCCCTCGGGCTTGTCCGAAGCCTGGTCCACCCGCTTGACCGTGAATCCGGAGGCCTTGAGCGCGGCGGCGGCCGAGGAGTACTGCTGGCCGGTGTAGTCCTGGGCGTTCTTGTTCCCCTGCGCCTTTCCGACCACGATGTCCACAGTGGAGTTGAGTTCCACCGAGGAGCCCGCCGCCGGGTTCTGGGACTGGACCATTCCGGCCTGGCTCGGGTCGTTGACCTCCACCTCGGTGGTGTTGCCGATCCGCAGCTTGCTGTTGGTGAGTTCCTTCACCGCGTCGGTGAGGGACTTGCCCTTGAGGTCGGGGACGCTGGTCTGGCCGGGCTTCGCCCCCACGGACAGCGTCACCTGCTGGTCGACCGGGACGCTCTGCCCCTCGCCGGGCTCAATCTTGACGACCTTGCCGATGTCGTCGGCGGTACAGGTCGGACCGCCGTCGGTGGGCTGGGCGCCACCGCAGACGACCTGCTTGTCCGGGCCGATGTTGGTGAAGCCCTGTGAGCGCAGTTTGGCCTTGGCCACCTCAACCTGCTGGTGCAGCACCTGCGGGATGGGCTTGGCCTCCGACTTGTAGTTGAACGCACCGAGCAGCGCCATGATGCCGAGCACCGCAGCGAGCACGAACACCCCCGCGCCGATCGCCAGCCAGATCCGGCGTCGTCGTTTCGCCTTCGGGTCTTCCTCCGGTTCGGCGTAGTCGTCGTACGCCTGCGTCCGGCGGTCGGTGTCCATGACCTGGGTGCGCTCGTCCTCGGACATGACCATCGGCGCCGACGGCCGCTGCCCGGACAGCGTGCGCACCAGGTCCGAACGCATCTCGGCGGCGGACTGGTAGCGGTTGGCCGGGCCCTTCGCCAGCGCCTTGAGCACGACGGCGTCCAGCTCCGGCGACACCGCGGGGTTCACCGTGGACGGCGCGCTCGGGTCCTCCCGGACGTGCTGGTAGGCCACGGCCACCGGGGAGTCCCCGGTGAACGGCGGCTCCCCGGTGACCAGTTCGTACAGCACGCAGCCGGCGGCGTAGACGTCCGAACGGGCGTCGACCGACTCGCCGCGTGCCTGCTCCGGCGAGAGGTACTGCGCCGTGCCGATCACCGCGGCGGTCTGGGTCATCGCGGACTGGCCGTCGTGCATCGCGCGGGCGATGCCGAAGTCCATCACCTTGACCGCGCCGTTCTTGGTGATCATGACGTTCGCGGGCTTGACGTCGCGGTGCACGATGCCGTGCCGGTGCGAGAAGTCCAGCGCGGCGCAGACGTCGGCCATGACCTCCATCGCGCGCTTCTGCGACAGCGGGCCCTCGGTCTTGACGATGTCCCGCAGCGTCCGGCCCTCGACGTACTCCATCACGATGTACGGCAGCGGGCCGAACTCGGTGTTCGCCTCGCCGGTGTCGTAGACCGCGACGATCGCCGGGTGGTTCAGCGCGGCGGCGTTCTGTGCCTCCCGGCGGAACCGCTCCAGGAACTGCGGGTCACGGGCCAGGTCGGCACGCAGGATCTTGATCGCGACTTCCCGGCCGAGGCGCACGTCGTGGCCGTGATGGACCTCGGACATGCCTCCGTAGCCGAGCGTGTCGCCCAGCTCGTACCGGTTGGAGAGCAGTCTGGGTGTGCTCATCTCTGAATGCCGTTCCATTCCGTCCAAGATGTGGTCATGATGCCTTGCCGGCCGTCGTTTTCGCGCGACCCCGATGTCGCGCGGCCCGGCGCTCTGCCATACGGGACCACGGGGTACATGGTCGGCGCGAGTGACTGCGCGGGAGCGGGGGATTGTCCGCCCGGAACCGGTTCATTCGTCTCCACGTTCCGCGGCGGGGCTCCGTTGCCCGAACCGACCAGCTTCATGGCGACCAGCGCGCCTGCCGCGAGGACAGCGACGATGATCACCGCGAGCAACACCCACCAGCCCCACTGGCTCCTGCGCCGGGGAGCCGGGGACACCGGGTGCATGGCCGGGCGAGACGGCGGACCGATCGCGACCATCGGGTTGGGTGGAGACAGGGGGGCCGGTGGCGCCAGCGACGGCTGCACCGGCAGCTGGTTCGCCGGGTACGACGCCTGGACCAGCCCGGACGGCGTCGGCAACGGGAGGCCGGCACGGACGGCGGCGACCGCGTTCGCGAACTCGCCACCCGCCGAATAGCGCTGGCGGGGGTCCTTGACGAGCGTCGCCTCGATCACCGCGCGGGCCCCCGGCGGGACGTCGGGAGGCAGCGGGGGCGGGATGTCGCGGATGTGCATCATCGCGACCGTCACCGCGTTCTCGGAGAGGAACGGCCGGTGCCCGGCGAGACATTCGTACCCGCACACGGCGAGCGAATAGACGTCGCTGGCGGGTTCGGCCACGTGCCCGAGCGCCTGCTCGGGGGCGATGTAGTGGGCGGTGCCCATGACCATCCCGGACCGGGTCACCGGTGCCGCGTCGGCGGCCTTCGCGACGCCGAAGTCGGTGATCTTCACCTGCCCTGCCGGGGTCACCAGGATGTTGCCCGGTTTGACGTCTCGGTGCACCAGGCCCTGTTCGTGCGCGGCCTGCAGCGCGTTGCCCGCCTGCTCCAGGATGTCGAGGGTGAAGTCGGCCGACAGCCGCCCGTGCTTGGCGAGCAGCCCGGCGAGCGGGTCACCCTCGACCAGTTCCATGACCAGGTAGGCGATCGACAGCTCGTCCCCGGTGCCCTGCTCGCCCGCGATCGTCTCGCCGTAGTCGTGCACGGCGGCGATGCCGGGGTGGTTGAGCGAGGCCGTCATCCTGGCTTCGGTGCGGAAGCGGTGCAGGAACTCGGCGTCGCCGGAGAGCTCCGCCTTGAGCACCTTGACCGCGACCGTCCGGTCGAGCCTGGTGTCGCTGGCCTGCCAGACCTCGCCCATCCCGCCGACGGCGATCCGGTTCGTCAGCTTGTACCGCTCGGCCAGCAGCTGACCCGAGGACAGCATCCGCTATCCACCCCCGAGCTTGGCGTTGATCGCGGCGCGGCCGATCTCGGCGGCGACCGAGCCACCGGTCGCGGCCAGCCCGCGGTTACCGCCGCTTTCGACGATGACCGCGACGGCGATCTGCGGGTCGTTGGCCGGCGCGAACGCGGTGTACCAGGCGTGCGGCGGGGTCTGCTTCGGGTTGACGCCGTGCTCGGCGGTCCCCGTCTTGGATGCGATCTGGATCTTCGGGTTCTTGCCGCCGCCCTTGGTGTTGGCCTCGGACGCGATCATCATGTCCTTGAGGATCCCGTTGTTCTCACTGGACATCACCGGCGTTCCGGTGAGCTCCTTCGGGGCGTAATCCTCGATCGTGGACAGGTCCGGCGCCAGCACCGACTGCACCAGCTGCGGCGTCATCGCCATGCCACCGTTCGCGATGGTCGCCGACAGCATGGCGTCCTGCAGCGGCGTGAGCCGGACGTCGCGCTGGCCGATGCCGCTCTGGTAGAGCGCGCCCTGCGAGTCCAGCGGACCCAGCGTGGAGGACACGACCTTCATCGGCACGGTCATGTTGTTCTGCCCGATGCCGTAGTTCGCGGCGGTCTTGTTCAGCTTGTCCTTGCCCAGCTCACCGGCCATCTGCGCGAAGGGCACGTTGCACGAGTACGCCAGCGCGTCCTTGAACGTGCTGCCGGGGCAGGGCTCGCCCCCGTAGTTTTCCAGCGTGACTTCGGTGCCGGGCAGCTTGGTGTTCGGCGAGGTATCGATCTTGTCGGTCGGCTTCTTGCCCGCCTCGAGCGCGGCCGCGGCGGTGACCAGCTTGAACGTCGAACCCGGCGGGTAGTACTCCGAGATCGCCCGGTTCAGCATCGGGTTCTTGTCGTCCTTCTTGGTGTACGAGTCCCACGCGGCGATCTGGTCCTTGCCGCTGTGCGTGGAGAGCTTGTTCGGGTCGTAGGACGGCGTCGAGACCATCGCCAGGATGCGGCCGGTCTTCGGCTCCAGCGCGACCACCGCGCCGGTGTAGCCGTGCTTCATCATCCCGTCGTAGGCGGCCTTCTGCACCGCGGGATCGATCGTCAGCCGCACGTTGCCGCCGCGCGGGTCGCGGCCGGTGACCATGTCCGAGAGCCGCCGCACGAACAGCCGGGGGTCCGAGCCGTTGAGGACGTCGTCCTCGGCGCGTTCCAGCCCGCCGGAGCCGTAGTTGATCGAGTAGTAGCCGGTGACCGGCGCGTACATCGGCCCGTCGGTGTAGGTGCGGGTGAACTTGTACTTGTCGTTCGACTTCTCGACCTTGGCCAGCACCGTGCCGTTCGGCGTGACGATCTGGCCGCGCTCCCTGGCGTACTCGTCGTAGAGCACCCGCTGATTGCGCGGGTTCGAGCGGTAGTCGTCGGCCTTGACCACCTGGATGTAGGTCGCGTTCCCGAGCAGGAGCACCACCATCACCAGCATCGCGATGCCGACCTTGCGCATGGGGGTGTTCACTGGGCCCTCCCGTCCCCGGCGACCGGCGGGCGCTGCACCATCACGGTGTGCGCCTCGGCCAGCGGGGCCTGCGGTTGCTGTGGCTTCGGCCGCGCGGCCGGTTTGCGTGCCGCGTCGGAGATTCGGAGCAACAGGGCCACCAGGATGTAGTTCGCGAGCAGCGACGAGCCACCCTTGGACAGGAACGGAGCGGTGATACCGGTCTCCGGGATGAGCTTCGTGACGCCGCCGACGACGACGAAGATCTGCATGACGATGGTGAACGCGAGCCCGCAGCCCAGCAGCTTGCCGAAGGTGTCCCGCACGGCCAGCGCGTTGCGCATCCCGCGCATCGCGATCAGCAGGTACAGCATCAGCACCGCGGCGAGCCCGATGAAGCCGAGCTCCTCGCCGATGCCCGCGGTGATGAAGTCCGTGTTCGCCTCGGGCACGATGTCGGGCCGTCCCGCGCCGAGGCCGGTGCCGCCGATACCGCCGGTGCCGAGCCCGAACAGGCTCTGCACCATCTGGTAGCCCTTGTTGTCGATGTCGGCGAACGGATCGATCCAGTTCTCCACCCGGACCCGGACGTGCGCGAACAGGTTGTAGGCGATCACGCAGCCCACCGCGAAGAAGCTGAGCCCGACGATCACCCAGATGGCCCGCTCGGTGGCCACGTAGATCATCACCAGGATGATGCCGAACAGCAGCAGTGCCGCGCCGAGTTCCTTCTCGAAGGCGAACACGCCCATGCAGACGATCGCGGCGATCAGCAGCGGGCCGAGGTCGCGGGCGCGGGGCAGCTCGACACCCACGATCTTCTTGCCCGCCACCATGAACAGATCGCGCTTGGACACCAGGAACGACGCGAAGAAGATGATCAGCAGGATCTTCGCGAACTCGCCCGGCTGGATCGAGAAGCCGGGAAGCCTGATCCAGACCTTCGCGCCGTTGGCCTCGGAGATGCTCGCGGGCAGCAGCGCGGGCAGGATCAGCGCGACGATGCCGACCAGGCCCGCGGTGTAGCCGTAACGGGTCAGCGTGCGGTGGTCGTTGACCACGATCAGCACGGCCACGAACAGCACCAGCGAGATGACGGTGAACAGCAGCTGGCTGGGCACGGCGGGGCTGAACTTGTCGTCCGCCTCGGTCGCGCGGTCCTCGTACGCCAGGTCGAGGCGGTGGATCATCACCAGGCCGATGCCGTTGAGCAGTGCGACACACGGCAGGATCACCGGGTCGGCGTTCGGTGCCCAGCGGCGGACGGCCAGGTGCGCGGCGGTCAGGATGCCGAGGTAGGCGAGGCCGAGCCAGAGGATCGTGAGGGTGAGTTCCTGCTCCTGGTTCGCCTCGACGATCACCAGCGCGAGCGTGACGATCACCGCCGCGAACGCCAGCAGCAGCAACTCGGCGTTGCGCCTGCCGGGCAGTTCGCGGGGCGGGTTGGTCTGGAACTGGGCGGACACCGAGTCGGCCAGCTGCTGCTGACTCATCAGTTACCGCCTCCCGTCGTCGGTGCCGTACTCGGCGTCGAGCAGTCCCTCCCCGCTGGCTGGTTCGCCGACGACGAGGCGGGAGTGGGCTCACCCGACGACGGAGGCGCCGAGCTCGGCGTGGGGGTCGGCTGCCCGGACTGACCCGGCGCGGCCGGCTTGCAGTCGTTGAGCCGCTTCTGCCGCTGAAGGAAGTCGTCGATGTACTTGCGGGCGTCGTCGAGGCTTTCCTTCTTGACGCCGTTCTTCACCGCGATCCGCGCGTCTTCCTGCAACTGCGGCACGCGCAGCTTCGCCGTGCACACCTGACCCGGCGGGCAGGAACCCTGCTCGTACGAGTGCAGCTGGATGCCGAGAATGCTGCCGGGGACGCCGCGGAAGATCACGACCTCCTCGTCCGCTCCCTCGCCGACATAGTACTGACTCAGCACGAAATACCGGGTCGCGATCGCGGCCGCGGCCAGCACGATCAGCACCACCAGCGAGCCGATCAGCCAGCGAAACCGCTTCCGGCGCTTCGCCTTCGGATCCTGCTGCGGCTGCGGCAGCTCCGGTCTCGGCTGCTGCGGCGGCTGCGTCAGCGCCCTGGCCCGCGCGGCGGGCGAATCGCCCTGGTGCCGTTCGTCGCTGCCGTCCCCGGCGGCGCCCCCGACGATCGGGGCGTCCTCACCGAAGTCGACGTCGACGACGTCCGCGATGATCACCGTGACGTTGTCCGTGCCGCCGCCCTTGAGCGCCAGCTCGATCATCCGGTCGGCGCACTCCTGCGGGTCGGCGATCTGCACCGCCTCGGCCAGCGTCTCGTCGCTGACCATCCCGGACAGCCCGTCCGAGCAGATCAGGTACCGATCGCCGGCGCGGGCCTCCCGCACGGTCAGGCTCGGCTCCACCTCGTGCCCGGTCAGCGCCTTGAGCAGCAGCGAACGCTGCGGGTGGACCGCGGCCTCCTCCGGCGTGATCCGGCCCTGTTCGAGCAGTTCGTTGACGAAGCTGTCGTCGCGGGTGATCTGGGTGAACTGCCCACCGCGCAACAGGTATGCGCGCGAGTCGCCGACGTGCACCAGGCCGAGCCGGGTGCCGGCGAACAGCACCGCGGTCAGCGTCGTGCCCATCCCGTCGAGGTCGGGGTCCTGCGAGACCAGCTCGGCGATCGCGCCGTTGCCGGTGGCCACCGCGTCGCGCAACTGGGCGAGCAGGTCGTCACCGGGTTCGTCGTCGTCGAGCGGGGCGAGCGAGGCGATGACGACCTTGCTGGCCACCTCACCGGCCGCGTGCCCGCCCATACCGTCGGCGAGCGCGAGAAGGCGGGGACCGGCGTAGACGGAGTCCTGGTTGCTCGAACGCACCAGGCCCCGGTCACTGCGGGCCGCGTAGCGGAGGACGAGAGTCATGGGCGAAGCTCGATCACCGTCTTGCCGATCCGGATGGGGACTCCGAGCGGGACCCGGAGGGGTGCAGTGACCTTAGCCCGGTCGAGATAGGTCCCGTTCGTCGAGCCCAGATCTTCCACGTACCAGTCCTCCCCGCGCTGCACGATCCGGGCATGCCGGGTCGAGGCGTAGTCGTCGTCGAGCACCAGCGTCGAATCGTCGGCGCGGCCGATCAGGATCGGCCTGCCGTCGAGCGCGATCCTGGTCCCGGCCAGCGCCCCATGGGTCACCAGCAGTTGCTGCGGTGCCTTGCTGCTGCGTGGCTTCTTCTTGTCCTTGGTGCGGCGGAAGCTCGGCACCTGTACCCGGAGCCCCGACGCCGCGTACAGGTCCGAACGCACGATCCGCAGCGCGGCGAACACGAAAAGCCAGAGCAGCACGAGAAAGCCCACCCTGGTGAGTTGAACGACCAGCTCTGGCACTTGTTGTGTCCGCTCCCGACTCTGCACGCAGCCCACGACGCCGGTTCGCCGCAGTACGCCCGCAAGGGCAATTCTGCACCGAACCTACTCAGTGCCCGCCGCTCAGCCCTGGGTTCGGAACACGAGGGACGAATGACCGACGCGGATGACGTCGCCGTCGGCGAGCTGCCACGTCTGCACCGGCGTGCCGTTCACCGTGGTTCCGTTGGTCGACCCGATGTCCGCCAGCGTCGCGCTCTGCCCGTCCCAGGTGATCTCCAGATGCCGGCGTGAGACCCCGGTGTCCGGCAGCCGGAAGTCGGCGTCCTGACCGCGGCCGACCACGTTCCCGCCCTGCTTGAGCGAGTACGTCCGGTTCGACCCGTCGTCCAGCTGCAGGCTCGCCGCCAGCTGCCGCGCGCCACCGCCGTAGCCGCCGCCCTGCTGCGCGTACGGGTCGCCCGCGGGCTGGCCGTATCCCTGCTGCTGGCCGTACTGGTCGTAGCCGCCCTGCTGGCCGCCGTACTGGTCGTACCCGCCCTGCTGCTGGCCATAGCCCTGGTCGTATCCGGGCTGCTGCTGGCCGTACCCCTGGTCGTACCCGGGTTGCTGCTGGCCGCCGTACTGGTCGTACCCGGGCTGTTGCCCGCCGTAGCCCTGGTCGTATCCGGGCTGCTGCTGGCCGTACCCCTGGTCGTACCCGGGCTGCTGACCGTAACCCTGGTCGTATCCGGGCTGCGGCGGTTGCCCGTACCCCTGGCCCTGGTCGTAGCCGCCCTGCTGGCCATAGCCCTGGTCGTACCCGGGCTGTTGCTGGCCACCCTGCTGTCCGTAGCCGTACTGGCCGTGCTGCTGCTGGCCGTACGGGTCACCCTTGTCGTATTGGCCTTGGCCGTAGCCGGGGGGCTGGCTCATTGCTGGGTCTCCTGCGTTGCTGGGTAGTGCCGACCGTGACGAACCGGCGGCGTCAGGAGACCTGACGTCGGGATCGACGGACGAACGGGTCTTGAACTGTCCAGTATGCAGCGCCTCGTTGCGCTCGAGTGACACGACGACGTCACCATAGGTGTCCCAGCCGTGCTCGGCGAGATGTTCCGCCACAGCCCTCGCCAGTGCACTGGTGACTCTTTGCTCGTCACCGGCCATGCGCTCGTGATCAGCCTGCCCCAGCGACACGATGTAGTGATTCGGGGCGAGCTGCCGACCGCCTGCCAGCTCACGAACGTTCTCCTCGCTTTCCCGCTCGAGCGCAACCGCCACTTCCTGAGTGACGACATTGCCACCGAACATGCGCGCGAAGGTATTACCCACCAGGTTCTCGAGGCGCCTGTCAAAGCGCTCAACGCGGCCCACCGGGGCAAACCTCCTCACGCCTGTTGCTTCCGCTCCGATCCTATCCGGGTAAGCGCCGCTGGACACGACCCCCGGTGAAACCCGTTCAAACCCCCTGTTAAGCTGTACGAGCTGTCAAAGTGACTCGCGCGAGTGGCGGAATGGCAGACGCGCACGGTTCAGGTCCGTGTGTCCGAAAGGACGTGAGGGTTCAACTCCCTCCTCGCGCACGCTGTTCAGGGCCCCTGGCTTCGCCAGGGGCCCTTTCCCGTTGTCCCGACCTCTCCCGGGGGCCGAGCCCCCGGACCCCCACGGTGCGGTCTGTCTCGACCCAGCGTGGTTGCGTCGGCCTCGGGCCTGGCGGCCCTGGCCTTGATGAGATGCACTCTTGCTTGTCGGGTTCGGCCTCGGGCCTGGCGGCCCTGGCCTTGATGAGAACCGGTTTCGGCGTAGGGCCTGGCGGCCCTCGCCTTGGTGGGATTTCTGGGCTTGGGTGCCTCTTTGGGGGCTTGTTGTGCCTTTTTTCTTGGTGTTGCGGGGGTGCGTACGGTGGGGAGGTCGTGACGTGGAGTCGGGCGAGGGGCGGGCTGGTGGGGGAGAGCGGCGACGGGGTGCGGAACGAGATGGGCGGGAGCGCTCGGAACGTTGTGCAGGTCGGGGCCGTTTACGGCGATGTGCGGTTCGGGGCGTCGGGCGAGGGGGCGTCGGCCGAGGCGCCGCAGCAGGTGCCGGTGCGGGTCGGGCACTTCGTCAATCGTGAGGCCGAGCTGGAGTTCGCGGGGAGCCTGGTCGATCGGGCTGGTGGCGGTCGGCCGGTCATCGTGGCGGTCCACGGGACGCCCGGCGTCGGGAAGAGTTCCTTCTTGCTGCGGGTCGCCGAGCGGCTCGGCGCGTTTCCCGGCGGGCAGCTGTACGCCGATTTCCGCGAGACCACCAGCGGGCCGGTGACCGGCGTCAACGACGTTCTCGCGGCTTTCCTGCGGGCACTCCACGTCGAGCCCGAAGTCATTCCCGCCGGACTCGGCGAACGAGCGGGCCTGTTCCGCACCAAGACCTCGGCGAAACCCGTGCTCGTCGTGCTCGACGAAGTCACCGACGCGGCGCAAGTGCTGCCGTTCGTGCCGAAGGCGCCGGGCAGCGCGGTACTGGTCGCGGGTACTTCCCAGCTGAGCGACCTGTTCGACGAGGGGGCCGAACTGGTGCCGCTCGAACCGCTGGACGCGGCGCACAGCGCGAAACTCGTCGCCGAGCTGAGCCGTCGCGATCTGTCCGGCGACCAGGAAGCCGTGTCGGACCTCGTCCGGCTTTGTGGCGGTTTGCCGGTCGCCTTGACCGTCGTGGCGGCGAAGCTGCGGACGCATCCGGGCTTGAGCGTGACAGCCCTGCACGAAGAGATCTCGGCCCACGGTCTCGCCGCGTTCCGGGCGGCGGGACGCGACAAGGTGTCGGCCGTCTTCTCCGTGGCCTACGCCGACCTCCCTGCCGATGTCGCCAGGCTGTATCGCCTGCTGTCAGTGCTTCCCGGGCCGGACTTCAGTGCCGAGATGGCCGCGGTGACGGCGGACATCTCCGTCAGGGAGGCGAAGGAACTGCTGGAGCACCTCGTGCTGCAGGCCGGTCTGCTCACCGAGGACACCCACGGCCGGTTTCACCTCCATGCGCTGGTGGCGCGGTACGCCCGGGAACGCGCGAGCGTCGAGGAACAAGCTGCCGAACTCGAGAAGGCGCTGCATCGGACGGCGAGGTGGCTGCTGGTCAGGGCGGCGTGGGCGGACCTGACGATGCTCGGTCCCGGCCGCTTCCGGTGCACCGGCCACGACGCGCTGCTGACTACCGAAAACCCGTTCGCCGGAGCCGAAAAGGTGGCGCTGGCCTGGCTGGACGCCGAGCGGGCGAACCTCGTCGCGATGATGCGCGCCGCCGCCGAACACCGTTGGCACGACATCGCGTGGCAGCTCGCCGAAGCAGCCTCGGCCCTGTACCTCACCTGCAGGTACCTCGTCGACTGGGCCGAGTCGGCCGAACTCGGTGGGAGGGAGGCGAGGCTCGCGGGGAACGCCGGCGCCGAGGCTCGGCTGCGAAGTTTCGGTACTCGCGCGTCGAACGATCTCGACAAGATCGCCACCGAGCTGGCGGAGTCGCTCGCACTTGCCCAAGAAACCGGTGAGGCGCGGCTGATCGCGTCCATCTGGGAGCTGTACGGCCGCTACCACCACCGTCGTGCCGACTGGCCGAACGCGTTCGGCGCCTACGAAAAGGCGATCGAGCTGTTCACCGGCGAGCACGATGAGCGCGGTGTGGCCTTTGTCATGTACTTCCTCGGCTGTTCCCAGCGCGCTGCCGGGCAGCCCGAGGTCGCGCTCGAAACTCTCGAGCGGGCGCTGCCGCTCATCCGAGCGGTTCCCAACGCCCGGATGGCGGGACGCGCGCTGACCGAACTCGGCAGGGTCCGCGTGGACCTGGGCGAACCGGCGGCCGCGGTCGAGACCCTGCGAGAAGCGATCACCGTGCTCGAAGCCGGTGGGTACAAGTTCTACGAAGCCGGTGCGCACGAGATGCTCGCGACGGTGTCGGACGATCGCGACGTTGCTCGCCGGTCCCTGACGCGGGCCGTGGATCTGCTGGGCGAGCTGGGCAGTCCAAGGGTCGCGGAGGTCGCCGAACGGCTCCGCGAGTTCAGCGAATGACGGTGACGGAGGCCGTGTGCTCCGCCTTCCCGATCCGAAGCGTCACCACGGTGTTCGCGAATTGGCGGTTCGCCAGTAATACATAGGCGAGTGAACCGAGAGCGGCCGCGTCGCCCGACGAAGAAATCGCGGCTCGCTGTGCGTGCCGGGTGCGTACGACACATCCGTCCACGGTGGCGGCCGCGGCGAGCCGGGCGAAGGGATACGCGGTCAGTATCGACTCCGTCCACGCCCAGGCGTCTTCGGTTTCGGTGGATCGGGCACGAACCAGCACGGTCGCGCGTTCCGGGAGCCGCAGATTCGCTTCGCTCTCTTCGACGACGAGGTGGCGATTGTCACTTTCCGGCCGGACGGACGCCGGATACCGGGAAAGCGCGACGACGTCTCCGGTGAGCCTGCCCGAAACCCGGAAAGCCGTGACATCGCGGTATTCGGGTTCGGGATCCGGTGCGCGTAGCAGCGGCGGATCCGCTGCGGGCGGACTCAACGGGAGGTGGCGGTACACCTCGTCGCGCAGACGTTCCGTGGCCTTGCCGCGATGGGCGAAAACTCGGGACGTCACCGCCTCGAAACGTCCCGGCGCGTGTGCGGCCGCATTCCGCGAGAGCTGCTCCCGCAGGTCATCGGCCGGTTCGAGCCGGTCGCCGATCCGGGCGAGTTCGGCGACCGGGCTCCCGGCGACGGTGTCCGGCTCGGCGCTCGACAGCAACAGTGGTTTGTCCAGCGCGGCCGCGTGCAGCCCCATCGAGCCGTGGTCGGTGATGATCTGGTCGGCGGCGACCAGCAACGCGTGCCAGCCGCGGTGCGGCGGAATCAGCCGGAGCCCGGCGTCCAGCGCGTCGGCCAGCAGTACTTGCAGATCGGCGGGGCCGTACCAGGCCCAGACGTTCGGATGCAGCACCAGGGCGACCTGGTATTCGTCGGCGGGAAGCTCGGCAAGCAGGCGGCGGGGCAACGTCCGCCAGGAGCCGATGATCGACGACTCGCCCCACGTCGACGCGACCAGCACCAGGCGCCGTCCGCCGGTGCCCAGCAGTGCCCGGTAACGCTCTCGCAGCGGGACACTCGCGAGCAATCTGTCACAGGTCGGATCGCCCACCACGATGGTGTTGCCCTGTGTTTCCCCGGCCGCCGCGCCGAGTTGGGCGACCTGTTCGGGATGACTCACGAAGAGCTTGACCCGCCCGGTCCGCAGCGCGTCGGCGGGTGGGAGCCCGGCCAGCCGTAGGCCGCCGTCGGCGGAATCGGGGACGTATTTGTTGAAGCCGAGTCCGTGCGGCAGCACGAGCACGGGTTTGGTGAGCACGCGGACGTCGACGTTCTCGCTCGCCGAGAGCGCCAGGTCGTAGTCGAGTTTCCTGACTTTCGGCCACGGCACGATGTCGTGCACACCCGAGTCGTGCAGCAGTTGTTCGACGCCACCGGCGAATCGGGTGCCGTTGCTGATGGTGAACCGGGCCCGGACGCGGAAGTCGTTCCGGAACAGGTCCATGGCTTCGAGGAGCCGCGCGGTCGACGTCAGTGTCCTCGCCACGAAGAGGACCGTGCGCTCACAACCGAAAGTTCCCCAGACGGCCTCGGAATCCCTTGGTACGAGGCGGTTTTGATGACGGTGTGTCATCCGACCACCTCCCCGTGATCTTGCCGCCTTGCCGGCCACTGTAGCCATCGTGCCCGATGGACCTGCCGGATTACCGCAAGGGTGTGACGGACCGTGATCGTGCGGTAGCGTGGGCTACTCCGGGACGGGGGTGTCAGGGGTGGGCGATCAGCACAACGAGTTCGGCGGCGAGGCGCGGATCGTCGTCCAGGCACACAACATCTACGGCAATGTGAGTTTCGGGTCGCCGGAGGAGCCGAAGGCCGTGGCCCGGCAGAACGACCCGCCCGTGGCGTACTACACGAACAACGAGGTCCAGTTGCTGGAGCTGGACCGGGTGCTGGCCGGACGGCAGAAGGACCGGCCCTGTCTGGCGATCATTCGCGGTACTCCGGGGAGCGGGCGCACCGAGCTGACCCGGGAGTGGATCCACCGGCATCGGGACGAGTTCCCCGACGGCGATTTTTCGGCTCCACTGGGCCGTTTGCCGATCAAGGACGTGCTGGTCCGGCTGCTTCGTGGTGCGGGCTTCGCGGACGAACGGCTTCCGGCGACGGGCGAGGCCCTTTCGGCGATGTGGCACGACTGGAGCACCGGCAAGCAACTCGTGCTCGTGATCGACGACGCCCTGTCCGAAGCACAGGTCAAGGTGCTGCTGCCGGGGCCGGGACCGTCTCTGGTGCTGGTGATCGAGGCGGGCGGCCTCGGCGGGGTGCGGGTGCGGCACGGCGCCGCGCTCGTCACGCTCGAACCACTGGGGCCGGAGACGTCGCGGGCGCTGCTGGGGCAGTTCGCGGACTCCGCACGGCTGGACGCGGATCCCGTGGCGGTCGGCGAACTGATCGCGATGTGCGAGGGGTCCGTCGCCGCGCTCAACGTGATCGGGTCGATGTTCGCCGAGAACGAGGACTGGAAGCCCGCGCGGTTGCTGCGCAGTCTCGAACGTAGTGGTGGCGTCGTGCGAGCTCTGCCACGGGACGCGGTGTTCGATCTGGCCTTCGACCGGCTTTCGCCGCTCGCGCGGCGGTGCTATCTCGCGCTCGGTGCCCATCCCGGCGGCGGCGACATGGCGTTCGCCGCGCTCACCGCGGTGCTCGGTGACGAGGTCGAGGGATCCGTCGCGGAGCTGGTGAAGGTGCGGTTGGCGCAGGAAACGCAGGAGGAGCGGTATCTCGTTTCCGGGCTGGTGAAGGACCACGCCAGAAGCAAGGCCGCCGACGATGAACTGCTACGCGAGATCGTGTCCTGGTATGCCCGGCGTGGCTGGGAGGCGCAGGCGCTTGTCCAGACTCGGGACTGGGTAGGGAAAATATGGTCTGATCGTCCGGCTGCTTCGCACCAGTGGTCCTCGGAGGAAGCCGTGGCGTGGCTGCTCGCCGAGCGGGTGAACCTCGTTGAAGCGGCGAAGGCGGCTCATCGGCTTGGCGCGCATGAGGACGTCGTCCGGCTGTGTCTCGCGTTGTGGCCGATCCACCTTCGGCGGGGTTACGCGTTCGAGATGGCGGACGTGAACCGGCTCGGTTTCGAGTCCGCCGTGGCCTGGTCGAATGATCTCGCGGCGTCAGTGCTCGCCGTGCAGCGCGCGTTCGCCGCGATGGAACTGCGCGACTGGGACGACGCATTGTCCTTATTGGACATAGCAGGGGACTACGCGATGCGAGCGGGTTCACCCGAGGCCGAGGCGACGGTCGTCGAGTCGCGTGGCCTGGTTCTGCTCGCACAAGGTCGTATCGCGGAGGCTCGCGCGGAACTGCGCGGGAACCTCGAACTGGCGAAGAAGATCGGCCGAGCGCGTCGGCTCGCGCTTGCGCGGCTTCACCTGGCCAAGGTCGAGGAGCCGGAGACGGCGCTGGCTCTGCTGGAAGCCGCTGTGTTCTCGGACGAGGAACCGTTGAACCAGGCCAAGGTCGCCCTGTGGCGGGGGAAGAAACTCCGCGAGGCCGGGGATCTCGTGCGGGCCGCCGAAATCCTCGACGAGGTTGCCGTGGCCGCCGCCAAGAGTGCCTGGCATCGGGAACGTGCCGAAACGAGTGAGGCGAAGGCCGATCTCGCGCTGGAGCGTGGCGACGTGGCCACCGCGCGGTCGCATCTCGAGGACGCGTTGAACGTGTACGCGCTGCGTGGGTTCACCGAAGAAGCGGTCGACATCAAGGTCCGGCTGAACGGATTGTCCTGACCTTCGCGGTATAGACGTGCCCTGCGACGTCGAGTCGTAACTCGGGCGGCGGTGCGGTGTCCGACGCGGCCAGCAGGGAGACGAAGGCGTCCGGGACACCGTCGGCCGTCAGCTCCACCACCAGGCCGCTCGCGCTCGCGGCCAGCCACGAGGAGTCGCTCGACGGAGTCGCGACCCACTGGCAGCCCGGAAGCGCGCGCAGCATCACACCGGCCCAGTGCAGTGGATCGGTGCGCGCCGAGCCGATGACGACGTCGGCGAGTTCCAGCAGGCCGGCGTCGGCTCCATCGGCGTGGACGACGAGCTGGGCATCGTCCCACCGGGGCTGCGGCGTGGCGGGATAGCGGGTCACCGCCCCAGCAGTGACCCGGACCGACAGCGCGGGCGGGGTGGCCGCAGGAAGCGCAGGCAGGGGAAGTGTGGGGAAGGCGGCTGCCCGCGGTGGCGGGGTCAGGTTCATGCCTCGGTAGAGCAGGGCGCGCAGGGTTTCCGCGGACTTGCCGGGCAGTGAGGTAGCCAGCTCGGTGATGTCGGCGTAGCGGCGCGGGTCGTGGTCGGCGATGGTCTGCTCGATGGAGCCGAGCGGGTCGGCGCCGAGCCGTGGGGCGCGACGGAGCAGGCGGGCGATCGGGGAGTCCGGATCGACGGCGTCTTCGGGGGCTTCCGCGAGCAGGAGCGGGGTGCCGAGGCAAGCGGAGTAGAAGGTGACCGAACCGTGGTCGCCGATCGTCAGGTCCGCGGCGACAAGAGCGGACTGCCAGAGATCTTCGGTCGGCAGGACGTGCACACCCGCGTTCCGGCAGTCGTCGAGCCACCTTTCCAGCTGCCACGACGAATGCCCTTGACCGATGTTCGGATGCAGCGCCAAGACGAGCCGATAGGAATCCAGCGGAAGGTGTTCGGCGAGTTTCCGAGGGAGATCGGGAGTGCGGCCGAACAAGGATTTATCGCCCCAGGTGGAGGAAAGGACGATGAGGCGCTGAGCGGGCCGGACGCCGAGCGCCTGTCGGTGGCTTTCCCGCAGGAGAAGACTGGCCTGGAGCCGGTCAAGGCAGGGATCGCCTGCTACGACAGCACGTTCGACGGCCGGCGGGCAGGACTGACGCAGTCTTTCGAGCTGTTCGTCATGGGAGAGGATGACATGCGTGGCGACCGGGACACCGTTGTGCAGCAGCCACGGGGACGACAACCCGAAAACCGGTTTCCGGTTTCCGGTTTCCGGTTTCCGGTTTCCGGTTTCCGGTTTCCGGTTTCCGGTTTCCGGTTTCCGGTTTCCGGTTTCCGGTTTCCGGTTTCCAGGAATTTATTGTATCCCATTCCGTGCGGCACAACTGTCAACGGCGCGCGCACTTCGTGCAGGTCGCCGCCCCAGCTCGCGGCGATCGCCCAGTCGAACGTCGTGCGTATCGCGTCGGGCCAGGGCAGCACCGTGACTCCGCGGCTGCGGAGGTATTCCTCGGTTCCCGCGGTGAAAGCGCTCGAACCCGGGCAGGTGAACACCGTCTGGATGCGGTGGTCTCCCGCATACAGCGCCACGACGTCGAACAGCCGGGTCGCCGCGGTGATGTTGTGCACGATGGCGAGCACGGTGCGTTCGGTGGCCACGGTCCGCCAGCGCGGCGTGAGCGAAGGCGGGGTGGGCACGAAGGGCGATGCTACCGAGCGGAAGCGGGCGAGGTCAGAAGCTCACGTTGCCGTGTATGTCACCTGCCTGCAGCACCTTGCCGCTGACGTTGCCGGAGATCTGGTTGGCGACGCCGCCGGATTCCGCGTGCTGCTGCACGTTGACGCGTTCCCATTCCGACCGGAGCTCTTCCGCGAACTCCTTGTCGGTGCTTTCGGCGGCTTCGAGCCGCTCGGCCAGCGCCTTGACGGTTTCGGGCTTGTCGGCGTCGGCCGCTTCCAGCGTGGCCACGGCGTTCTTGTCGCCGGAGAACTTCTTCTTCACGAGGTCGAAGAGAGTCGTGGCGGCCTTGGTCGCGAGCGTGGTCGCGACCGCCATCAGGATGGGCTCGGGCATCGGCTCTCCTCGGGCGGCGGTGGTCGACGTGGTCGCTGCACCACCCACGGTAGCCGAAACCCGAGCCCGGCGAGGCCGGATCAGCCGATGTGGCCGGCGATCCAGTCCGCGATCAGATCGACCCTCGACGTCGTCTCCAGGCCCGAGTGCGGACAGTCGGGCCCGTTGTTCTCGACGGCGATCAGCTGGCCGCCCGCGCCCGAGGGCAGGAAGTACGGCGCGCCCGAGTCGTACGCGCAGGCGCTCGTGGTGTTCGCCGGGCTGACCCCGTGCACGCCGAGCGTGGTGGGCCAGACCTGGCCGACCTCGACGACGCCCTGCTGGAGTTTCATGGACGGCTTGGGATTCGCGGCGGTCAGGCTGCCCCAGCCCGCGAGAGTGAGGCGTTGCCCGGCGGCCGGCGTCGCGCGGTTCACGGTGAGTGGCGTGATGTCGGTGACCGGCTGGTCGAGCTGGGCCAGCGCGGCGTCGTTGGGGCCGGCCTGGAGGACGTGGGTGACTTTGCGGGTCTCGCCCGGTTTCGTCGTCTGGTCGGACGTGCCGAGGGTGACGGTGGTCGGGTACGGGACGTTGCCGGCCACGCGGTTGTTGTTCGCGTCGTGAAAGCAGTGCCCGCTGGTGAGAACCCACTTCGGGGCGACGAGTGAGCCCGAGCAGACGCTGTTGTAGGTGCTTCCGCCGGGGTGTGGGACGCCCGTCAGCGCCAGCTTCGCGGCGAAGGCGTACTGGCCCTGTGGCACGTCGGAGCCGTTGGCCACCGCCGCGGCGGGCGAGGCTGTCGCCAGCCCGGCGGTGGCGCAGCCCAGTGCGAAAATCCCGGCGGAAAACACAGCGCGAACGGTGCCGATAGATACCAAACCGACCGAAAGTAAGCGTTTGTGCAGGTCAGTGGGCTGCCCTCGTCGGCTTACTTTCGGCCTAATTGGTAAGTGCACTCAAGATCCCCTTCGGCACGGCATCGGCCCGGTGGCCGATGATCGGCTTCCGAGGCTATCGACGGCGTGCGGCGCGGGTAAGTTCCTGTTCGGGTGACACTGGGTGAGGGTCGCTGACTCTCAGCTGACGCCGACGAGGTCGACGACGAAGATCAAGGTCTCGTTCGGCTTGATGACGCCCCCGGCGCCACGTTCGCCGTAGGCCAGCTGTGGCGGGATGACCAGCTTGCGGCGGCCGCCGACCTTCATCCCGGTGACACCCTGGTCCCAGCCGGGGATGACCTGGCCGACGCCGAGCGTGAACTGCAGTGCTTCGCCGCGGTCCCATGACGCGTCGAACTGCTCGCCGGTCGAGTGCGAGACGCCGACGTAGTGCACGTTCACCTTCGAGTTGACCGTGGCCTCAGTGCCGTCGCCAAGGGTGATGTCCGTGACCTCGAGTTCCGCGGGCGGTGGGCCGTCCGGGCGGTCGATCTGGGGCTTTTCCAACGTCATGGGGGTCACCGTACCTACGCGGTGTGAACTGCGCCGGACGGAGTACGACCTCTGGATGAACCCGGGTGAGGAAAACGCGAATCGCCTTCACAATTGTTGTACCCGTCGGTAGCGTGCTCTCCGTCACTCCACGAAGACGGGAGTCCGGGGCATGCGACGAGGCATCCGCACCTTGACCGTATCCGCGCTGGTGGGCCTGGTCGCGGGCCTGACACAGGTCGCCGCGAGCGCCGAATCCCCGCCCGTCGCGCAGGCCCTGCCCGGGAACGACTACTGCGCCGGGCAATGCGGCGACATCCTGCCGCCGGGCCAGAACGGCAATGCCACGCTCGCGGACATCCTCGCGCACAAGGCGTTCGGCACCCGGCCCGCGCACGCCGCCGACCAGCTCGGGAAGTACGCGAACCTCGCGTCCGGCTACAAAGGACTGACCACCGGGGCGATCAACCAGTTCTTCAACGACTCGTCCTTCGGGGTGCCCGCCGATCAGGTGGAAAGCGTTGTCAAACCCCGCGAAGACGTCACGATCACGCGGGACAAGGCCACCGGCGTCCCGCACATCCAAGGCACCACGCGCGCGGGCACGGAGTTCGGCGCGGGTTTCGCGGCCGGGCAGGATCGCCTGTGGCTCATGGACATCATGCGCCGGGTCGGCCGCGGCCAGCTGACCCCGTACGCGGGTGGCGCGCCCGCGAACCGTCAGCTGGAGCAGGGCTTCTTCTCCGGAGCGCCCTACACCGAGGCCGAACTGCAGCAGCAGATCGACCGGGTCGCCGGCTCCGGTCCGCGCGGCAAGCAGGGCCTCGCCGACGCGCAGGCGTACATCGACGGGATCAACAAGTACATCAACGACTCCTACAACGGCCGCTACTTCCCCGGTGAGTACGTGCTGACCGGGCACGTCGACGCGATCACGAACGCCGGGAAGATCGAGCCGTTCAAGCTGACCGACATGGTGGTGCTCGCCGCGCTCGTCGGCGCCCAGTTCGGCGGCGGGGGCGGCGGCGAGGTGCAGAACGCCATCGCGAAGCTCGCGCTGCAGGAGAAGTACGGACTCGAACAGGGCGAGAAGGTATGGAAGAGCCTGCGCGCCGAGGACGACCCCGAGGCCGTCAAGACGCTGCACGACGGCCAGACCTTCCCGTACGCCAACACCCCGGCGAATCCGCAGGGCGCGGCGATACCGGACAAGGGCTCGGTGACGGGGCAGCAACTCGTGTTCGATCCGACCGGCTCGGCGGCGAACGCCGACGCGGCGAAGGTCGCGGTTGCGGCGCCCAAGGACCAGGAGTCCGCGCGAGGCATCTTCGACAACGGCGTCCTGCCGGGCAACATGCTCAGCGAGAAACACGGGATGTCGAACGCGCTCGTCGTGTCCGGCGCGAAGACCGAGAGCGGGCATCCGGTGGCCGTGTTCGGCCCGCAGACCGGGTATTTCGCCCCGCAGCTGCTGATGCTCGAAGAACTGCAGGGGCCGGGCATCAGCTCGCGCGGCGCGTCGTTCGCCGGGATCAGCATGTACGTGCTGCTGGGCCGCGGTCAGGACTACTCGTGGAGCGCCACGACGTCGGCGCAGGACATCATCGACACGTACGCGCTCGAACTGTGCGAGCCGAGCGGCAAGACGCCGACGAAGGACTCGAACTACTACCGCTACCAGGGCCAGTGTCTCCCGATGGACACCGTGGAGCGCAAGAATTCCTGGTCCCCGACGGTCGCCGACGGCACCCCGGCCGGTTCGTACACCCTGCGCAGTTATCGCACGAAGTACGGGCCGGTGACGCACCGCGCGACGATCGGCGGCAAGCCGGTCGCCTACGCCTCGCTGCGCTCGACGTTCGACCACGAGATCGACTCGCTCATCGGGTTCCAGGAATTCAACGACCCGGACTTCATCCACTCCGCACAGGACTTCCAGCGCGCCGCGAGCGACGTCGGGTTCACCTTCAACTGGTTCTACGCCGACTCGAAGGACACCGCGTACTTCAACTCGGGCTCGAACCCGGTCCGTAAGTCCACTGTGGACCCGGCGATGCCGGTGTGGGGCGACAAGGGCTACGACTGGCAGGGCTGGAACCCGAACGGGAACCTCGCGGACTACACGCCGGCGTTGCAGCATCCGCAGGCGGTCGACCAGGACTACTTCATCAGCTGGAACAACGCGCAGGCCAACGGATACGCCGCCGCCGGTGCGGACAAGTCGGCGGTGCACCGCGGCGATCTGCTCGACGCGCGGGTCAAGAAGCTGATCTCCAGCGGTACCAAGGTCACCCGGGTGAACCTGACGCAGGCGATGGCGGAAGCGGCGCTCGCCGACCTCCGCGCGGAAAAGGTACTGCCATTGCTGCTGCAAGTGCTCGACAAGAGCCCGGTCACCGGTCCGGCGGCGGACGCCGAGGCGAAGTTGAAGGCCTGGTTGTCGAAGGGCGGGCTGCGGTCGGAAACCACGCCCGGCAGCAAGACCTACGCCGACGCCGACGCGATCCGGATCATGGACGCCTGGTGGCCCCTGCTGGTCATGGGCGAGTTCAAGCCGAGCATGGGCGACGCCTTCAAGCCGATGACCGACGTCCTCAAGATCAACGAGAGCCCGTCCGGGTTCCAGAACGAGGAGCCGGGCAAGCACGTCGGGCAGCCGCACCAGGGTTCCTCGTACCAATCGGGCTGGTGGGGCTACGTCAGCAAGGACATCCGGACGGTGCTCGGCCAGCCGGTCGCGGGCCCGCTGGGCGCGAAGTTCTGCGGCGGCGGCGATCTCACCGCGTGCCGTCAGGTGCTGCTCGACTCGCTCGCCCAGGCCGCCGCGCAACCCGCGAACGCCGTGTATCCCGGTGACGGCGACTGCAAGGCGGGCGACCAGTGGTGCGCCGACTCGATCATCCAGCGCCCGCTCGGCGGCATCACGCACGACAAGATCAGCACCCAGAACCGGCCCACCTTCCAGCAGGTCGTCGAGTACCCGGCACACCGGGGCGACAACGTCGCGAACCTCGCCGCCCGCAAACCGGTCGACGCCACGAGCCACGAAACCGGGTTCTACAACTCGCCGCCGGACAACGCCGTCGACGGCAATCCCTCGACACGCTGGGCCAGCGACTGGAACGACAACCAGTCGATCACCGTCGATCTCGGGTCGAAACAGCAGGTGGCGAGGGTGATCCTGCGCTGGGAGGCCGCCTACGGCAAGGCCTACAAGATC
Organism: Amycolatopsis sp. NPDC058986; assembly: GCF_042741125.1. Classification (NCBI taxonomy): domain Bacteria; kingdom Bacillati; phylum Actinomycetota; class Actinomycetes; order Pseudonocardiales; family Pseudonocardiaceae; genus Amycolatopsis; species Amycolatopsis sp. NPDC058986. The sequence continues at coordinate 82,792 of NZ_JBHYJW010000015.1, read as the reverse complement.
CAGCTGTCCGATGACGGCGTCTCCTGGCGCGATGCCGCTTCGGTGACCGACGGGAAGGGCGGAGCCGACAATCTCGCGTTCGCCGCGTCTCAAGCGCGATACGTCCGGATGAGCGGTGTCCAGCGCGGCACGAAGTACGGCTACTCACTGTACGAGTTCGAGGTCTACGCACACTAAGACTGGGGAGAAACAACGATGTTTCGCACAAGACTGGCCGCCGTCGCGCTCGCGGCGGTCGCCGCCGCCGCGGTTCCCGGGGTGGCCTCGGCCGCCCCCGCTTCCTTCAAGCACTACGTGTCGATGGGTGACTCCTACACCGCCGGGCCGCTCATCCCCTGGCAGCGGCTCGATCCGCTGACCTGCTTCCGCTCGACGAACAACTACCCGTCGTGGCTGGCGGCCAACCTGAAGATCGCCGACCACACCGACGTCAGCTGCAGCGGCGCGGACACCACGCACATGACGAAGCCGCAGAGCATTCCACTGTGGACGGCCGCGCCCCAGTTCGACGCGCTGAAGCCGGACACCGACCTCGTGTCGCTCGGCATCGGCGGCAACGACTTCGGCGTGTTCGGCACGCTCGTCGGCGACTGCCCGAAGCTGACCGCGTCGGACCCGACCGGCACGCCGTGCCGCGACAAGTACACGGTGAACGGCGTCGACACCATCAAGGCCAAGCTGGTCGACACCCAGGCACGGATCACCGAGGTGCTCCGCGGCATCCACCAGCGCTCGCCGAAGGCGAAGGTGCTGCTCGTCGGTTACCCGCGGATCGCCCCGTCGTCCGGCTACTGCCCGGACATCCTGCCTTTCGCCGATGGTGACGGGCACTGGCTCGACAGCGTCGAACAGGCCTTGAACCAGGCGCTCGCGAATGCGGCGAAGAAGGACGGCCGGACAACGTACGTCGACACGTACGGCCCGTCGCTCGGCCACGACGCCTGCGCGACCGGTGGTGCGGCGTGGATTCAGGGCAAGGACCTCAACCTCTTCGCCGCCGCGCCGTATCACCCGAACAAGGCCGGTGAGATCGGCGTCGCGAGCATCATCAAGAACAAGCTCACCGGCCGGTCCGCGTTGGACAAGGCACCGGCGACGGCGGGTGTTCCGGTGGCGGATCCGAAGGTGACCGGCGAGCTTGTGACGAAATCGGGCGTGCTCACCCACTAACCTGCGGATACCGTGACCGGCATGGACGACTGGTCACCCCGCACGCTGGCGATCGCGGCCGGACGGCCGGACGGGCCCGGCGAACCGCTGAACACGCCGCTCGTGCCCGCGAGTTCGTTCGGCGCGGGCGGCGAGTTCACTTACGCCCGCTCCGAAGGCACGCCGACGTGGGCGGCGTTCGAAGAGGCCATCGGTGCGCTCGAAGGCGGGCACGCCACGGCGTTCGCCTCGGGCGTCGCGACGCTGTCCGCGGTGCTGGACCTGCTGCCGGTCGGCGCGCGCGTCGCCGTGCCGACGTTCAGCTACGCGGTGACCCGTGGGGTGCTCGCACACGCGCAGCGGCTCGGGCGGCTGACCGTCACCGAGCTGGAGCCGACCGACACCGCGGCCTGGGTCGCCGAGGCGGCACAGGCGGATCTGCTGTGGCTGGAGTCGCCGACCAACCCGACGCTGGATGTCATGGAGATCGCCACCATCGCCGCGGCCGCGCGCGGGCGGGTCGTCGTGGACAACACGTTCGCGACGCCGCTCGCGCAACGGCCCCTGACGATGGGAGCGGACATCGTCGTGCACAGCGCGACGAAGCTGATCGGCGGGCACAGCGATCTGCTGCTCGGCGTCACCGTCGCGGCGGACGAAGCCCTCGCACGCGAACTGCGGGAGGCGCGGACCAGGGTCGGCTCGACGCCGGGCACGCTCGAAGCGTGGCTGGCGCTGCGCGGCCTGCGGACGATGCCGGTGCGGCTGCGGGAGCAATCGGCCACCGCGGCACTGCTCGCCGAGCGGCTCGGCGGGCACCCCGCGGTGACTCGCGTGCGGTATCCGGGCAGCGGCATGATGCTCGCCTTCGAGCTGCCGGACGCCGATGCCGCCGACAAGGTGTGTGCGTCGGTGCGGCTCATCCGCTCGGCCACAAGCCTGGGCGGGGTGGAGAGTCTCATCGAGCGGCGGGCGTGGCTCGCGGGCGAGGAACGTGTGCCGCCGGGGCTGATCCGGTTCAGTGTCGGGCTGGAGGATCCCGAGGATCTGTGGAAGGACCTCACCGCCGCTCTCGGGGTGTGAAGGTATCCACAGTTCCGTGGGTAAGTATCCACAATTGGGGACAAAGGGTTTTCTCTTCACCTTCGAACAATGCGAGGGCGGATCCGGAGAAAGGATTCGGTCAGCGAGTGGCTCCCGGACGGCGGAAACCGCAGATTTCGTGGGCTATCGTTCCGGCGGGGAAAGTGTTACCGTCGGCGTTGCGGCGCTGAGGTCTTTCTCTGGACCATAACGCGTGGCCGTTCCTATCGGCCGGTTCGCCGCCTTCGTTACCGGTTTGACCAGTGTCTTTTGTCACCACTTTAACGTTTAGTTTTTGCCGTCCGCATACGGCAGGATCGCGCTATCACCCGATCGAGTGAGGTCGTGGGTGTTCGCCCGGTGGGGGTCACCGCGCGTTCTGAATGATTCTTTGGAGCTCATCTTGAAGAAGACGATGGGTCGTCTCGCGGGCGCTGTGCTCGCGGCCGCCCTCATCACCGCGGCCGTTTCGCCGGCCGCGCTGGCGGACGACACGACGCCCACCAACGCCGCGTCGGTGCCGACCACCACCGAGGCACCTCCGACGACGACGACGCCGACCGCGCCGACTTCGGAGAATCCCACCACGGAGCCGACCAAGCCCACGGAGCCGACGAAGCCGACCGAGCCCACCAAGCCGACCGAGCCGACGAACACGAACACCACGAAGCCGACTCAGCCCACGAAGCCGACCAGCTCGCAGCCCGAGCTGCCGGGTGAGGGTGCTTACGAGGACGACGTGGCGTACGGCATCGACCTGGAGGGCAATGCGGGCGTCCTGCTCATCGCCTGTGCCGCCGGTCAGCCGACCGAGGTGTACTCGTCCGAGTTCGACCTGCTTGAGGGCCCGAACCAGTCCGAAGAGGACGGTCGGTACTGGACCTGGCTCGTGCAGCGGCACGAGGGCGTCAGCTTCGACACCGGCAACGTGAAGCTGCACTGGAAGTGCGGTGGCAGCAAGCCGGTCGACAACCCGGTCAAGCCCGGTGGCGGCGCCGGTGCCGGTGCGCCCGGCAACAAGAGCGGAAACTCGCAGGTCAAGTACGCGCCCAAGGGTGGCGTCGAGACCGGCTTCGGTGGCACGGCCGCGGCCTGATCGATGGTGACGAAGTTCGGACAGGGCGGCCGCGTGGTCGTGGCCGCCCTGGCCCTTTCCCTGACACTGGCCGGCTGTGGGTCGTCGGATCCGGCCCCGGCCGCGCAGCCGACAGCGCCTCCTCCCGCCGTACCGGTGACCAAGCCGTTCGACGGTCTTCGCCCGACCTCGGTCAAGATCCCGAAGATCGGCGCGGAGTCCTCGCTGATTTCCGTGCTGCCGAACAAGGACGGCAAGATCGCCGTCCCGTCGGTGAAGACGCCGATGCAGGCCGCGTGGTACCGGCTGTCCCCGGTGCCGGGCGAGACCGGCCCCGCGATCGTGCTGGGGCACGTCGACGGCAACAAGCAGCCCGGCATCTTCTTCAAGCTCAAGGACGTCGCCGCGGGCGACGAGGTGTTCATCGACCGCAGTGACGGCAAGAAGCTGAAGTTCGTGGTGGACCGCAAGGACGAGGTGCCGAAGGAGCAGTTCCCGAACGACGCGGTCTACGGCAACACCGACAAGCCGCAGCTGCGGCTCATCACCTGCGGTGGTGCCTTCGACCAGGCCGAGCACAGCTACAAGAACAACGTCATCGTCTACGCCCATCTGGCGGCGTAACGACGTGGCCCGAACGCCCCAATGTGGCATTGGGTGCGCTCAACGCACCGAATGTGGCGTTCGGTGCGTCAGACGCAGCGAACGCCACATTGGGGCGCTGGTCAGCCGACGCCCGCCGCGGGATAGGGGAAGGCGGCGGGCGCCGTCGCGTCCGGGCACACCCAGCGGCGCATCCCGGCGTCACAGACGGCGTAGCCCCAGTTGATCAGCCTGTCCTGCAGGATCTCCGGCAGCCTGGTCAGCCGGGTCGGCGTTTCGGCGAGCACGTGGGTCTTCTCGACCGGCGCCGGCAACGTGTCCGGCAGCTCGAAGTTCGCGATGTCGCCGTAGCTGCCCCAATACGTGCCGTCGAAGTCTTTGTCCACATAGGACTTCAGCAGCGAGCCGGTGCGTAGTTCGCGAACCTGGTTGTCGACCACGTCGAGCACCCGCTTCATCTGCCGCGGCCAGCTCCGCTTGACGTTCCTGACGTAGGGCATGCGTTTGCCGGCGTCACTCACCAGTACCGTCGCGCACTGGCCGTCGACCGGGTCGAGGCCGAGGTTGTCGTACATGCCGGCGTCGCCGAGCACGACCTTGCGTTTCCGGTTGTCCTCCAGCGGGTTCGGGATCACCACCGGGGAGAGCACCGGCGGGAACGCCGAGGACGCGGCGACCGCGGTCGCCAGCGGGAGCTTCCCGTGTGGTCCGTTCTGCCGGAAGAACCACCACAGCGTGCCGTCCTGCATGTTGGTCGCGGTGAACACGAACTGCGGGCCGTCCGGGCTGAGCTCGTCGAGGCTGCAATCCCCGAACAGATGCTTCGCGTAGGCGCGGGCCAGCTGCTCCCCGACGCTGCGCCAGGGAAGCATCATCGCCGTGAGCACCACCGGGACGTCGAGCTTCGTCCGCGCGAGTTTGCGGATCGGCCGCACGAACTCGGCGTCGAGGTTTTCCGCGATCCCGTCGGCGAAGCGAAGCTTGTGCCACGCGTGTGCCAGCACGCCCGCCGCGATCGAGCCCCCGGAAACGCTGGACACGGTGGTGATCCTGGGCAGCCAGCCGAGTTCGTTGAGCCGCCACAACGCCCCGGTGTGGAACAGCATCGCGCGGTACCCGCCGCCGGAAAGCGCGAGTCCGACGCCTTGTCGCCGAAATGTGGTCATATCCATGGCATCCCCCACGTGCGATGAGTGTAGGGGGAGTCGCAAGTACCCCGAGTCCTGTTACCCGGAGCCGGATTATCCGCCGGATGGCGTAGGCGGATCAATCCAGCAGAGGAGTGAGCAGCCGGTGATCCTCCGTAGGCACGTATTCGGCGTAGTTGTCGTACAACGCCTGTTTGGCCAGGTGAGAGGCGCGGCCACCGTCGGCGTCGCGGATCGCTTCGAGGACGTCGGCGTGGTGGGTCAGCCAGGCACGCATCAGTGAAGTCCGGTCTTGTGCGTGCTCCAGCTTGTCCTCGATGAGTTCGAGGACGACGCCGCGCACGACCTCACTGCTGATCACCAGCAGCGGATTTCCCGACGCCCGCGCGATGATCTCGTGGAACGCGACATCGGCGTGGCTGAACTCGGCGAAACCCTGCTCGGCGCCCGACCGCATCGCGGCGAGCGCGGCGTCCAGATCGGCCAGGTCATCCTCGGTGCGCAGCTGCGCGGCCAGCAGATGCGCCGACCCGTCGAGCGTCATCCGGAACTGCAGCAACTCGGCGAGCCCGACGTGCTCGGCGCGGGCGAGCCGCTGCATGGAGCGCTGCAACGCGGCCGGTGACGCGGCCAGCACCTCCGGGCCACGCGGATCACCGGGCCGGGAGCGGATCATTTCCGCCGCCTGCAACACCCGGAGCGCCTCGCGCACGGTCGAGCGGCCGACGCCGAACTGCGTCATCAGTTCACGCTCGCTGGGCAGCCGCTCGCCGGGTTTCAGCCGGCCGCTGAACACGGCTTCCTCGATCTGCTCGACGACCCGTTCGTAGGCGCGGACCGGGGCGACCGGTTCGAATCTCATCCCGTTGCACCCCCTTGACCACTGCGTCCTGCGGTGCGAAGGTTACTGGTCAGACCAGTGTACCGCCAGAGCATGGTGGAGGGCGTATGAAGAGCCGGCTTCCCGCCGCGGCACTCGCGCTGCTGCTGGTGACGTCCGGCTGCTCGGCGGGCTCCAGCGCGAGCGTCTCGGGCGGGCCGGACACGCTGTCCGTCGGCTTCACCGCCGAACCCGCGAACTTCGACTTCACGCACAGCGACGGCACCGCGATCCCGCAGGCCTTGCTCTACAACGTCTACGAAGGCTTGGTGAAGCTGGACGCCGAAAGCCATATCGTCCCGCTCCTGGCCGAGTCGTGGACGATCAGCCCGGATCGCAGGACGTACGACTTCCAGCTGCGCAAGGGCGTGAAGTTCGGCAACGGCGCGGAGTTCACCGCGGACGACGTCAAGTTCTCGCTGATGCGCGTCAAGACCGACTGGACGATCTCGATCAAGTCCACAATGGACGTCGTCGACCACGTCGACGTGGTGGCGCCGGACCACGCGCGCGTCGTGCTGACCAAGCCGAGCAACGGCTGGCTGTTCAGCCTCACCAGCAGACTTGGCGCGATGTTCAGCCGCACCGGCGCCGGGGATCTGGCGAACAAGCCGATCGGCACCGGGCCGTACGTCGTGGCGTCCCGCAAGCGCGGCGATTCCGTCGTGCTCAAGGCGAATCCGGCCTACTGGGGCCGGAAACCGGCGTACGGGACCGTGGTACTCAAGTACATCAAGGACCCGACCGCGCTCAACAACGCCTTGCTGTCCAACGGAATCGACGTCATTTCGGCGATCACCGCGCCGGACTCGATCCCGCAGTTCACTGGTGACGACCGGTTCACCGTCGTCCAGGGCAGTACGAACAGCGAGGTCACGATGGCGATGAACAACGCGCGTGCCCCGCTGAACGACGTCCGCGTGCGGCAGGCGCTGACCTACGCGATCGACCGCAAGGCACTGCTCGACACCGCGTGGGGCGGCCGCGGCACGTTGATCGGCAGCATGGTCCCGCCGACGGATCCCTGGTACGAGGACCTTTCGACGTACTACCCGTTCGACCCGGCGAAGGCGAAATCCCTGCTCGCCGCAGCGGGCGCGACGAATCTCAATCTGCGGCTGCGGATCCCGAACCTCCCATACGCGGTGTCCGCCGCGCAGGTCGTCGCCTCACAGCTGGCCGACGTCGGTGTGCACGTGACCATCGAGCCGCTGGACTTCCCGGCGGTGTGGCTCAAACAGGTCTTCACCGACCACGACTACGACCTGTCGATCATCCAGCACGTCGAGGCCCGTGACATCACGACGTTCGGCAAGCCCAAGTACTACTGGGGTTACGACAACAAGGACGTCCAGCGGCTGCTGGCCGAGGCGGACACCGGGACGCCGGAACAGCAGGTCGCGGACATGCGCCAGGTGGCGAAGCGGCTCACCGCGGACGCCGCTGCGGACTGGCTTTTCCTGTTCCCCAACGTGATCGTGGCGAAGTCGAAGGTCACCGGGTTCGTGCGGAACCAGGTCAGCGAATCCTTCGACCTCACCGGATTGGCGCCGCGATGACCGTCAAGGTGCTTCGGCGCATCGCGATCCTGCTGGTCAGCGTGTTCGCGGCGTCCATTGTGGTCTTTCTCTTCATGGCCGTGCTGCCGGGCGATCCCGCGCAGGTAGCCCTCGGCGTCAACGCGACGCCGGAACTGGTCGCGAAGACCCGTGCGGAGTTCGGCATCGACCGGCCGCTGGTCACGCAGTACTTCGACTGGATCGGCGGTGTCCTGCGCGGCGACTTCGGCCGCTCGTACGTCACGCGCGAGGCGATCGGGCCACAGCTGCTCGACCGGCTCGGCGTGACGTTGTGGCTGGTCGGCGCGGGCATGCTGATCGCGGTCGTGATCGCCGTTCCGGTCGGGACGTTCGCCGCGGTGCGACACCGGAAGCTGTCCGGCGCCGGCGTTTCCGGGCTGTCGCAGATCGGTGTCGCGATTCCCGCGTTCCTCGCCGGGATCATCCTGGTGCAGATCTTCGCGGTGCAGCTGCGCTGGCTGCCTTCGGGCGGGTGGACGCCGCCGAACCAGGACTTCGGCGAGTTCCTGCGCGGGCTCGTGCTTCCGGCGTTGTCGCTCGGCCTGGTGCAGGGCGCGGTCGTGACGCGCTACGTCCGCTCGGCCGTGCTGGACACGCTGGGACAGGACTATTTGCGCACCGCGCGGTCGAAGGGCCTGCGGCCGGGGCAGGCGCTGTACCGGCACGGGCTGCGCAACGCAGCCGTCCCGGTGGTCACCGTGCTGGGTCTGCAACTCGCGACGCTGCTGATCGGCGCGGTGGTCGTCGAGCGCGTGTTCGTCCTGCCGGGGCTGGGCAGCATGCTGCTCGACGCCGTCGCGGCGCGGGATCTGCTGACCGTGCAAGGAATCGTGCTGGTGCTGGTGGTCGGCGTGCTGCTGGTGAACTTCGTGGTCGACGTGCTGTACACGGCGCTCGACCCGAGATTGCGGGGTTCGTGATGGCCGTGGTCACCCGGAACCGCAACGGCAGCCTGGTCGTCGGGCTGGTACTGGTCGGGCTCGTCGTGCTCGCGGCGCTGGTGTCGTTCCTGTGGACGCCGCACGATCCGGTCAAGGTCGACGCCGCGCACCGGCTGCTCGGACCCGGCGGCGAGAACCTGTTCGGCACCGACAAGTTCGGCCGCGACGTGTTCAGCCAGATCATGGTCGGCGCGCGTACGACGCTGTACGTCGGCGTGGTCGCGGTCGGGATCGCCGCGGTGATCGGCACCCCGCTCGGGATCTTCGCCGCGATGACGCCGCGCTGGCTCGGCGAGTTCGTCATGCGCGTCAACGACCTCGTGCTCGCGTTTCCCGCGCTGCTGCTGGCGATCATGTTCGGCGCGGTGTTCGGGGCGGACACGCTGACCGCGATGGTCGCGATCGGCATCGCGACCATCCCGTCCTTCGCGCGGATCGCGCGGTCCGGCGCGTTGCAGATCCTGAGCAGTGAGTTCGTCCTGGCGGCGCGCTCGGCGGGGCGGTCGCGGCTGAACATCGCCGTGCGCCACGTGGTCCCGAACATCGCCGGACTGCTGATCGTGCAGGCGTCCGTGTCGTTCGCGATCGCCGTGCTCGCCGAGGCCGCGCTGTCGTTCCTCGGGTTCGGCACCCGGCCGCCGACGCCGTCGTGGGGCCGGATGCTCCAGGAATCGCAGGAACTCCTGACCTCCTACCCACGGCTCGCGCTGGTCCCCGGTATCGCGATCGCCGTCGCCGTCCTCGGCTTCAACCTCCTCGGCGACGGCCTGCGCGACCGTCTCGACCCCCGATTGGCGGCCCGGCTATGACGCTGGAAGTACGCGGGCTCACCGTGGCGGGGCTGGTCAGGGACATCTCGTTCGAGATCGGGGCGGGTGAGCGGGTCGGGTTGATCGGTGAGTCCGGGTCGGGGAAATCGCTGACGGCGTTGTCGGTCATGGGCCTGCTGCCCGAGGAGCTGACGGCCAAGGGGTCGATCAAGCTCGACGGTCGTGAGCTGCTCGGAGTGTCCGAAAAGGACATTTCGCGACTGCGGGGCAATGAGCTGTCGATGGTGTTCCAGGAGCCGATGACCGCGCTCAATCCCGCGATGCGCGTCGGCAGGCAGGTCGCCGAACCGATCCGGATCCACGGCACGCGACGTGATCCCGGCAAAGCCGCCGACGAACTGCTCGACTCCGTCGGCCTGCCCGGCACGTCCCGCGCGTATCCGCATCAGTTGTCGGGCGGACAGCGGCAGCGTGTCGTCCTCGCGATCGCGCTGGCGAACAATCCGAAACTGCTCATCTGCGACGAGCCGACCACCGCGCTCGACGTCACCGTGCAGGCGCAGATCCTCGACCTCATCCGCGCGCGGCTTTCCAGTGCGAGCGCGCTGTTGTTCATCACGCACGACCTCGCCGTGGTCGCGTCGGTGTGCGAACGCGTGCTCGTGATGCTGGACGGCGAGATCGTCGAATCCGGCACCACGCGTGAAGTCCTGACCGCGCCGAAACACGAGTACACCCGCAAGCTGCTGGCCGCGTCGGATCTGGAGGCCCGCCGATGACGCCGATCATCGAGGTCAAGGATCTGGAACGCCGTTACGCGCGGCGGGACGTCCACGCGTTGCGCGGGGTGTCGTTCGACGTCGAGGCCGGACAGCGCTTCGGGATCGTCGGCGAATCCGGCTCGGGAAAGTCCACTTTGGTCAGACTGCTCGCGGCGCTCGACAAGCCGACCGCCGGGTCCGTGACGTTCCAAGGGCAACGGATCGACACGCTGCCGGAACGCAGGCTTGGCTTCCTGCGGTCGGAACTCCAGATCGTGTTCCAGGACCCGATGGGCTCGCTCGATCCGCGCATGCGTGTCCGGGACATCGTCGCCGAACCGCTCGGCCGCGCTGCGGGGCGTCGCGAGCGGGTCACCGAGATGCTCGCCGCCGTCGGGCTTCCCGCGGATGCGGCCGAGCGTTATCCGCACCAGTTTTCCGGCGGGCAACGCCAGCGGATCTCGATCGCCCGTGCGCTCGCGCCGAACCCGAGCGTGCTCGTCGCCGACGAGCCGGTCAGCGCACTGGACGTCTCGGTGCGCGCACAGATTCTCGACCTGCTTGCCTCGCTGGTGGAGACGTTCTCGTTGACGCTGGTGTTCGTCTCGCACGACCTCGGTGTGGTGCGGCACGTGTGCGATCGCGTCGCGGTGATGCGCCGCGGCGAGATCGTTGAACTGGGCGACGTCGACCAGGTCTACGACGCGCCACAGCACGAGTACACCCGGGAGCTGCTCGCGGCCGCGCCCAGCCTGCGTGCCGCGCTGGCCCGGCTGAGCGAAGGGGGCGAAGATGGCTAGGTTCGAAGTACTCTTTACCGCTGAGAACCCATCAGCAGAGTATCCGGAGGGCCTGCCGATCGGTGCCGATTGGACGTCCACAGTGGACACGGCGCCGGTGGTGTTCCCGTACGACGGCAGCGTCGTCGGTCAGGCGCCGGTCGGGACGCCGGAGCTGGCGCGGAAGGCGATCGACGAAGCCGTCGCCGTCGCTCGTGAGGTCGCGGCGTTGCCCTCGCGGACTCGGCGTTCGATCCTCAACGACGTCGCAGCCGCGGTGGCATCGCGGCGTGCGGAGTTCGAACAGCTTTTGGTGCTGGAGACCGGGAAGCCGCTGGTGGACTGCCGGGTCGAGGTCGCCCGCACGATCGTCACCTGGCAGGCGGCGGCCGAGGAGGTCTCGCGGTTGCACGGCGAGACAGTGCCACTCGACCTGCTGCCTTCGGGCGACGGGCTGGTCGGGTTCTGGAAGCGCAAGCCGATCGGCATCGTCGTCGGGATCGCCGGGTTCAACTACCCATTGCTCCTCGCCTCGCACAAGATCGCGCCCGCCGTCGCCGCGGGCTGCCCGGTCGTGGTGAAACCCGCGCCGCAGACGCCCCTTGCCACGTTGTGGCTGGTCCACCTGGTGCGTTCGGTGACGGACGTTCCCACGATGGTCCAGTTGGTCACCGGCGATGCCTCGGTGGGCTCGGCGCTGGTCACCGACCGGCGGATCGGCGCGGTGTCCTTCACCGGCTCGGCCGCGGTCGGCCACCGGATCGCGCGCGACGCGGCGCCGACGAAGACGTTGCTGGAGCTGGGATCCAACGCCGCACTGGTCGTCGCCGAGGATGCCGACCTCGACGCCGCGGCGGACGCGGTGCTGCGTGGCGGGTTCTACGCCTCCGGCCAGGCGTGCATCTCGGTGCAGCGGCTGCTGGTGGTGGACGCGGTCGCCGACGAGTTCACCGAACGCGTGCTGTCCCGGCTCGGCGAGGTCGTCATCGGCGACCCGAGGGACGAGAAGACGCGGGTTTCGGCGCTGATCGACGAGGGGTCGACGCAACGCGTCCTGGACTGGGTCGACAAAGCGACATCCTCGGGGGCGCGGCTGCTCGCGGGTGGCAGTGCGGAGGGGCCGGTGATCCGGCCGACCGTGCTCGCCGACGTCCCCGACGGCGTCGACTGCTGGGACGAGGAAATCTTCGGTCCGGTCGTCTGCCTGCGCACGGTGTCCGATGTGGACAGTGCGTTCGCCGCGGTCAACGCGTCGCGCTACGGGCTGCACGCGAGTGTGTTCAGCCGTTCGCTGAACACCGCGTTCCGCGCGCTGGACGAGCTGGAGGTCGGCGGCGTCGTGATCAACGAGGTGCCCGGGTTCCGGTCCGACACCATGCCGTACGGCGGGGTCAAGGACTCCGGGATCGGCAGGGAGGGGCCGCGGTTCGCGGTCGAGGAGCTGACGGTGACCAGGATGGCGGTGTTGCGGCCGTGAACTACGAGAACTTGTTCCGGCTCGATGGCAAACGCGCGGTCGTGCTCGGCGGCGGCAGCGGGATCGGCCGGGAATCCGCGCGGGCGCTGGCCGCGCACGGTGCGTCGGTGATCTGTGCGGATCGCGACGTCGCCTCCGCACGCGAGACGGGCGTCGGCGACGCGTACGAGATCGACATCCTCGCGCCGGGTGCGATCTCACGCGCCGTGGCCGACCTCGGCGAGGTCGACATCGTTGTCCTGACCGCCGCGACCAACGTACGCAAACGTTTGCTCGACTACACCCGCGAGGAGTTCGACCGGGTGATCGCGTTGAATCTCGGCGCGACTTTCGATGTCGTGCGGGCCTTCGGCGCCGGTATGGTCGAGCGGGGGCGGGGCAGCATCATCGGGTTCTCGTCGATCCGCGGGACCACCGTCGAGCCTGGCCAGGGGCCGTATTCGGCCACGAAGGCCGGGCTGGTCCAGCTCTTCCGCACGGCCGCCGCGGAGTTCGGCCCGGCCGGGGTCCGGGTCAACGCGATCGCGCCCGGCGTCGTCGAAACTCCGCTGACGGCGCAGATCAAGGCGAACCCGGAGTGGTACGACGCCTACGCCACCAAGGGTGCGCTGGGCCGCTGGGCGCGCCCGGACGAACTGGCGGGCGCGGTGGTCTACCTGGCCTCGGACGCGTCGAGCTTCGTGACCGGGTCGGTGCTCGCCGTCGACGGTGGCTGGACCGCCGTCGACGGCCGCTTCACCCCGCCCGCCTGACCTTCCGTGAAGGCCTCCTTCACGGCGTTGAGCGCCGGTAAGGAGGCCTTCACGGACCGACGCTGAGGAGGAACGCCGTGCCGGAGTTGGCCGATCTGACCGCCGTCGAGCTGGTGACCGCGTACCGCGAGGGCACGCTCTCGCCGGTCGAGGTCACCGAGGACGTCCTCGCCCGCATCGAGGCGCGCGAGCCCGAGCTACACGCGCTCTACGCGTACGACCCGGCTGGCGCGCGAGAGGACGCGAAGGCGTCCGAGGCGCGTTGGCAGGCGGGGGAGCCTCAAGGCCCGATCGATGGCGTCCCCTTGACGCTGAAGGAGAACATCGCGACGCGCGGCACGCCGGTCCCGCTCGGCACGGCCGCCACCGAACTCGTCCCGGCCCCCGCCGACGCGCCGGCCGCTGCCCGAGTCCGCGAGTCCGGTGGGGTGCTGGTGGCGAAGACGACCATGCCGGACTACGGCATGCTGACCTCGGGTTTGTCGAGCTTCCACACCGCGTCGCGCAATCCGTGGGACCCGTCGCGCACACCGGGCGGTTCGAGCGCGGGCGCCGGTGCGGCCGCGGCTGCCGGGTACGGACCGCTGCACGTCGGCACCGACATCGGCGGCTCCATCCGGCTGCCCGCCGGGTGGTGTGGTCTGGCCGGGCTCAAGCCGAGCTTCGGCCGCGTCCCGGTCGACCCGCCGTTCCTCGGCCGCGTCGCGGGGCCCATGACCCGCACGGTGGCCGACGCCGCGCTGCTGATGAGCGTCCTGTCCGCGCCCGACCTACGCGACCATTTGTGCCTGCCACCCGCGGACCTCGATTGGTCCACTGTGGACGCCTCGGTGCGCGGTCTGCGCGTCGGACTCCACCTCGATCCCGGAACGGGTCTCGCGGTGGAACCGGAGATCATCGCCGCCGTCACCGAGGCCGCGCGGCTTTTCGAAGCCGCGGGCGCAGTGGTCGAGCCGATGGCCGCCTTCACGACCCGGGAGATGCTGGACGGCCTCGACCGCTTCTGGCGCGTTCGTGCCTGGTCCGACATGACGGCACTGCCCGCCGAGCGCCGCGCGAAGGTCCTGCCCTACATCGCCGCGTGGGCCGGGGGTGGGGCCGAAGTGTCCGGTGTGGACACTTACCGCGCCTTCGCCCAGATGGACGCGGTGAGTGTGGCTGCCCTGCGCGCGACCGCCCCGTTCGATCTGGTGCTCTCGCCGACCAGCCCGGTCAGTCCACCGCCCGCGGAATGGGCCTCGCCGACCAACGACCCGGTCCGCGCGCTGGAGCACATCGCGTTCACCGTGCCGTACAACATGTCCGGCCAGCCCTCGCTCGCCGTCAACTGCGGCTACACCTCCGGCGGCCTGCCCATCGGCCTGCAGATCACCGGCCCCCGCTTCGCCGACGTCGCGGTGCTGCGGGCGGGTGCCGCCTTCGAACGCCTCCGCCCGGCACAACACCCCTGGCCGTGAGCCTCCGCACCGAGGGACGCCTTCGGTGCACTGGCCGCACCCGGGGACGCCCTCGTCTCATCCAACGCACCAAGGGCGTCCCTCGGTGCGGGGCCGGGCCCACCTACTCCGCAGGCGTGCCGATGGCGTCGGCCAGGGCGAGTACCCGGCGCGCGTTGTCCACGTGCAGGTTCTCGATCATCCGCCCGTCCACCGTCACGACGCCCTTACCCGCTGCCTGAGCCTCTTCGAACGCCGCGATGATCCGGCGCGAGCGGTCGATCTCCTCCTCGGACGGCGCGAAGATCCGGTTGCACGGCTCGACCTGCCCGGGGTGGATGAGCGTCTTGCCGTCGAAGCCGTACTGGCGGCCCTGCAGGCATTCCGCCTCGAATCCCTCGAGATCCTTCACGTCGTTGTAGACGCCGTCGAGGATGACCTTCCCGGTCGCCCGTGCCGCGAGCAGCGCCAGCGACAGCCCGCCGAGCAGCGGTCCGCGGCCCGGCACGAACTCCGCGTGCAGCTCCTTGGCCAGGTCGTTCGTGCCCATCACGAGCACGGTCAGCCGCTCCGACGCGCCCGCGATCTCCGCCGCGTGCAACATCGCGACGGGCGTCTCGACCATCGCCCAGATCTTCGTGCTCTCCGGGGCGCCGCCGAGTTCCAGCGCGCGCTCGATGTTGTGCACCTCGGCCGCCGAGTTCACCTTCGGCACCACGATCGCGGCCGGGCCAGCCTGTGCGGCGGCGCGCAGGTCGGCGTCGTGCCATTCGGTGTCGAGGCCGTTGACCCGGATGGTCACCTCGCGTTTGCCGTAATCCCCGGACGAAGCCGCGGCACAGACGCGTTCACGGGCCTCTTCCTTCGCGTCCGGCGCGACGGCGTCCTCCAGGTCGAGGATCAGCGCGTCCGCGGGTAGCGTCTTCGCCTTCTCCAGCGCGCGTTCGTTCGCGCCCGGCATGTACAGCACCGAACGGCGCGGTTTGACCTCGGTCACGCCAAAGCCTCCTTGGTGGCCGCGTCATAGGCGGCGGCGAGTTCGGGATCGTCGGCGGCCAGTTCGTCGGCCAGTTCGGCGACCACTCGGCACTGCTTCACCGACGCGTCGTCCTGCATTTTCCCGTCGATCATGACCGCGCCCGTGCCGTCGCCCATCTCGGCGATGACCCGGCGCGCCCAGGCCACATCGGCAGGCGAGGGGGAGAAGACCTTCTTCGCGATGTCGATCTGCACCGGGTGCAGGCTCCACGCCCCGACACAGCCGAGCAGGAACGCGTTGCGGAACTGGTCCTCGCAGGCCACGACGTCGCGGATGTCCCCGAACGGCCCGTAGTACGGCAGGATCCCGTGCATCGCGCACGCGTCGACCATCCGCGCGACCGTGTAGTGCCACAGGTCCTGCTGGTACGTCGTGCGCCCGGTGATCAGGTCCTCGCCGACGGGGTCGGTGCGCACCAGGTAGCCGGGGTGCCCGCCGCCGACCCGGGTGGTCTTCATCCGGCGGCTCGCGGCGAGGTCGGCAGGGCCGAGCGAGATGCCCTGCATGCGCGGGCTCGCGCCGGCGATCTCCTCGACGTTCGCCACCCCGCTCGCGGTCTCCAGGATCGCGTGCACGAGCAGCGGCTTCTCCAGCCCGGCGCGGGCCTCCAGCTGGGCGAGCAACCGGTCGACGTAGTGGATGTCCTGGGCGCCCTCGACCTTCGGCACCATGATGACGTCGAGCTTGTCGCCGATCTCGGTGACCAGCGTGACCAGGTCGTCCAGCACCCACGGCGAGTCGAGGCTGTTGACGCGCGTCCACAGCTGGGTCTTCCCGAAGTCGTTCGCCTTGGCGATCGCCACCAGCCCGCTGCGCGCGGCCTCCTTGCGGTCCGCGCGCACGGCGTCCTCGAGGTTGCCGAGCAGGACGTCGACCTTCTTCGCGATGTCCGGCACCTTGGCGGCCATCTTCTCGTTGCCGGGATCGAAGAAGTGGATCATCCGCGACGGCCGCACCGGGATCTGGCGGAGCGGTTCCGGCGCGCCCAGCGCGAGCGGGGCGAAGAAGTCCTTCGGCGAGCGCATCGATCCTCCATGCACGGTTGTATACCGACGAGTAACCATAAACCCGGGCGCCGCCCGGGCGCTGCGGTGCAAGTCACCTCCAACCGGGTGAGGGAACACGGATGGGGCAACCGCAACCGCTTTCGCTGGTCATCACTTCGACGTCCACTGTGGAATCCGAGTCGATTGGGCTGAATGGCCTAGCGCGTTGAATCCTTTGCCCTACGCCGGTTCTGTGCCTTCGGTAGTGGTCCGCGGGCGCACAGTAATGCCACTCACCTTGCCCTCACTCGGTTGGCGGCACGGTCGGACCGAAGTCCGACGACCGCCCGTCGACCGGTCACCGACCGCTGAGCGCCGTCGATCGCAGCCACTCCCGCTACCCGGAGACCCCGCGCCGTCGCACTGGTACTCAAGTACCTGTGCCGGTTTCCGCTGGCACGAGCGGTACAGGGTTGAAGGAGGCGGACTCGTGGCGGCTACACCTCAGAACACCGAGAGCTCGGCGGTCACCGGGAGCGCGAAGCGCAGCCGGTCCCTGCCCAGCCGTGTGGTGCCGCCGATCGAGCTTCCGGCGAGCGTCGAAGAGCTGGCCCGCAAGGCCGCCGCGCTGCTGGGCTGGCACGGAGTCGTGCTGCCCGAGACGACCATGCTCGGCCGCAAGGTCTGCGTGGTCGCGCGGTTGCGCACCGACGTGCACGCCGAGCGGATCGCGATGGGTGTCGGTCCCGTCGCCGACCGCGCCACCGTCGACACCTGGACCTGGCCGGAGCTGGCCGCGACCGCACCCGCGCCGGCCGCCGAGATCATCGGCGTCCTCGCGGTCGCCCGGCACTGGCGCACCGCGATGGCCTCCGCGGTTCCGTTCGCACGTTACGGCGAGGCCGCGATGGTTCTGCCATCGCCAGCCGTACTGACGGAGGACTACGTCGGCAACTGCCTGCCGCGGTCCCGCGCGTACGGCCTCGCCGTCGTCACCGCCGACCCGAACGCGATGATCGACCTCGACCTGGAGGGCCGCGACGAGCGGATCCTGCTCGCCGAGGACTCGGTCTCCCGGTACGTCAACGAGCTCGTCTACGACCAGCTCCTGCGCGCCACCGAGGTCCCGGCGGACGTCGACTAGCCGTACTACTGTCACCGGTATGCGAGTTGTCATTGCCGGTGGACACGGTCAGATCGCGCTGCGGCTGGAGAAACTGCTCGCCGCGCGCGGGGACGAGGCGGTCGGGATCGTCCGCAATCCCGAACACGTGACGGACCTCGAAACGGTCGGTGCCCGTGCCGTGGTGCTCGACCTGGAGAAGTCCGATGTGGACGCTGTGGTCAAGGTGCTCGAAGGTGCCGACGCGGCGATCTTCTCCGCGGGCGCCGGGCCGGGCAGCGGTACCGCTCGTAAGGACACTGTGGACCGTGGTGCTGCCGCGTTGTTCGGTGAAGCGGCCGAACGGGCCGGGGTGCGCAGGCACATCCAGGTCGGCTCGATGGGCACCGACAAGCTCGACTCGCCCGCGTTCAGTCCGGAATTCCGCGTCTACCTGGAGGCCAAGAAGGCCGCCGAGGACGACCTGCGGGCCCGCGATCTGGACTGGACGATCCTGCGGCCGGGTCAGCTGACCGACGATCCCGGCACCGGGCTGGTGTACCTCTCGGACTCGACCGGCCGCGGCAAGATCCCGCGGGACGACGTCGCCCGCGCCCTCGTCGGCCTGCTCGACGCGCCCGAGACCGCGGGCCGCACGCTGGAGCTGATTTCCGGGGACCTGACGGTCGCCGAAGCCCTGGCGACGCTCTGATGGAGGACCGTTAGGCTGTCGGAAGTGAGCGCACGCGAGATCGCAGTCTTCAGCGGAAGTGCCCATCCCGAGCTCGCGGCGGAGATCTGCGCGCATCTCGACGTCCCCCTGCTTCCCGTGCGGGTGCAGCGGTTCGCGAACGACTGCCTCGAGGTGCAGCTGCAGGCCAACTGCCGCGAACGCGACGTCTTCATCATCCAGCCGCTGGTTCGCCCGGTGCAGGAAAACCTCGTCGAGCTGCTGCTGATGCTCGACGCCGCGCGTGGCGCCTCGGCCGCCCGGATCACCGCCGTCATCCCGCACTACTCCTACGCGCGTTCGGACAAGAAGGACGCGCCGCGGATCTCCATCGGTGGCAAGCTCGTCGCCGATCTGCTGGTCACGGCGGGCGCGAACCGGGTGCTGGCGATGACGTTGCATTCGCCGCAGGTGCACGGGTTCTTCGACATCCCGGTCGATCACCTGCACGCGTTGCAGGAGCTGGCCCGCTACTTCCGGCAGTACGACCTTTCGCAGACCACCGTGGTGTCGCCGGATCTGGGCAACGCCAAGGAGGCGGCGCATTTCGCGCGGCTGCTCGGGGCGCAGGTCGCCGCCGGGGCCAAGCAGCGCTTCGCCGACGACCGCGTCCAGATCAGCTCCGTGATCGGCGAGATCACCGGTCGCGACGTGATCGTCCTCGACGACGAGATCGCCAAGGGCAGCACGGTCCTCGAACTGCTCGACAGGCTCCGCGAGCTGAAGCCGCGTTCGATCCGCGTCGCCTGCACGCACGGGCTTTTCGCCGCCAAGGCGATCGAGCGGATCGGCGGGCAGGAGGACGTCCTGGAGATCGTCTGCACCAACACGGTGCCGATCCCGGAGGACGAACGCACGGACAAGCTCAAGATCCTCTCGATCGCTCCGGCGATGGCCGAGGCGATCCGCCGCATCCACAACGGCGAATCCGTCAGCGCGTTGTTCGAGCCCGCCTAAGCCATCAACGCACCGCCGTTGACGTCGAGGACGGCGCCGGTGATCCAGTTCGCCTCGGCCGAAGCGAGGAAGCAGACCGCCGCCGCGATGTCCTCGGCCGTGCCGAGACGTCCCACCGGCACGGCGGCGAGGATGCGGCGCAGTAGCTCCGGGTCCTGGTCGTTGATGAGGCCGGTGTCGACCGGGCCGGGCGCGACGGCGTTGACGGTGATCCCCTCGGTGGCCAGCTCGCGTGCGGCGCTGCGGGTCAGCGAGATCAGACCCGCCTTGGAACTCGCATACGCCGCAGTGCCGAGCAACCCGCCGCCCTGACGTCCGGCGACCGACGCGACGTTCACGATCCGTCCGCCGCGAGCGCGCATCGGGGCGATCGCGGCACGGATCGTGGTGAGGGCCGCGGTCAGGTTCACCGCGTGCACCCGCTCCCAGCGTTCGGGGGTCAGCTCGGCCAGCGGCGTCGTGTCCAGCAACGCCGCGTTGTTGACCAGTACCGCGTGGCCCGGCCCGTCCGCCAACGACGTGCGGACCGCGTCGGTGAGGGCGTCGTGGTCGGTGACGTCCAGCGCGATCGTCCGGTGTGGACTGTCCAAAGCGGTCAGTGCCGCGGCGTCGCGGTCGATCAGCGTGACCTCGGCGCCCTGCGCCGCCAACGCGGTGGCCGTCGCCAGGCCGATCCCGCGGGCGGCGCCGGTGACGACCGCGTGCACGCCGTCGAGCGCGAACATCACTGCCTCAGGCCGTCGGTGAAGTCGGCGTCCTTCGTCTCCCGCATCAGCAGCAGCGAGACCAGGCAGATCACCGCGATCCCGATCAGGTACAGCGAGATCGGCGTGGACGAGCCGGTCTTCGCCAGCAGGTCGGTCGCGATGATGGGGCTGACCCCGCCGCCGACGACTCCCGCCGCGCTGTAGGCGAAGGACGCGCCGGAGTAGCGGAACCGTACGCGGAACAACTCGGGCAGGAACGCGCCCATCGGGCCGTAGAGCATCGCGAAGCACAGCATGCCGCCGGTCATGCCGAGTGTGATCAGCACCGGCTCCCGGGTTTCGATCAGCCAGAACATCGGGAACGCCCAGAGCGCGGCGATGGTCGCCGAGGCGATGCACAGCAGCCTGCGGCCGATCCGGTCGGAATACACCGCGAACACCAGCGTCAGCACGCCCATGATCGACACCGCGATCATGGCCGCGACGAGCATCGTCGTACGGCTGACCTCGAGCGTTCCGGTGCCGTAGGAGAGCACGAACGTCGTGACCGTGTAGAAGAGTGTGTGCGCCAGGATGAACGACAGCGTGGCGAGGACGAGCACGCCGGGCTGGCGGCGCAGCAGCTCGAAGAACGGGACGCGGGATCGCTCCTGCTTGTCCAGCGCGGCCTGAAAGATCGGCGTCTCGGCGATGCGCATCCGGATGTAGAAGCCGACGACCAGCAGGATCGCCGAGGCCAGGAACGGGATGCGCCAGCCGATCGAGCGGAAGGTGTCGGCGGACATCGTCGCGTTGAGGATCAGGAACAACGCGTTGCCCAGCACGAACCCGATCGCGGGCCCGAGCTGCGGGAACGCCGAGTACAGCCCGCGTTTGCCCGGCGGCGCGTACTCGGTGGCGAGCAGCACCGCGCCGCCCCATTCCCCGCCGAGGCCGATGCCCTGGAGGAACCTCGTGATCACGAGCAGGATCGGCGCGGCCACCCCGATGTCCGCATAGGACGGAATGAGCCCGATAACCACGGTCGCCCCGCCCATCAGCAGCAGCGAGACGATGAGCATCCGCTTGCGGCCGAGCCGGTCGCCGAAATGTCCGAAAAGGACGGCGCCGAGCGGACGGGCGATGAACCCGACCGCGAACGTCGCGAACGAGGCCAGCGTGCCGGCGAGCGTGGAGAACTTCGGGAAGAACACCGTGCCGAAAACCAGCGCGGCCGCGGTCCCGTAGATGTAGAAGTCGTAGAACTCGATCGCGGTGCCGATGAAGCTGGCGGTCGCGATCCGGCGCCGCGACGGCGCTTCCGTGGTCGTGCTGTTCACCCGCCGATGTGATCACGCACGACCGTGCTGGACAAGAGGCTAAGTGAGCGGTCCGAGTATCCGGTCGAGATAGGTGTTGGTGAACACGCCCGCCGGGTCGACCTCCTTGCGAATACGCAGGAAGTCGTCGAAACGCGGGTAGCGCGTCCGTAGCGTGTGCACGTCGAGGTCGTGCATCTTGCCCCAGTGCGGGCGTCCGCCGACCTGGCCCGCGATGTCGGCGAAGGCCGCGAAGTACTCGCGATACGGCATGCCGGTGAACTGGTGGATGGCGATGTAGGCGGAGTCGCGGCCGTGTGCGGTGGACAGCCAGATGTCGTCGCCCGCGGCGACGCGGACCTCGACCGGGAACATCACCGGGTTCTCCAAGCGCGGCACGAGCGCGCGCAACTCGGCGAGCACGTCGAGGACGGACTCACGCGGCACCGCGAACTCGGACTCGGTGAACCGGACCCCACGATGCGTGACGAACACGCGGTGGGAGACGTCGCTGTAGTCGCGTTCCGAGAGCACCTGCGAGGCGAAGCCGCCCAGCGGTTTCACCAGCTTCGGCACCGCGCGGCCGATGCGGCACAGCCCGCCGAACGCGATGTTCTCGGTGAGGTCGTAGTCGATGAACTGCTTGAGCCTGCTCAGCGGCTTGCGCTCGGCGTCGGCAGGCAGCCGGTTGTTGCGCTTGACCAGCGCGTCGCGGCCGTAGGGAAACCAGTAGAACTCGAAGTGGTCGTTGTTCGCGGCGAACTCGTCGAAACCTTCGAGGACCTGCTCCAAGGGCTCCGGACGTTCCTGCGCGGAGAGCACGAACGACGGTTCGCACTGGAGCGTGACGGTGGTGATGACGCCGAGCGCGCCGAGCCCGACCCGGGCGGCGGCGAAGAGTTCCGGGCGTTCGGTGGCCGAGCAGCTCACGACCGAGCCATCGGCCAGGACGAGTTCGAGCGCCGCGATCTGGGTCGCGAGCCCGCCGAATTTCGCGCCGGTGCCGTGGGTTCCGGTCGAGATCGCACCCGCGACGGTCTGCGCGTCGATGTCGCCGAGGTTGGTCATCGCCAGGCCGAGTGCGTCGAGTTCGGCGTTGAGCTGCCGCAACGTCGTACCCGAGCGAACGGTCACGAGCCCGGTCGAGACGTCGGCCTTTTCGATGCCGGTCCAGCGGGTCAGGTCGAGCGCGTCCGAGTCGGCGACGGCGATCGCGGTGAAGGAATGGCCACTGCCCCAGGCGCGAACGCTGTGACCTGCGGCGGCCACCGTCGCGACGGTTTCGGCGATGTCGGCCACGCTGCGGGGCTGATGGACGCGCTGCGGCGAGGCGTGCGCGGTACCGGCCCAGTTGCTCCACCGTGTCATGCGTCTGCACCTGTTCCTCAGAGGTGTGAGTGCCGAAACAGTAAGTGAATAGTATTCGCGTTTCAAGCCTTGTTGTCGTACTTTAGAGCGGTGACCAGTGCGACGGTGTACGACGCGGCGACCAAGGACCTCGATCCTCCGTTCGCCGTCGTCGACTTGGCGGCCTTCGACGCGAACGCCGACGACCTGGTGCGCCGCGCCGCGGGAAAGCCGATCCGGGTGGTCAGTAAATCCGTGCGCTGCCGTGCGCTGTTGGAGCGGGTGCTCGCGAAGCCGGGTTTCACCGGCCTCATGTGCTACTCGCTGGCCGAAGCCGTCTGGCACGTCGAGCAGGGCACCACGGACGACATAGTCGTCGCGTACCCGACGGCCGATTACGGGGCGCTGCGCAGGCTCGCGGCGGACGAACGCGCGCGAGCGGCGATCACGATCATGGTCGATTCGGCCGAGCACCTGGATCTGGTGGACGCCGCGCTGGGGAACGGGCATCCGGAAATCCGGGTGTGCCTGGAGCTGGACGCGTCGTGGCGGCCGCTGCCCGGCGTGCACGTCGGTACCCGGCGGTCGCCGGTCTTCACCCCGAAGCAGGCCGCCGAACTGGCCCGGATCATCATGGCGCGCAAGGGTTTCCGCCTGGCAGGGATGATGGCGTACGAGGGCCAGATCGCTGGTCTCGGGGACGCCGACGGCGGCCGTCCGAAGAACGCGGTCGTCGGCTGGATGCAGCGCCGGTCGGCGGCGGAGCTGGCACGACGGCGCGGGGCCGCGGTGCGGGCCGTGCGGGCGATCGCGGATCTGGAGTTCGTGAACGGCGGGGGCAGCGGCAGCGTCGAATCCACGGTCGCGGAGGACGCGGTCACCGAGGTCGCGGCCGGTTCGGGGCTGATCGGACCGACGCTCTTCGACGGCTACACCCATTTCTCGCCGCGTCCTGCCGCGTTGTTCGCACTTCCGGTGGTGCGCCGCCCGACGCGCAACGTCGCGACGCTCTACTCCGGCGGCTACATCGCTTCGGGCCCGACAGGACCTTCGCGCGTCCCGACGCCGTACCTGCCTTCGGGGCTCTCGCTGTTGAGCTTCGAGGGTGCGGGCGAAGTCCAGACGCCGGTCACCGGCGAAGCCGTCCGGTCGCTGAGGCTCGGCGACCGCGTCTGGATGCGTCACGCGAAGGCAGGCGAACTCGCCGAGCGGTTCACGCACTATCACCTGGTCTCCGGCGACCGGGTGGAGCGCACCGTGCCGACCTACCGCGGCGAGCAGCAGAACTTCGGCTGATTACTGCCGGGATCCTACTGAGAACTCCGTGCCCCACAGGTCGGTGATCGTGGACATCCGGCAGTACGGCGTGTCTTCCGGCGTGGTGGCCTTCCCACCCGCGGCCTTGACTCGCGCCACGGTTTCGTCGGCGTCGGCGACCTCGAACAGCGTCGCCCAACTCGACGCCGCTGCGTCGGCCGATCCCATGATGCCGCCGATCTCGTGCCCGTCCGGCCTGCGCAGGAAGGTGAAATCGACGCCGGGGAGGTCCTTGTTGCCGTCCAGCGTGAAGTCGAAGACCGCGGTGTAGAAGGCCCGCGCCCGCTCGGCGGCGGGAGTGACCAGGTCGTTGCGCACCAGCGTGTCCGGTTCGTTGACCAACCGGCAGCCCGGCCGGGAACGTCCTTGCCAGAGCCCGAACCGCGCGCCCGTCGGGTCGACGACGAGCGCCGTACGAGCCTCGTCGCCGAGGTCGTGCGGCTCTTCGAACAGCGTGCCGCCCGCGGCGACGGCCTGCTTGGTGGTGCCGTCGCAGTCGTCGGTGGCCAGGTGAACGGTCCAGCCGCCGCCCGCCGACATGGTCTCGCGCAAGCCCGCGACCGGGAGGCCGCGCAGCAGACAGGTGGTGCCGTGCTCGCCGGTGGCGAACTCCCAGCCGAAAACGGACCCGTAGAACGCCTGGGTCGCGGGCAGA
Organism: Amycolatopsis sp. NPDC058986; assembly: GCF_042741125.1. Classification (NCBI taxonomy): domain Bacteria; kingdom Bacillati; phylum Actinomycetota; class Actinomycetes; order Pseudonocardiales; family Pseudonocardiaceae; genus Amycolatopsis; species Amycolatopsis sp. NPDC058986. The sequence continues at coordinate 58,220 of NZ_JBHYJW010000015.1, read as the reverse complement.
TCCGCGACCTCCAGTTCGATCCACGTCGGCGTGCCCAGCGGCTGGTTGTGGTCGATTCGGCTCATCGTGTGCTCCCTCGCTCGGTGACCCGGCCGAGGGTAGGCGGCAATTAGGTCAGTCCCGGTCCTCAGTTCGGGGAAGGCGCTTACTGATCACCGTCATTCGCCGAACTTGCTCGCCAGATAGCCCTTCACCAGGTACTTCGTCTCCGCGACGATCTTCTCGTCACCGCGTGACTCGCGCCGGAACGCGAGTTTGAGCAGTGCGTCGGCGGCCTCGTTGGCGATGGTGATGGCGAAGCGCAGGTCCTCGACCGGCCGGTCCACCCGCACACTGAGGATGTCGGTCAGCGAGTCGACGAGTACCGCGTTGTTGTCCCGATCCTCGTCGAGCAGCTGGCGGTCGACCACGTCGCCGAAGTGGACCTTGGAGAAGCCCGGTACCTCGCGGTGCATCCGTAGATAGATGTCGAGGATCGAGTCGACGACGTCCCACCAGTGCTCCGGGCTGAGTTCGGTCAGCCGCTCGTTCACCGCGGCGACGAAGCGTTCCATGTTGCGCTGGGTCAGCGCCTGGACCACAGCCCGCTTGTCGGGGAAGAACTGGTACAGCGAGCCGACGGCAACCCCCGCCCGCTTCGCGATGAGCGTCGTGGTCAGTGCGTCGTAGCCGAGCTCGTCTATCAACGCGGCGCTCGCGTCGAGCATCTGCTCGACACGCTTCGCACTGCGTTGCTGCACCGGCTGCCGCCGGAGAGGGGTGGTGTCAGCGGACACCTTCGAGGCCTCGACGTCGGGCACTGAGTTCCTCCTCCACTTTCCGATCTGGGACTTTATCGTGTCGACGGGCTTCCCCCGGCCCGGACGACGACCTAGTATATGAGAACTTTTCACATTCACCCGGACGGGTGGCAGGACGAAAGGTGCGTAGCCGGTGGAGAACCCGACCTTCCCGCCCGATTTCCTCTGGGGAGTTTCGACTTCGGCCTTCCAGATCGAGGGAGCCACCAAGGAGGGCGGTCGCGGACCGTCCATTTGGGACACTTTCACCGTGACCGAGGGCAAGGTAGCACGCGGTGAACACGCCGACGTCGCGGCTGATCATTACCACCGGTACCCCGAAGACGTCGCGCTGATGGCCGAACTCGGCGTCGGCGCGTACCGGCTTTCGGTCGCCTGGCCACGGATCCAGCCCACCGGGAAGGGTGCCCCGAATCCGGAGGGACTTTCCTTCTACGACAAGCTGATCGACGCGGTGTGCGAGGCCGGCATCGCCCCCGTCGTCACGCTTTATCACTGGGACAGCCCGCAAGCCATCGAGGACGACGGCGGCTGGCTTTCCCGTGACACCGCGGACCGGTTCGCCGAGTACGCCGCGATCCTCGGCGAGCGATTCGCCGATCGGGTGAAATTGTGGATTCCGCTCAACGAGCCGATGGTCATGTCGATTTATGGCTATGCGATCGGGGAGTACGCGCCAGGCAGGACGTTGTTGCTCGACGCCGTTCCGACCGCGCATCACCAGGCGCTCGCCCATGGCAAGGCGGTCCAGGCCCTGCGCGCCGCCGGTGCCACGGGCATCGGCACCGCGAACAACCACTCGCCGATCTGGCCCGCAGCCGATACTCCCGCCGATCGCGCCGCGGGTGAATGGCTCGACGCGTTGATCAACCGGCTCTACGCCGACCCCGTCCTCCTGGGCCGGTACCCGGAACAGCTGCATCCACACCTGCCCGAGGGATTCGCCGACGATCTGCCGACGATCGCGCAGCCACTCGATTTCTACGGCGTCAACTACTACGAGCCGCAGGGTGTCGCCGCGCCCGGCGAGGGCAACCCGCTCCCGTTCGAACTTCGCCCGATCGAGGGCTATCCGATGACGACCAACGATTCACCGATCGTCCCGCACGGCCTGCGCGAGTTGCTGGTGTCCTTCCACGAGCGCTACCGCGAGAAGCTGCCGCCTGTCCACATCACCGAAAACGGCTGCAGTTTCGCCGACGAGGTCGGCGAAGACGGCGCGGTGCACGACCCCGAGCGTGTCGACTTCCTCGCCGGACACCTCGGCGCGGTCCGCGAGGCGATGGACGCCGGGGTGGATGTCCGCGGCTATTTCGTCTGGTCGCTGCTGGACAACTTCGAATGGTCCAAGGGCTACGCGCCGCGGTTCGGCCTGGTGCACGTCGACTACGAGACGCAGCGCCGCACACCCAAGGATTCCTTCCACTGGTACCGGAAACTGGTGCGCCATGAGTGAGCTCACTGCCGAACCGCAGCCGTCGTCCGAGGTGCCGGAGGCATTGGCCGAACCGGTCGTCCGGGTCCGCGCGGGCTGGATGAGCCTGCTGTTCACCGCCAACTTCGCGCTCTGGCTCGGGATCTACGCGCCGATCCAGGTGCTGCTGCCGAAACAGGCGGAGCTGCTCGCCGCCGCGGACAAGGAGTTCGTGTTCGGTCTCGTCACCGGCGTCGGCGCGGTGGTGGCGATGGTGATGAACCCGGCGATCGGGCTGCTGTCCGACCGCACCTGCTCCCGCTTCGGCCGCCGTCATCCGTGGACGGTCGCGGGCGCGACGGTCGCCGCGGCAGGACTGCTCGTGCTGGCGATCGCGCCGGACGTCGCGGTGATGACGATCGGCTGGTGTCTCGTGCAGGCCGGGCTCAACGGGATGCTCGCGACATTGATGTCCGGGATGGCCGACCGGGTGCCGATCGCCCAGCGCGCCCAGGCCGGCGGGCTCGTCGGCATCGCGCAGATGCTTGGCACGGTGCTCGGCTCGGCGGTGGTCGTGGTCATGCTCGACCTCGCCGGGCTGCCGCTGGCCTACGCCGTCTGCGCGGCGATCGTGCTCGGCGGCGCGGCGGCGTTCGTGCTGCGGACACCGGACGCGCGGCTGCCGATCGCGTTCCGTCCGTCCACCCGGCTGCGTGCGGTACTGACCGAGTTGTGGGTCTCCCCGCGGCGGCATCCGGATTTCGCCTGGGCGTGGGCGTGCCACTTCATGATCAACCTCGGCAACGCGTTCGGGACGCTGTACCTGCTGTTCTTCCTCAAGGACGCGGTGCACTACCCCGATCCGGACACCGGGCTGCTGATCATGATGGGGCTCTACGGCTTCGCGCTGGTGGTCGGCGCGGTGCTCGCCGGGCACTTCTCCGACAAGTCCGGCCGCCGGAAGCCGTACGTTCTCGGCGCGTCGGCGGTCATGGCGCTCGCCGCGCTCCTGCTCGTGGTGTGGCAGACGTGGCCGGTCGCGCTCGCGGCGTCCCCGTTGCTGGGTGTCGGCTTCGGCACGTACATGGCTGTCGCGCTCGCGATGCTGACGCAGGTGCTGCCCGCCGCGCAGGACCGGGCGAAGGATCTTGGTGTCGTCAACATCGCGAACTCGCTGCCGCAGGTCGTCGCACCGCTGCTGACGACCGTCATCCTCGCGTCGTTCGGGGGCTATCCGGCGTTGTTCACCGCGTCGGCCGCCGCGACGGTGATCGCCGGGATCCTGGTCACGCGGGTGAAGTCGGTCAGCTGACCGGTATGGGATGTGGAACCGCGGGCCGGTGCCGGTCGGGGGAGGGGAGTGCAACGGCACCGGCCCGCGGAATCAAGGGGCCACTCGTGGGCGGGGTGTGCAGCGCGCGATCTACGAAAACCGCACCCTGCAGCTGATGATCTTCGCAATCTAGCGGTCGGATTATGCCCTCCGCTAGGGTTTCCGCAGAAATTTTTCGATTAATCGCGGTGGGGACCGGGATGGTTGCCGAGCGTCGACCTGTCACGGTCGGGGTTTCCGGACAGATCCGCTTCGGCCGGGGCGAACACGACATCGAGCCGATGGGGGCGGGGCGGCAGGCTGTCGCGTTCGCCGGGTCGGGTCAGGCCGGTGCGGCGGCCCGCCGCGGCGGGACCAGTGCGTGCCGCCCCGTCGTTTCGGCGGGCGTGGGTGCGCCGCCGCGGGACTGGCCGGGGACGGCGGCGCGGCGCCTGCCCGCACGCAGCCTGCTCGCGCTCGTCGTCTGCTGCGGGGCGAGGCCGCCCGCGACGAGGTGCTCGTGCGCGGCCTGCCAGACCGAGCACGGCGCCTTGCAGCGGTGCCACCGCGTCGAGCAGGTTGGGCAGTCACCGCGCTCGTCGGGCTCGTGCGCCTTCAGCATGGTGCGCCAGCCTTCGGCCAGCCGGGGCAGTTCGGAGCGGGCCACCGACACCAGCGACTGCGCGTCCGCGCGGTTCGCGAGGTCCGCCAGCATGTCGAGGCGTTCCCAGACCGCGTTGCGCAGGACCTGGCCTAGTACCTGATCCATCGAGAGCTCACCGTTACCTTTCCGCCATCTTGGCGGCTTCGTTGAGCGCGGCCCTGAGCTGGCCGAGCTGGCCGGAGGTCAGTCGCGCCGTCTCGCCGGGAGGCGACACGAGGACCACCTGGTTGTCTTCGACGAAAACCGTGACCGCACGCTCGCGGCTGATCAGATCGCCGCACTGGACGCGCCAGACCAGCTGCCCGCCCTCGTAGCGGCGCAGGCTCGCGGTACGGGGGTCGACGGGCGCGGAGGCGATGGGGCGAGGTGCCTGTGGCGTCGTGTTCATGGCCGCCGCCTTCGTGATCGCCGCCGGCCGCACAGGTCGCATGGCGGTACCGGCGTGCCCGGCTGCGATCGAGTCCACGAACTCCACTGGCTCTTCTCCGCTCTGTAGTCCTGCTGTCCGCTTGTCCGGCGCTGGTTCCTCTCGACCGGTTTTCGTAGCTCTCCGTAATCGCTGCCGGTATCCGGTCGGTGACGGAGATCTGACAACTACAGTGAAGTGAAACCGAGTGGGATAGAAGGTCGAAACGGCGTCATAGCGGTGACCGGACGCGGTTCCACGGTAAGCGGTCGAGGAACTTCGCCCGGACCGATCAGGGCGCGGTTTCGCTGTTTCACACGGTTCAAGAGCTTTGCCTACGCTGTTTCACAGACGCCCGACGGACGGTGAGGGGGCGCAATGGACGCCAATGGTGGCGGCAACGGACCCGGTTCCGAGGCCCGGCAGGGTCACACGGTTCCCGCGGAGGCCTGGGAGCAGGCCGAGATGCGAGCGGCACTCGCCGTTCGGGACGTGAGTGCCGTGTACCGGTTGTTGCGCAAGCACGGCATCTCGCAGCGCCAGATCGCCGCGCTGACCGGCCAGTCACAGTCCGAGGTGTCGGAGATCCTCAAGGGCCGCCAGGTCATGGCCTACGACGTGCTCACGAGGATCGCCGACGGGTTGGGTGTCCAACGTGGATACATGGGCCTCGCCTACGACGAGGCCACAGCGATACGGGTCGTCGGCACCGTCGGCGGCCAGCAGGCTGAGGAGGACGAATCCGTGAAGCGACGGAGGTTCCTCGCGCACGCCGCCCAGGTCACCATGGGCGCGGCGGTGTTCGGACCGGAATCGGGAACGTGGTCGGCCGGACCGGCGAGGACGCCGGCACCGGGCCGGATCGGGATGACCGACGTGCGCCAGGTGGAGGCCGCGACCAGGGCACTGCGGGCGCTGGACTACCAGTACGGCGGTGGTTTCTGCCGGGACGCCGTGGTCGCGCAGCTGTCGTGGGGACAGCAGATGCTCGAGGCCAACGGCACCGAGGTGGTCAAGAACAGGCTCTTCGTCGCGCTCGCCGACCTGCACAGCCTCGCCGGCTGGACCTCGTTCGACACCGGGCTGCTCGACTCCGCCCGCGGTCACTTCGCCAACGCGCTCGACCTGGCGAAACAGGGCGACAACCACCCGCTGGTCGCGAACGTGCTCTACCGGATGGGCCGGGTCTACCTCCATCAGGACGCGCCGAACGACGCGCTGAAGCTGTTCCAGCTGGGCCAGATCGCGGCCCAGGAATCCGGCTCCGAACTGGCGGTTTCGGTGTTGTGCGCCAACGAGGCGTGGGCCTACGCGATGATGGGCAACGAGGAGCAGGCGGTGAAGCTGCTCGGCCGGAGCAAGGACGAGTTCGAGCGGGCCAACCTCGCCGAAGCCGAGTCCTGGGTCAAGTTCTTCACCGAGACCGACGTCTACGCGATGGTCGGCACCGTGCACACCGTGCTCGCGCAGCAGAACGCCGACCACACCAAGTACGCCATCCCGGCGCTGACCCGCGCGGTCGACTCCTACGACGACGACATGGCCCGCAGCAAGGCGTTCATGCTCAGCGCGCTGGCCACGAACCACCTGCTCGAAGGCGACATCGACCACGGCGCGAAGGTCGGCGGCAGGGCCATCGACTGCGCCGAGGGGCTCAAATCGGAGCGGGTGAAGGACCGGATGGAGCCGTTGCGGGAAGAAGCCGTGCGCCGTCAGAACAATGCGTACGCGCGTGACCTGGTCGATCGCCTGCACATCTTCTACGCGGCCTGAAGCAGGAGCCGCTGGGACCGTCTTGGACGGCCGGTTCACGCCCGAGAAACTGTACGGCGCGCTGAAAGCGACCTGCGCGTTGCTCGGACTCGACCCCGCCGGAGCACGGCTGCTGCGTTTCACGAACAACGCGGTGTACGCGCTGGCCTCCGCGCCGGTCGTCGTCCGGATCGTCGGCTCGACCCGGCTACGGCATCGCGTCGGGACGGTGGTCCGGGTCGCGAAGCACTTCGAACGGCACGACGTTCCGGCGATCCGCCTGCTCGACGGCATCGAGCAGCCCCTGCACGTCGGCGAGCACCTGGTGACCGTCTGGCACGAGGTGCCGAGCACCGGCCGTTCGGCGACCGTGGCCGAACTGGCCGGGCTGCTGCGCCGCGTGCACGCCCTCGAACCCCCGGACGGCCTTGCCGCGTGGGCGCCCCTCGCCGCGGTGCGCGCCAGGGTGTCGGATGCCGAGGAAATCGCCGAGGACGACCGGAGTTTCCTGCTCGACCGGTGTGCCGAACTGGACGACGCACTGGCCTCGCTGGACTTCCCGCTGCCCTGCGGACTGGTACACGGCGACGCCTACCCCGGCAATCTCATCCCCGGCCCGGACGGCCCGGTGCTCTGTGACTTCGACTCCTCCGGGATCGGGCCGCCGGAATGGGACCTGACGCCGCTCGCCGTGGGCAGTGCGCGCTTCGGTGACCCGCCGGAGCGGTACCGCACCTTCGCCGCCGCGTACGGCTTCGACGTAACCACTTGGCCGGGGTTCTCCGTGCTCAGGGCGGTGCGGGAACTGAAGCTGACGACCAGCGTGCTGCCCATTCTGCGCAGTCATCCGCAGGTGCGGGCGGAGTTGTACCGGCGACTGGACGACCTGCGGCACGGCCGTACGGAAACGCGCTGGTCGCGCTATCGCTGACTTCGCTCACTGCGCGAAATGCACGTGCATTCGGCGATGACAAAAGACCGTTCGTCGCATTAGGAAAATCGTCTTCGGAGAGTAGATAATTCTGCCCGACCTATCACCTCCAATGGATCACGCTTCCCCCAAATGTGCAAGTTGCAATCACGGAGTGTTAACGGTTGGGAAGTTGATCACCCGTCCGGGAGTCCGGTCAGGAAGCGGCGACCGGGGCGCGGGTGAGGACTACCGCGAAGCCGAACGCCAGCCCCATCACGGTCAGCTCCAGCGCCGCCCACGCGGCGAACGCGGTGCGGTTGTGCCGGATGATCTGCGGCATCAGCCGCCAGCGCACGTTCGCGCCGAGCACGGCGATCGCGGCGGTGCAGAGCAGTTTCAGCAGCACCAGCTGGCCGTACGGCGTGGTGAACACCCCTGCCCAGAAGCCGATGGTCGGGTTGAGCGAGATCTCGATGAGCCCGTTGAAGAGTCCGGTGGCCGCGGAAAGGATCAGGCACAGCGTCGCCAGCTTCGAGAACCGTGGCAGCGCGTGGGCGAGCAGCGTCCGGTTGGCGACCAGGAGCACGCCCATCGCGCCGAGCCCGCCTGTCCAGGCGACGGCGCTCATGACGTGCAGCTCCATCGAGATCATCGTGTAGTCGTGGTAGTTCCAGTTCGACGCGTGCCCGGTGACCGGCAGGGGCAGCAGCGCGAACAGGCCGAGTCCGACCCGTACCTCGGCGGGCACCTTTTCGCCGTGCCGCAGCGACAACGCGCCGAGCCCGGCGTGCAGCAGGGCGAGCACGGCGACGATGACGAGCGCCTTCCCGGCACCGACTTCGGCGATGTAGCCGCCGATGTCGGCCATCGACAGCTTCGGCGAGCCCGGTTTGAACTCGGCGGTCTGCAGGATGAGCGTCACGATCGCGGTCGCCGCCCACACCAGCGCGGCGGCGACGCCGGCGGGGCGGGCGAGCCGCAGGATCGGCTCGGTGAGCTTCGGGCGGTCGTAGCCGACCAGTACCGAGAGCAGCGCCAGCCCGATCGTGGTCACCGCGGAGAGATCCAGCAGCACCCGCACGACCGGGATGGCGGCCGAGACCACCTCGCTGACCTGCGCCACCCCGGGCACCGGGGCGGTGGCGGTCAGCGCGACGCCGATGAGGGCGCCGACGATGCCCGCCGCCACCACGCAGAACAGCGTGGCGTAGCGGACTCCTGCGGTGGTCCCGGCCCGAGTCATTACTGGCCTTTCTCCTTGGTGCCGCCGGTCCGGAGCGCGACGGTCAGCCCGATCGCGAGTAGCACGACGGCGCCCGCGATCCACACCCAGATCGGCACTCCGCCGCCGGAGGACGGCTGAGCCGCACCCGCGGGCTGACCGGTGCCGCCGGAGCGCGCCGCGTCGACGCTCGCCGGGGTGCCGGTGCCCGCGGTGGTGAGGGTGAACGGGATCTCGCCGGTCACCGCGTGCCCGTCGGCGGAGAGGATCCGGTAGCCGACGGTGTACTTCCCGGCCGGGCCGAGCGCGCGCAGCGGGGCGCTGACGACGTTGTTCTCCACCTTGACCGGGCCCTCGGCCCATTGTCCGCCGTTCGGGCCGGTGACCGCGATCTGGTTGACGTCGGCGTTCTGCACGTACTGGTCGAACGTCAGCTTGACCTGCGACGGCCCGGTCGCGACCGAGGCGTCCTTGGCCGGGTCGGACGAGACCAGCACGTTGTGCGCCAGCGCCGGGGTGGCCGTGGCGAGCAGGGCCACCCCGGTGATCGCCAGCGCGGTGAGCGCTTTGCGCATTACTTGGTTCCCTCTTCGTTCTTCGTGGTGTCGGTGGTGCTGGTGGCGCTGGTGGCAGCCGGACGGCGGGAGCGCAGGATCGCGCCCGCGCCGACACCGAGGCCGAGCGCGCCGACGACGAGCCCGGCGCCGCCGAGCCAGCGTGCCGTGTTGTCGGAGGACGACGTCGCCGCGGCCTGGTCACCATCCTTGCTCGCGTGCGCCCCGCCGTGGGCGTCGCCGCTCGCGCCCTTCGCGGCCAGCTTCACGACCGGCGCCGGGTGCTCGGGCTCCTCGCCACTCGGCGGCGTCGGCTGGTTCCAGTTGACGACCTTGCCGCTGTCGTAGGTCTGCTCGGCCGGGAACTCGATCTGGTCGACGTTGGCAGGCAACGCGCCCGCGCTGATCTCGAACTCCTCGAACGACGTGTTGCCGGGGCCGATCTTGGTGCCGGGCTGCGCGGTCCAGGTGATCTTGGTGACGGCCTCGGTGATCTGCGTGCCGGACGCGGTGGTCACCGGCGCGGGCAGCTTGCTCTTCGTGACCTCGGAGGTCCAGCCGGGGATCGGGCGGGTGCGGGCGCCGCCGATGCCGTACTCGGGCTTGAGGTCGACCGACACCTTGACGGTGGCCGCGTTGGCATCCTCGTTCGGCACCCGGAAGAAGATGGCGCCGTACCCGCCCTTCGTCGGCTGGGTGCCGTAGACGTTCGCGGTGACGTGGGCGGAGGCGACACCGGCGCCGAGCAGACCGGTGATACCGATGGTGGCGGCCAGGAAACCGGCGCGCTTGAAGACGTGCTTGGACACGAAAACTCCTGAACGGGGTATGGGGGCGGCGGAATCTCGGGGGATTCGCCGGGGAAAGGGGGATGAAGCTGGGGTTCAGGAGCGGACCGGCGGGCCGCGTCGCCCGTGTGCGCGACGGAGCTGGATGTCGAGCAGGTGGCCGGGGCTCGCGGTGCGCACCGGCAGCGGGACGGGGGCCGCGGCGGGCACCGGAAGGGTGCCGAGCAGCAGTGGCAGGACGGCACGCAGGGCCGAAAGCACCGCGAGCAGCATCGCGTCGGCACGGGCGAGCAGCAGTGCGGTGAGCACCGTGGCGACGGCGTGCGCGGCGGTCATCGTGAGCCCGGCGCCGGCGTCCGGCATGGCGTGCCCGGCGAGCGTGGTGAGCACGAGGTGCATGACGAGCTGACCACTGCCGAGCAGGGCGATGGTGGCGAGCGGTCCGCGTGCCTTCCCGGCGAGCGCGGTCGCGGTCCAGCCGATGAGGCCGGTGAGCAGGAGGGTCAGCGCCGCGTCCGGCACCCCGCCGTCGGCGAGGGCGTGCGCGGTGACGGCCAGTGCCGCGGAGCTGACGGCGAGCAGCCCGCCGCGCACAGCGCGTAACGCGCCGCGGTGCTGGACAGGATCGCTCACGCGAACAGATTAAGGGAGCACCACAGCGTGAGCGAGCACTCGCCATCCAGTGAGCACGTGGTGAGACAGCGTGGACGGATTGCAGCCGGATTGTTGACATCGGCGGGTTTGGGCAGGTCAGCCGATTTCGATCGGGTTAAGGCGGCTTGACACGACGGCGGCGTCGGTTGCCGAACCCGGGGCGATGGGGAACGGTGTTTTACCGACAGCGGTCAAGGGGGTTTGAGCCGAGTCTGTTCCGGGTAGTGACACTGCCGATCAGACGGTTACTCCGAACGAGTGACGGCGATCCTCCACACGCGGCAGGAGAACAGACACGGATGAATCTCTTCGAGTACATCTCGGACCGGTGGGACAAGCTTTATCTGGAAGCGCTCCTGCACGTCAGCGTGGTGGTGCAGTGCACGATCCTGGCGGCGGTCCTCGGCGTGCTGATCGGTGTCGCGGTCTACCGCAGCCCGGTCGGCTCGGCCGTGGCCACGGCGCTGGCCAGCACGATCCTCACGGTGCCGTCCTTCGCGTTGCTGGGTCTGCTGATCCCGCTGTCCGGTCTGGGATCGACCACGACGGTCATCGCGCTCGTCCTCTACGCGCTCCTGCCGATCGTCCGGAACACCATCGTCGGCCTCGACGGCGTCGACCCGGCGGTCGCCGACGCGGCCCGCGGTATCGGGATGAGCCGCGTCGGCGTGCTGACCCGGGTCGAGCTGCGGCTGGCCTGGCCCGCGATCCTCGCCGGCATGCGAGTCGCGACGCAGATGCTGATGGGCATCGCGGTCATCGCGGCCTACGCGAAGGGGCCGGGCCTCGGCGGCGAGGTGTTCTCCGGCCTGACCAACGCGGGGAGCACCAACTCACTCAACCAGGCGCTGACCGGGACGATCGGGGTCGTCATCCTCGCCCTCGTCCTCGACGGCATCTACGTCCTGATCAACCGTTTCACCGTTTCTAGGGGTGTCCGTGGCTGAGCACGAGCAGGTTTCCGGCGTCGAGATCGAGCTGGAACACGTCACCAAGCGCTACTCCGGCACGCGCGAACCCGCCGTCGACGACTTCTCGATGGTCGTGCCCGCCGGCAAGATCGTCGTCTTCGTCGGCCCGTCCGGCTGCGGCAAGACGACCACGATGCGGATGATCAACCGGCTGATCGAGCCGACGTCCGGGCGGATCACCGTCGGCGGTGAGGACGCGCTGAAGTTCGACGTCGACAAGCTGCGCCGCGGGATCGGCTACGCGATCCAGCAGGCGGGGTTGTTCCCGCACTTCACCGTCGCGCAGAACATCGGCGTGGTGCCCGGGCTGCTGGGCTGGGACAAGAAGAAGGTCAACGACCGGGTCGAGGAGATGATGGATCTGGTCGGCCTTGATCCCCGCGACTTCCGCGACCGTTTCCCGCGTCAGCTCTCCGGCGGTCAGCAGCAGCGCGTCGGCGTGGCCAGGGCACTCGCCGCGGACCCGCCGGTGCTGCTGATGGACGAGCCGTTCGGCGCGGTCGACCCGATCACCCGCGGCAACCTGCAGGACGAGTTGCTGCGCCTGCAGACCGAGCTGAAGAAGACGATCGTGTTCGTCACGCACGACTTCGACGAGGCGGTCAAGCTCGGCGACAAGATCGCGGTGCTCGGCAACAAGTCGTCGATCCTGCAGTACGACACCCCGGAGGCGATCCTCGCCAACCCGGCCAACGACACGGTCGCCGGGTTCGTCGGTGCGGGCGCGTCGCTCAAGCAGCTCACGCTGATGCGTGTCCGTGACGTGGAACTGAAGCAGGAAGCGCTCACCGCCGGGATCGACGAGTCCCCGGCGGCGGTGCGGGAAAAGCTTGCCGCACAACGGAAGCACTTCGTCCTCGTGCTCGACGCCCGGCGGCGTCCCGCGCGCTGGGTGCACCTCCGGGAACTCACCTCGGCGACGTCGCTGGAAACGGCGGGACGCCCGCTGCGTGACGTCGTCAGCCTGCAGTCGACGTTGCAGGACGCGCTCGAAGCGATGCTCGCCGAGGGCGGCGCGGTCCCGGTCACCGGCTCCCGCGGCGAGTACGCCGGGACGATCCACTTGGAGACGGTGATCTCGACGATCCAGCAGCTGCGTGACGACCACGCGGACGATCACGAAGCCGACGAGTCGGAAGGCGCACCCGCATGACGGCCGCCGTCGACACCGGTTTCACGACCGAATCCAGTTCGCGTGGCGCGGAGCGCGTCCGGCTGTTCGCGCAGCCCGTCGTCGTGCTCGTGATCGTCGCGGCGGTGCTGATCTGGGTGTTCTCCAGCGGGCTGACCGCGACGGAGAAGGCGACGTTGAACACGACGTCGCTGCTCACCGCGTTGAAGGACCACGTGCTGATGACGCTGGTGGTGACGGCGATCGTGGTCGCCGTCGCGGTGCCGCTGGGCATCCTGGTCAGCAGGCCGTGGGCGAAGTGGGCGGCACCGGTGTTCCTGGCGATCGCGAACATCGGGCAGGCCGCGCCCGCGCTCGGTGTGCTGGTGCTGTGGTTCATCGTCACCGGCGCGGTCGGCGGGATCTGGGTCGCTTCACTGCCGCTGGCGTTCTACTCGCTGCTGCCGGTGCTGCGGAACACCCTGGTCGGCCTGCAGCAGGTCGATCCGGCGCTGATCGACGCCGGACGCGGCATCGGGATGTCGGCCTCCGGCGTGCTGTGGCGGGTCGAGATGCCGTTGGCCATCCCGCTCATCCTGGCCGGTCTGCGCACTTCACTGGTGTTGGCGGTCGGGACGGCGACGTTCGGCATGTTCGTCAACGCCGGCGGCTTCGGTCTGCTGATCGACACCGGCTACAAGCTCAACCTGACGAAGGTGCTGATCACCGGCTCGGTGCTGGCCGTCGCGCTGGCGCTGCTGGTGGACTGGCTGGGCGCGGTCGCCGAGCAGTACTTCGGACCGAAGGGACTTCGCTGATGCGGCGGTTTACGCGCAGGGTCGCGGCGCTGGCCGGGGCGGTGCTGCTTTCGGCGTCGCTGGCCGGATGCGGCCTCGACGTCAACACCGGGGTGCCGTACACGATCCATCCCGGGTCGATCCAGCCGATCCCGTCGCTCGAGGGGCTCAAGGTGACGGTGGGGTCGAAGGACTTCACCGAGAACATCATCCTGGGCTACATGGCGGAGATGGCGCTTTCCGCCGCGGGCGCGGACGTCATCGACCTCACCGACATCAAGGGCTCGAACTCCTCGCGGCAGGCGCTGCTCAACGGCCAGACCGACGTCACATGGGAGTACACCGGCACCGGGTGGATCAACTACCAGGGCAACGAGCTGCCGGTGCCGGGCGGCGAGAAGGCGCAGTACGAGGCGACGAAGGCGGCCGACGAGCAGAAGTACGGCGTCGCGTGGCTGAACTACTCGCCGCTCAACGACCAGTACGGGTTCGCGGTCACCGAGGCCTACGGCGAGAAGAACAACCTGAAGACGACGTCCGATCTGGCGGCGTTCCTCAAGAAACAGCCGGATCAGGGCGTGTTCTGCCTGGAGACCGAGTTCACCAGCCGCCAGGACGGCTGGCCCGCGGCGCTCAAGGCGTACGGATTCCAGAACCCGCAGGTGAAGAACTTCGGCATCGGGACGATCTACTCGGCGATCTCGAACGGCACCTGCAACATCGGCGAGATCTTCACGACCGACGGCCGGATCGCCGGTCTGCACCTGCGGGTGCTCGAGGACGACAAGAAGGCGTTCCCGCAGTACAACGCCGTTCCGACGCTGCGGAAGTCGTTCCTGGACGCACATCCGGAGATCCGAGGACCGCTGGAGAAGGTGGCCGCGGCGATCGACAACAAGCAGATGATCGAGCTGTGCAAGCAGGTCGACGTCGACGGCCTCGACGCGGGCAAGGTCGCCTACAACTGGATGGTCTCGAAGGGCTTCATCAAGTAGCCCGAAGGTCCGTGAAGGCCCCCTTTACAGCGCTCAGTGCTGTGAAGGGGGCCTTCGTGTCAGAGGCCTAGGCGGTGCAGGAGCTGGCCTTCGAGCCGGTCGAGTTCCCCGGCGACGGCGCGGTGGGCGGGCTTGCGCCGCGAGGTGGGCATGCGTTCCGCGGCGCGGACGGTGGCCGAGAGCTGCTCCAGCGTTCCCTGCGCGTCGGCGGCGAAGGACAGGTCGGCCTCCGATGCTTTCGACGACTTCCGCAGTTCCGCCAAACCCTGCGCCAGTCCGGCGATCCTGGCGTGCAGCGCGGCGCCGCGGCCGGTGTACTCGCCGAGCTGGTCGACGCTCACCCCCAGCTTCCGTGCCTGGTAGCGGTCGTACAGCTCGCGCGCGGCCCCAGCGGCGCGGACGGCGTAGGGCGCGACCACCGGGATCACGGCGGGGCCGATCACCTTGGCCACCGCGATGGCGTTCTTCGCCTTCTTCGGCGTGATCCGTGCCTCACCATCGACCTGCTTGGCCTTACGCGCCATAGCCCACCTCCGCGACGTGTCGACGTCGAACTTACTGGTCCCCGAGGTGGCGGGCATGTCGGCCGGCGGGAGTGCTTCTAAAGTGATCGGCATGGAACGTGAGGTGGTGCTCGACGCGGGGGCGGTCAGCCGCTGCCGTCGTCGCGTGCACCTCGAGCACGACCCGGCGATGCGCGGCGTTCCGCTGCCCCCGCCGGACCCGACGGCACAACAGCGGATCGCCGACGCCACGGCGCACCGCGAGGAGATCCTGCGGCGGCTCATGGCCGCGACCGGGCCGGATGCGACCTGGGCGACGATCCCGCGTGACCTGCCCGCGGCCGAACGTGTGCAGCGCACCGAAGCCGCGCTCGCCGAGGGCGTCGGCCACATCTGGGGCGCGTTGTTCCCGGTCGACCCCGCGGCCCACCGGCGCGGCGGCGTCGATCTTCTTGTCCACACCGGACAGGGCTACGTGCCGGTTCTCGTGGTGCGCCACCGCATCACCGACCGCGGCACGGGAGCGCAGACGACCCCGGTGACCGATCTCGACCCGGCGCACCGCGCGGCGGACGAGCAGCGCAAGGTGCGCTCGCAGCCGCGCGATCAGCTGAAGCTGGCGCATCTGCACCGCATGCTCCAGTCGCTGGGACACGCCGACTCGCGGGCGGTCGGCGGGGTGATCGGCCTCGACGCGGACGTCGTCGTCTGGCACGACCTCACCGCGGGTACCTGGCCGGGCGGGCGCAGCGCGCTCGCCGAGTACCAGAGCCGCTTCGCCGACCGGGTCGCCGTGGCGACCGCCGCCGCGAACGGCGACGAGCCGCTGGCGAGCCCGTCCCGGATCCTCGAATGCCGCCGCTGCCCGTGGTGGTCCACCTGCGAGGTGGTGCTCACCGAGACCAGGGACGTGAGTCTCGTGGTGCGCGGCGAGGACGCGATGGAGCTGCGCCGGTCCGGCGTGTCCACAGTGGACAAGCTGGCCGCGCTGGACCCGGCCGACGAGCCGCCGCCGATGAACTGGACGGGCGGGTCCTTCGCCGACGCGATCATGCTCGCCCGCGCCTGGCTCGCCGACCTCACCATGGTTCGCCGGGTCGACGTCGTCGAGGTGCCGCGCGCGGACGTCGAGGTCGACGTCGACATGGAGAGCTTCGGCGATTCCGGCGCGTACCTGTGGGGCTCGCTGCTCACCGGCGCCGACATCGGGCTGCCGCGGGGATATCAGGCGTTCGCGACCTGGGATCCGTTGCCGACGCACGACGAGGCCCGCTCGTTCGCCGAGTTCTGGGCGTGGTTGAGCGATGTTCGCGAGCGCACGGCGGCGGCAGGGCTGACCTTCCGCGCCTACTGCTACAACGCGCTCGCCGAGAACCGCTGGCTTTTCGGCTCGGTGGAGCGCTTCGGCGATCACCCCGGCATCCCGTCCCGCAAGGAGATCGAGTCCTTTGTGGACTCCGAGGAGTGGGTGGACCTCTTCCGCAGTGTCACCGACCAGTTCCTGTGCTCGCACGGCAAGGGGCTGAAGGTGATCGCGCCGGTCGCCGGGTTCGCCTGGCGGGATCCGGAGGCGGGCGGCGAGGCGTCGATGCGCTGGTACCGCGACGCGGTCGGGATGGACGGCGGCGTGCCGGACGACGTCCAGCGCGAGCGGTTGCTCCAGTACAACGAGGACGACGTCCGCGCGACCTACGCGCTGCGCGAGTGGATGAGCACCCGCGCGCAGGCCGAAGTCCCGTTCGCACTCGACCTCTGATCTCTTAGTTTGTGAGATACTTGACGAGGCTGAGGTATCTCCGCATACTCGTAGGCGAGTACTCGTTCACGAGCTAAGGATCAAGTGATGGCGAAGCGGCGCAAGGTCGGCAACCTGCTGGGCCTCGCCGTGCTGTCGACGCTGGTCGAGCGGCCGATGCATCCCTACGAGATCGCCTCCTTGCTGCGGGAACGCAACAAGGAGCGCGATATGAACATCAAATGGGGCTCGCTGTACACCGTGGTCGGCAACCTGGAGAAGCACGGGTTCGTCGCGGCGGTGAAGAGCGTGCGCGAAGGCGGGCGCCCGGAGCGGACGGTCTATCGGCTGACCCCGGCGGGACGCGCCGAGTACGAGGACTGGGTCCGTGAGCTGCTTTCGACGCCCGAGCGGGAGCAACCGCGGTTCGAGGCGGGGCTGTCGGTGATGGCGGTGCTCGGCCCGGACGAGGTCGTCGCCCTGCTGACCCGCCGGGCCGACCTGCTGGCCGCCGAGATCACCGAGCAGCGGGAAACGCTGGCGCGGGTGGCCGAGGAGATTCCGCGGCTGCTGCTGGCCGAGGCCGAATACGACCTGGCCATGCGCTCGGCGGAGCTGAACTGGGTGCGCTCGTTCGTGGCCGAGCTGGCTTCCGGGGAAATGCCGGGTGTCGAAGCGTGGCGGCACTGGTTCAAGACCGGCGAAATCCCGGACGACATGAGCGAACTGGCGGAGAGGGGGAGCACACAGGCCTGAGAAGGGGGCGACCCCGGCGGGTGCTGGCACACCACGCCGGGGTCTGGAACCTCGAACCGAACCCGCGCACGGATCCCGGCCACGAGGTGGCAGCGTCAGGATAACCGGGAGCCTTGTCGTGGGCCGGTTCGGACGAAACACACGAACCGAAACCGGAGAAACCCATGAAGAACCAGGAAATCACCCGCGAACGCCGCAAGCTCGTCCCCGAGATGGGCGGCACGGTGGCGCGGATGTACGCGAGGCAACGTGGCACCGAGGCACAGCTCGCGATGTGGCGGAAACAGGCGGCGGAGATGACCGCGGATCTGCCGGACGGCGCCGACATCCTCGAAGTGGCTTTCGGGCCCGGCTATTTCGCCGTCGAACTGGCGCGGCTCGGCTTTTCGGTCACCGGGCTGGACGTCGCGCGCACGTTCGTCGAGCTGGCGAACGAGCACGCGGCGAAGGAACGGCTGCGCGTCGACTTCCGGCAGGGGGACGTCGCGGCGATGCCGTTCGAGGCGGAGTCGTTCGACTTCGTCGTCTGCCAGGCGGCGTTCAAGAACTTCACGCGCCCGGTCGACGCGCTCGACGAGATGCACCGGGTATTGCGGCAGGGCGGGGTCGCGGTCGTCCAGGACCTGAACTACGAGGCCACGGACGAGGACATTGCCCGTGAGGTCGAGAACATGGACATCGGGCGGGTCGCCGGGTTCACCACGCGGCTGACGCTGGGCGGCATGCTGCGCCGCCGGGCCTATTCGCCGGAGCGGTTCCGTCTGATGGTCGCCCAAAGCGCGTTCAAGACCTGCGAGATCACCACACCCGGTATCGGCATCGAGGTCACCCTGCGCAAGTGAGCTGAAGGGGACTTTCCTCGCATCACACGCGAGGAAAGTCCCCTTCAGTACGTCCTATGCGACGGGAGTCCCCTTCAGCTCGCGCGTCAGCGCGGGGCCATGCGCAGGGAGCCGTCCATGCGGATGACCTCGCCGTTGAGGTAGTCGTGGTCGATCAGCGACAGCGCGAGCTGCGCGTACTCGTCCGGCCGGGCGAGCCGCTTCGGGAACGGGATGCCGGCCGCGAGGCCCTCGCGGAACTCCTCGCTGACCGTCGCGAGCATCGGGGTGTCGACGATGCCCGGCGCGATGGTCAGCACCCGGATGCCGTGCGAGGCGAGGTCACGCGCCGCGGGGAGGGTCATGCCGACGACACCGCCCTTCGACGACGCGTACGCCACCTGGCCGATCTGCCCGTCGTAGGCCGCGACCGACGCGGTGTTGATGATGACGCCGCGGGCGTTGTCTTCGAGCGGCTCGGTCTTCGCGATCGCCTCGGACGCCAGCGTCACCACGTTGAACGTGCCGATCAGGTTGATCTGGATGACCTTCGCGTACAGCGCGAGGTCGTGCGGCCCCTTCTTGGACAGGATCCGCGCGGACGGGCCGATCCCGGCGCAGTTCACCACGGTCCGCAGCGGTACGCCCGAGCTCGCCGCGGTCTCCACCGCGACCCGAACCTGGTCCGGGTCGGTGACGTCGGCCTCGACGTACGTGACGCCGTCGATCTGCTCGGCCTTCTCGATCGAGGAGGCGAGGTCGAGCGCGAACACCTTGGCGCCCTTGCCGGCCAGCGCCTTCGCGGTCGCCCCGCCGAGCCCGGACGCGCCACCCGTGACGAGTGCCGCGGTGTCGGTGATCTGCATGTTCTCCCGTTCCCTTCTGGCCAGCGCACTGATTGAGACAGGTTAACGCTCGTTCGCATCGGCGTCGTGGGTGTGCTGCCTCACTTCGGGCAGGAGTAGACGCGAGGAGTATTCGGGGGTGCCCCCTTCCGTTAGCGCGGTGGTCAACTCCGGCCGTCACCCTCGGCTGCATGACCGCAGCTCGGATCGTGGTGGTGGGGACCGGTTACGTCGGACTGACCACGGGAGCGTGCCTGGCCAGCCTGGGGCATCGCGTCACCTGTGTGGACGTCGACCAGACGAAGATCGCGCGGCTGTCCGCCGGACGGGTGGACATTCTGGAACCGGGACTGGCCGAACTGGTCACCCGTGGGCTCACGAGCGGAAGACTCGGTTTCGTCGTCGGCGCGCGGGAGGCCGTGCGTGACGCGGAGGGCGTCTTCCTGTGCGTTCCGACGCCGATGGGTGCTGGTGGTTCGGCGGACCTGCGTGCCGTCGAGGCCGTGACGTCGGAGATCGGCGACGTCCTGCCCACCGGCTGTGCCCTGATCACCAAGTCGACCGTGCCGGTCGGGACGGCGCAGCGAATCCGGGCGATGCTCGGCCGCACCGACATCCCCGTGGTGTCGAACCCCGAATTCCTGCGCGAGGGCACCGCGGTCTCGGACTTCCTCGGCCCGGACCGCATCGTCGTCGGCTCCGACGACCTCGACGCCGCCCGCTGGGTCGGCGACCTCTACGAGGATCTGGACGCGCCGGTCGTCCTCTCGGACGCCGCGAGCGCGGAGCTGGTGAAGTACGCGGCGAACTGCTTCCTCGCGATGAAACTGTCCTATGTGAACTCGATCGCCGAGCTGTGCGAACGCCTCGGCGCGGACATCGACCTGGTGACCGCGGGGATGGGCTACGACCGGCGGATCGGCCGGACGTTCCTGAAGCCCGGCCCCGGCTGGGGCGGTTCGTGCCTGCCGAAGGACACCAGCGCGCTGGTGCGGGTGGCCGAATCGGTGCAGTACGACTTCCGGATGCTGACCTCGGCGATCGAGGAGAACATCGCGCAGCGGGACCGGATCGTCGCGAAGATCGCGGGCGCGGTCGGGGGCACTTTGGCCGGGGCGCGGATCGGCGTGCTGGGCTTGGCCTTCAAGGCGGGGACGAACGATCTGCGCGACTCGCCCGCTCTGGCGGTGTCGTCGGTGCTGGGCGCGCTCGGCGCCGAGCTGACCGCGTACGACCCGGCCGTCGGCGGTGAGATCGCCGGAATGATCGTGGTCGACGATCCCTATCAGGTCGCGAAGGGCGCGGACGCCGTCGTCGTGCTGACGGAGTGGAACGAGTTCAAGCGTCTCGACTGGACGTACTTCGCCGAGCTGATGGAGGGGGACACCGTGGTCGACACCCGGAATCTCCTCGACCCGCACCGGATTCTCGACGCCGGGCTGAACTGGCAGGGCGTCGGCCGCCCGCGCGCCGCCCACCGCCCCCTCACCACGAGTCAGGCCTAAAGCTTCTCCCGCGGTAAATTCGTTAAGGCCACCTTACGGGCAAGAGACGCCCGTAAGGTGGCCTTAACGGCATTTGCCCAGCGCACGGAGCCGTTCCGTGGAGAACTCGCCAAAAGCCGGACGGTGGACACACCCGGCTGCCATAATCCGGACATTTGGATTTGCCGACCGCGCAAGGGAGACGCGATGTCCGCCCATATGGACGAGCTGATCGCTCAGTTCCAGAATTTCCAGACCAAGGTGCGGCAGGCCGAGGCTCGCTTCGCCGGTGTCGAGGACATGCAGGAGCGGATCGCGCAGGTCGAGAACACCGTGCGCTCGCCGGACGGCAACGTCACGGTGACCGCCGGTGCCGGCGGGACGGTCACCGATCTCCGGCTCGCCGCGGGCGCCACCCGCCTCGAAGCGGGCCAGCTGGCCGGGATCATCATGAACACCCTGCGTCAGGCGGTCGCCGGTGCCGTCCAGAAGCAGGCCGGAATCGTGGACGACGCGTTCGGCGACGCGTTCAACGTCGACGTCTCGGCGCAGGTCCGGCAGGCCCAGACCGAGGCGTTCGGGGCCGTCGCGGAACCGCCCGCGACACAACAGCAGCAGCACCAGCCGTTGCAACAGCCGGGAACCCCCGCGGAGGGATTTGCGTCGTACCAGCAGCCGCCCCAGCCGCAGGCGTCGCCACCCCGGCGACGGCCGAGCCCGCGGAATGACGACGACGACTACTTCGACGACAACTCCATCCTCCGCCGCGACTGATCCGACCGAGGGGCTCCCCGATGGCACCAGACATCCACACCAGTATCGAAGCGATCTCCGGGTACTCGAAGAAACTTCCCTTCTACGAACAGGAAGCGGAAAAGTTCGGTGCCAAGATCGACGCCGCCGACGTGACCAACGAGGCGTGGGGTGTCATCGGCATCTTCGCCAAGCAGGGCTACACCGAACGCCTCACCGAGCTGCGTTCGCTGCTGACCGATCTGAAGGACGGCGTCGACGCGCTCACCGACAAGATGAACAAGGCCGCCAACATGTACAAGGGCGCCGAGGACGCCGGGAAGATCACCTTCGGCAAGTACGAGGCGGAAATCGACGCGATCGGGAAGCCGGGCAAATGACCGAGGAAAAGAAGAGCATCGCCGACACGCTGGACGTCAAGCCGTACGACGAGAGCATGGGCGCGAACCTCGATCGCGCGGCGGAGAACGTGCCGGTGCTGGGGACGGCCTACAAGACCGGCAAGTCGATCGGCGAACACGCCCAGCAGGCGGCCCAGGCGGACAACCCGCAGGAACTGGCCTCCGCGGGCGCCGCGCTGGTCGGCGACGGCGCGAAGTTCGTTCAGGGCGCCGCGATGGACATGGTCACCTTCGCCATGGACCCGATCGGCTGGCTGGTCAGTCACGGCCTGAACATGCTGCTCGAACTGGTCCAGCCGCTGCAGGACGCGCTGCACCAGGTCACCGGGGACGGCCCCGCCATCGGGCACGCCTCGGAGAACTTCACCGCGATCGCGCACGGTTTCGTCGCACTCGCCGAGGACTTCGAGAAGACCGGTGACACCGCGCTCGCCGAATGGGTGGACGAGGCGGGCAAAGTGGCGAAGGAAGCCCTCGGCGACTTCTCCTCCGGCATCCGCGGGGTCGGCTCGGCCGCCGGTTCGGTGGCCGAGGTGCTGCAGATGTGGTCGATGCTCATGGTGGTCATCGAGGAGCTGATCAAGGGCATCATCACCGAGCTGATCTCCTGGCTGATCACTCTCTGGCTGCCCGCGCTCGCCGCGTCGGTGATCAGCTTCGGCAGCTCGGTCGCCGCCGCGATGACCGCATCCATCGCCAAGGCCGCCAGCGTGCTCACCAAGGTCACCCGTTACCTCGGCAAGTTCGGCAAGCTGCTCGAGAAGTTCATCGAGTACATGGCCAAGTACGCGACCAAGATCGTGGCGATGACCAGGAAGTTCCGACTCGGCCGGTACGCCGGCGAATCGCGGTTCGGCCTCGATACGCTGGAGAACACGGCCAGGGTCCCGTTCACACCGGGCAACCGGATGACCACCACGATGCTCGGGGGCGCGGCCGGCGTCAAACCGTTCGTCGTCGGCGCGAGCGTCAAGGCCGGTACCGGCGCGGCAAAGGGCGCTTTCCACGAGGGCAAGGACGCGGTCAGCACCGAGGGAGACGAGCCGTGGTTCAACAAGAGCGAGATCGGTGGGGACAAGAGCCCGGAGGAGACCCGGGGCAACCTCGACATCTAGGCGCCACGCCGCAGGACTTCGTCAACCGAGCGCCCACCGACGCCCGTCGTAAGGCGGCGGAGAAGATGTTCGCCCACCAGGAACAGCTGGACGCCCAGCAGGAAAGCCTCATGGTGCGGCCGGGGTTCCGGGAACGGGTCGAGGGGTTCCTGCGTGGCCAGTGGCGTGAGCCGGTCATCGCGCTGCGGCTCAGCGACAACAAACTGGTGTTCGAGGTGCCCGGCCGGCGTGGCGACGGCACGGTCGAGGGGGAGAACCAGGTCGGCCGGTTCTTCGGCAACGCGCTGCGGGGCGTCGGCACCGCGGCGGCGGCCGTCTTCGCCGTGGCCAACAGCTCGGGCGGCAGCGGCGGCCCCAAGGGAGAGCGGGAAGTCCACGTCCGGGGCCCGGCGAACGCGATGGTGCTCGACCTCGTCGACCGGCTCCGGTCGGTGAGCGGGCCCTGGCTGGCGTTCTCACCCTCGTACATCGCGGCGGTGGACACCGGCTCGACCTTTCGGGATCCGGCCGACGCCCCGCCGCCGCAGATCCTCTGGCAGGCGCGCAAACCGCAGGCTCCGGAGATCAGGTTCCGCGGGCAGACGCTGGTCTGG
Organism: Amycolatopsis sp. NPDC058986; assembly: GCF_042741125.1. Lineage (NCBI taxonomy): Bacteria > Bacillati > Actinomycetota > Actinomycetes > Pseudonocardiales > Pseudonocardiaceae > Amycolatopsis > Amycolatopsis sp. NPDC058986. The sequence continues at coordinate 34,861 of NZ_JBHYJW010000015.1, read as the reverse complement.
CCGGACGGTTCGAGTTTCCGGTTCCCGCTGCACAGTCGCACCGAGGACCAGTACCTTCGGCAGTATCTGGATTCCCTTAGCAATGGTTAGTATCGGGCCATGTTCACGACGAGGCCGGAGCTCAAAGGCACGTTCGGGATGGTGGCGTCGACGCACTGGCTGGCTTCGTCAGCCGGGATGGCGGTGCTGGAGAACGGCGGCAACGCCTTCGACGCGGCGGTCGCGGCGGGCTTCGTGCTCCAGGTCGCCGAGCCGCACATGTGCGGTCCGGGCGGCCAGGTTCCGGGCATCTTCGTCACCGCCAAGGACAGGACGCCGCGCGTTCTCGCAGGTCAGGGCGTCAGCCCGGCCGCGGCGACGCCGGAACACTTCGCCGGGCTCGGCCTCGATCTGATCCCCGGCAGCGGCCTGCTCCCGGCGACCGTGCCCGGCGCCTGGGACGGCTGGCTGCTCCTCCTGCGTGACCACGGGACCAAGTCGCTGCGCGACGTCCTCCAGTACGCGATCGGTTATGCGCGTAACGGAATTCCGTTGGCCGCGCCGGTCGTCGAGAAGATCGAGACCGTCGAGCAGCTGTTCCGCGAGCACTGGACGACGTCCGCCGAGCTGTGGCTCCCCGGCGGAAAACCGCCTGTCGCCGGGGAATTGCACCGCTATCCCGTGCTCGCCGACACCTGGGAACGGCTGATCGCCGAGGCCGAATCCGTGCGCGGCCGCGAGGCCCAGATCGAGGCCGCGCGCCGCGCGTGGTCCGAGGGATTCATCGCCGAGGCCGTGGATTCCTTCTGCCGCAAGGCTTTTCTCGACGACTCGCGTCGCGAGCACGCCGGGCTGCTCACCGGCGAAGACCTCGCGAGCTGGGAGGCTACGTACGAGGACGCGCTCATCGTCGACGTCGGCGAGTGGAGCCTGGTCAAGGCGGGCGCGTGGACGCAGGGCCCGGCGCTGGCCCAGCAGGTACTGATGCTCGACGGCTTTCGCGACGAACTGTCCTATGTGGATGGTATCCCGACCGCTCGTACGGTGCACCTGGCCGTCGAGTGCGCGAAGCTCGCCTTCGCCGACCGCGAGGCTTGGTACGGCGACACCGGCGAAGTCCCGCTCGACGTCCTGCTTTCGAAGGCGTACACCGACGCGCGTCGTGCGCTGGTCACCGACGAGGCCAGCGGCGAACTCCGGCCGGGGGACGCCAGGGGCGCCGCGAAACTGCCCGCGATCCTCGACGAGCTGAAGGGACGCGGGACCGGATCAGGCGCCGTCGGCGAACCGACGCTCGAAGAACTCGGCCTGAACCGAGGCGACACCGTGCACCTCGACGTCGTCGACGCGGCGGGCAACATGGTGTCGCTGACGCCGTCCGGTGGCTGGCTCCAGTCCAGCCCGACCATCCCCGAGCTGGGCTTCTGCCTCGATTCGCGGGGCCAGATGTTCTGGCTGGAACAGGGTTTGCCGAACTCGCTCCAGCCGCGCAAACGCCCGCGCATCACGTTGTCCCCGTCGATGGCGCTGCGGCACGGCGAACCGGTCGTCGCCTTCGGCACGCCCGGGGGTGATCAGCAGGACCAGTGGCAGACCTGCTTCTGGCTGGCGCACACCGTCGCCGGGCTGAACCTCCAGGAGGCCATCGACGCCCCGGCCTGGCACACCTCGGCGTTCCCCAGTTCCTTCTACCCGCGCTCCTGGACGCCGGGGGAGATCCTGGTCGAATCCCGCCTAGGAAAGTCCACAATGGACGAACTCGCCGCGCGCGGCCACCAGGTCGTCGACGCCGGCCCGTGGAACCTGGGCAGGCTCTCCGCCGTGTCCCGCACCGGTGACGGCCTGCTGCGCGCCGCCGCCAACCCCCGCGGCATGCAGGGCTACGCCGTCGGCCGCTGAATCACGCGAGATCTCCGCCCAATCACGCGAGTTCGCCACTTGATCACGTGACGTCTCCGTTTACGCACGAATGGTGACTCGGTCGCCTCGTGTGCTTGAGTGGAGAACTCGCGTGAAGGAACGGGGATCTGGCGTGATGGAGTGGAGATCTCGCGTGTTCCTAGAGCGGGAGCGCGCTCCAGCCGCCGCCGACCGCGAGCAGCGTGCGCACCCCCTGCGCGTGATCGGCGAACCCGGCGAGGTCGCCGTGCAGCAAGGAGGCGCGCTCGCTGTCGAGCGGGAGCGTGTCGTCGTTCCACAGCTCGAAGATCCAGCTCGCCGCCAGGTGCATCGACCGGAGCAGCCCGACCACCGTGGTGTCGTTCTTGCCGCCTTCGGCGAGGTAGCTGGTCATGATGTCGTCACAGGACGCGACGAACTCCCGCAGCCCGCGGACCGCGTCGGACGGGCTGCCGTCCCAGTCCGGGCCCGGCCATGCCGACGAGCTCAGCGCGAGCCACAACCGCCACCCCGCGGTCAATTCGGCGTGATCGCCCGGGATCCACTCCGCCATGCGCTCCAGTGTGACCCCGGACGACCACGTCGCTACTCGTCAAATGGCCTATCTCACGACCGGGGCTGCTGCCACAGCCAGAACTCGATGCCCTGGTTGTCGACACATTCCGCGGTGACGCCATACGGCATGTGCTCGGGTTCACCCGCTTGGCCGCCCTGCGCGCGTACGCGGGCGAGCGCGGCGTCGAGATCATCGACGGCGTACATGAGCTTCCAGCCGACCTGCCGTCCCGGACCGCCCCAAAGCCCGCCCTGCAGACCGTGTCCGGAGATGCCCCAGCCGCCCTCGACCCGCCCCGGCGAGAACTGCCAGCCGAGCACGGCACCGTAAAACGACTTCGCCGCATTGTCGTCAGGAACCTGGAAGGTGAAGTACCCGGCTTCGCCGTGTCGGACCGGCTTCGCGTCTTCGGCGGGTCGCGGCGCGGCCTGGGCGACCAGCCAACGCTGACCGTACGGGTCCTTGATCGCCCCGTGCTTGCCGTAGCCGCGGTCCTCGACCGGGCGCAGCAGCTCGGCACCCAGCTCGACGGCCCGCTGTGCCGCAGCATCCACATCGGACACTTCGACCCGGACCAGTGGACCACCCTCCGGTGCCACGACGTTGCCCATTTCGGGGAATTCCTCGGCCAGCATGAGCACGGTGTCGCCGATCCCCACTTCGGCGTGCCCGACGCGGCCGTCGTCCATGATGATCGGGTCGGACCGGCGCTGGGCGCCGAACACCTCGACATAGAAGTCGATCGCGGCGCGGGCGTCGGTGACCGCGAGGTACGGCGTCAGCGAGCGCACTTCGGCGGTGGACGCAGGCGTTTCGGTAGTCGTCATATCGGCTCCGTTCAGGATCGCGCGACGCAGGCGGTCACGCAGTTCGTCGGCGAAGGCGGGGTCGGGATCGACCGGTGTCGAGGGACGGCGAAGCGCTTCGAACGGCTCAGACATCGCGACCCTCCTTCTCCTCGTAGGCGCGACGGAACGCGGCACGGGCGCGCACGAGCAACGCCTCGGTGGCGTGCACGCTGCGGCCGAGATGGGCGGCGACCTCGGGCACGCCGAGGCCGTCGACATAACGCAGGGTCAATGCGGCCTGGTGGTGCGCCCCCAGCGTTGCGAGCACCTGCCGGGCTCGTAACGCGTCGACCTGTGCGTCCCACGGATCGGTGACATCGGGTTCACTCTCGTGGACCAGTCTTAACCCGCGTTCCTCACGTTCTTTGCGCCGCCAGTGATCGGCGAGCTTGTGCCGGGCGACGCCGATCAGCCACCCGGTGCTCACTGGAGGCGCGTACTCCTTGCGACAGGCGGACACCGCGCCGAGGAAGGTTTCCGAAGTCAGTTCCTCGGCGATCGTGCGGTTTCCGCACCGGGACAGCAGGTACCCGTAGACCTCCGGCAGAGCCGTCTCGTACAGCTCGAGCAGCGCGAAGGCCGGGTCCGGTCGTACCCGCGGTTCCGTCACACCCTCATCGTCGCTCGGGAGCACGTTTCTCCGACGGGTGAACTTGGGATTTTTTTGGTGGCGCGGTCTAAGACTCCGCGAAGGGGCCTTCGTCGATGAACCTGCGCAGGTTGCGGGCGAACGATCGCGCCTCCTCCTTCGGCCATGAGCGCAAGGACGCCTCTATCTGCGCGGCGAGGCGCCGCCGCATGACCGACACCGTGTGGGTGCCCTCCTCGGTGAGGGTCAGCAGAACGGCCCGTCCGTCAGCGGGGTCCTGTTCTCGCCGCACCAGACCGGCCACTTCCAGCCGCGACGCCCGGCGGCTGACACCGGAGCGGTCCAGGCCCACATCGGCGGCGAGGTCGGCGGCGCTGCGCGGCCCTGTTCTGGCCAGCCCGCTGAGTACGGGGTAGGTGACCTCGTCGACGGCCTCGCCGAGGTTCTCGGTCAGGGCCTGGTACAGGGTCGCCCGGAAGCCGCGTTTGAGCAGTTCACCCAGCGCGTCCGCGATCTCGTGCCCTATCTCGTTCGCCACGCCCCCAGAATAGCGTGCGTCGCGCACGCAGTTGGTGTACGCTTCAGATAAGCGTGCGCCGCGCACGCAAATCCGTGACTCAACCGGAGGACATTCATGAGCACCACGAACATCGCCGCCGCCCTCAGTGACCTCCTGCTGACCCCGGACCTCGATCTCCGAGAAGCCGCCGACCGTCACTTCGCGCCTGACTACCGTCAGCGCACGGACGGCACGTGGGCCGACCGCGACGGATTCCTCGAACACATCGCCCACCTGCGCGAGGTGGTGGCCAGTGGCAGCGTCCAGGTCCACGAGGAACTGACTGATGGAAAGCTGTATGCCGACCGGCACACCATCGACGTCACCAAGAAGGACGGCGGCACGGTCAGCACCGAGGTCTACGTCTTCGCCGAGTTCGCTCCCGACGGGCGATTCCGCCGCATCGAGGAGACCACGCTCATGCTGTCCGGTGGCGAAGAGGATCGGAACCTCGGAAGCGCGCGATGAGAACCGGAAATCTTCAGGACCGCAGGTCTGCGGCGGTGGCGGGCCACCCTTCGCGAGCGCTGGGGTAGCGCGGCGCCCAGCCGGTGGCCTCGCGGAAGCGCGCGTTGCTGACGCGCAGTGATCGGCTGAGCGAGGTGAGCCTGTCGCCGAAGAGCAGCGCGGCTCGCCCGGGCACGCGCAGCCACGGTTTCTTGCCCGCGGCGCGGCCGAGCGCGTCGGTGAACTCGCGTTTGGTCAGCGGCTCGTCGTCGACCACGTTGTATGTCCCGGCAGGAGCGGTGAGCGCGGCCGCGACGGCACTGCCCGCGTCGGCCATGTGGATCACCGAGAGGTAGCCGTCGGGCGGCCCGGGCATCATGCCGACGTGGTAGCGGGCCTGCGCGAGCATTTGCTCGGCGTGTGCCGCGCCGGGCCCGTAGAACCAGCCGAACCGCAGGATGACGCCGGTGCCGCCCGCCGCGGTGAAGCGGCGCGCGTTGGCTTCGGCGGCGAGATTTCCCCGCGTCATCGGGTAATTGTCGACGGGCGCGTCTTCGTCTACCCATTTCGAGCCGCGATCCGGGTAGAGCATGGCGACGGACTCCTGGAGAAGCCGCCCGACCCCGGCGGCCAGCGCGGCGTCGACCACGGCCGCCGAACCGTCGGTGCGGATGTGTTCGTTGTACTTGTGCGCGTTGGTGCTCATGAACTTCGCCATCGACGGCAGCGCTGTCGCGAGATTGGCGACGACGTTGTGATCCTTCATGGCGTCGGCGAGGGCGGCTCGATCGAACAGCGAAAGCTGGACGGGCGTCGCGCCCTGCTCGGTGAGCGCGGCGGCTTTTCTCGGCGTGCGCGCGAGCGCGGTCACGGAATGGCCCGCGGCGACGAGCGCCGGGACGGCGTGGCTGCCGAGCGCGCCGGTCGCACCGGTGACGAACACCTTCATGCTCGCAACTTACGGCTTGTGCCTGGCCGGCTGCCACTTCATCCGCAGTGAGACGAGATGCTTCCGGCTGTCCGGGAACAACCGGTAGATGTGCACGACGAACCGGCCGGGCTTGGCGCGCTTGCGGGTCAGGAAGTCCTCGGCACACGCGGTGCCGTAACGGACCCGCCAGTTCTTCAAGCGTTCGGTGTGATGTTCGAGGATGAACCCCATGTCGTCCACGAGTTCGGTGTACTCGTGCACACGCCGCTCCTTGGCGACTTCGCGGTAGTACTCGAGTTGGTGCGGATAACCCCGAACGTCCATGACCAGCAGATTTGCGTGGGGAATTCGCTCGACACGGGGTCGATGGGGGAATCCCACATCCCGCCGCCCGCCTTACTATTCGTGATCGAACCATGGCGAGGGGTGAGAACGGATGAGCCGGCGGAGCAGGCCCAACTATCGGCGGCGCCAACTCGGCCGCACTCTGCAGAAGTTACGCAAGGCGGCGGGCTTCAGCCAAGAGGAAGCCGGAAAACCGTTTCGCATCTCCAGCTCGAAGCTGAGCCGGATCGAGCAGGGCCACATCCCGAGCTACAACGACTTCCTGGCGTTGCTGGATCGCTATGGCGTGATCACCTCGGACTACGACCAGTACATCCGGATGTTCGACTACGCCAATGAAAAAGGCTGGTGGCACGCTTTCGGCCTGGACGATCGCGGTTTCGTGAGTGTCGAAGCCGAGGCCTCCTGGATCTGCAACTACGAGCTTGGCTATGTCCCAGGACTTCTGCAGACCGAGAGCTACATGCGCACGGTTTTCGAGTCGGCTCGGATTCCCTATGAGGGCGAGCGGCTGGAGAACGAGATTGCCGTTCGCCTGCGTCGGCAGCTCAGGCTTACCAACGAGCCTGTGCTCAGGGTCCACGCGATCGTCGACGAGACCGCATTGCGGCGCAAGTGCTGCGATCGTGCGCAGCTCTTGAAGCTGGTCGAGATGAGTGATCTGCCGAGCGTTCGGCTTCAGGTGATTCCGCAGACGGTGGATGCGCACAGCGGGATGTACGGCAACTTTATCTTGACTGGGTTTCCGGATCCCGCTGAGCCGGACTTGTGCTACGTGGAATACGGGTTCGGGTCGCTCCAGATCGAGGATGAGCACGAGGTCTACGCTGCTAAGCTCATGTTCGACTATCTCGCCGATCTGGCGCTGGATGAGCAGGACTCTCGCACGCTGATCGAGCGGATGATCGCCGAGGCCTGATCCGATCCGGAAGAGGCGAGCACTCGTGGACCTGTCGAACGCCTCGTGGCGTAAGAGTAGCTACAGCGGCGGCGAAGGGGCCAACGGCAACTGCGTCGAGGTCGCGTTTCTTGGCTGGCGGAAGAGCAGCTACAGCGGCGGAGACGGGCACAACGGCGACTGTGTCGAGGTGGCGTTCGTGCCGGAGGCGGTCGCTGTCCGCGACTCGAAGTCCCCCGAAACCGGCGCCCTCCTCCTCACCCCCTCCGCCTGGACCTCCTGGCTCCGCGAGGTCGACGACGCGATCAGTGCAGCAAAAATTACATCCTGATGCGGCGTTTATTACACTCAGGATGTAACAAACGCTGCCTGGCCGCTGAATCAGGTCGCGGCCTGTGTCCACAGAGGACTCTCGTGCCGGTAAGGCCACCTTGGGGGCGTCTGACGTCCTCAAGGTGGCCTTACCGGCATCACGGCTCCCCGAAAAACTTCTCGTTGTGTCGTGTTTGTCCGGCTTGCTTGTTCCGGCTTACCACCGTGCGCCAAGACACGGGGAACGGTGAGCGAAGGCCCACGCCGTGCCCGCCCGGCCGTCGCGACCTGCACGCACACGGCTCACTCGCGCCTGGCCGCACCCGTCAAGTCCCTGGCATGGGCACTCAACGCACCCAGGGACGCCCTTGTCGCAACCGGCCGGGCTCAGCTCCGCCCGACTCATGTCCCGAACGACGCGTAAGGGACGTTCAACGTCCCTTACGCGTCGTTCCGGCCACGCCAGCGGGGGTGGCGCAAAGTCCGTGAAGGACTCCTTCACGGCGTGCGCTCGCGGGAACGGACCACCCCGGTCAGCCTCGTGGGTCGGGAAGGCGCCGCGCGCCTGCGATCACCGCCAGCACCAGCACCGCCTGCAAACCGATCACCAGCACGAACGCGCTCTTCATCCCCAGCGAGTCCGGCGCGCTCAGCGAGGCGAACAGACTCCCCAGAGTCGCGACGCCCAGTGCGAGCGACGTCTGCTGGTTCGTCGTCATCACGCCGCTGCCGACACCGGCCAGGTCGGTCGGGACCTTCGAGAGCACGATGCGGAACAGCGTGGTCATCGCGAGGCCGTTGCCGACGCCGATGAGCAGCATCGCGGGTGCGAGGTCCAGCACGTTCAGGTCCGGCCACGCCAGCAACGTCGAGCCGATCAGCGTCAGCACGCCGAGCAGCAACAGCACCCCGCCGGTCACGACGACCTTCTGGCCGAACCGCGCCACCAGCCGGCTGCTGATCAGCGACATCGTGAAGAAGCCGATCGCCATCGGGGTCAGCGCGAGCCCGGCGCCCATCGGGCCGAGGTGCAGTCCGCCCTGCAACGTCATGGCGTAGACGAACATGAACGCGCCGAAGCCGCTGAAGAACGGGACGCCGACGAGCAGCCCGAGCCGGACGCTCGGCATCCGCATCACCGACGGCGGCAGCAGCGGGTGTCCGCCGCGCCGTTCCAGCCGACGTTCGACGCGAACGAACGCGAACGCGGCGAACGGGAAGAGCACGAGCAGTGCGACCGTCCACAGTGGCCAGTCGAGCGCGTGGCCCTCCATCAGCGGGACCAGCAGCGAGAGCAGAGCCACGCCCAGCAGCACGGTGCCCCAGCGGTCGACGCCGAGTGGGTTGTGCGCGCGGGTTTCCGGCAGCTTGCGCGCCATGATCAGGCCGACGATGCCGATCGGAACGTTGACCAGGAAGATCGGCCGCCAGGACAGGTCCCACACGTTCGCCGCGACGAGCGCGCCGCCGAGCAGCTGGCCGATGACGGTCGCGATGCCACCGGTCGCGCCGTACATGCCGAGCGCGCGCGAGCGGTGCTCGCCGTCGGTGCTGGCCTGGATGATCGAGAGCACCTGCGGCAGCATCATGGCCGCGGCCGCGCCCTGCGCGACCCTGGCGATCACCAGCGTCCCCGCTGTCGGGGCGAGTCCGCAGGCCAGCGACGTCAGCGTGAACAGCGCCAGCCCGATCGTGTACATCCTGCGCCTGCCGAGCGAGTCGCCGAGACGGCCGCCGACGACCAGCAGCACGGCGTAGGCGATGCCGTACCCGGCGACCACCAGTTCCAGGGTCGCGGTGGACGCCTTGAGGTCCGCGTCGATGGTGGGCAGCGCGACGTTGACGATGAAGAAGTCGATGATGGTGAGTGCCGCCCCCAGCAGCACGGTGACCAGGCCGGCAGGGGTGAGGCCCGGCCTGACGGGTGCCTCGGCGGCGCGGGTGCGCACCGCCGGGACGGTTTCAGTCGTGGTCATGGGTACTACGATCGACGACGTCCTAACCTGGTACCAGATAGTGTTTATCCGGGTATTGGGACTACCTGGTAACAGCATCGGGAGTATGGGAGCCTGGCATCATGACCACCGCCGTCGAAGAGCGCGTGCGGCGCAACGAGCTGGCCGCGTTCCTGCGAAGCCGTCGTGAGCGCATCACGCCCGAGCAGGTCGGCCTGCCGACAGCCGGGCGCCGCCGGACGCCGGGGCTGCGCCGCGAGGAGGTCGCGCAGCTCGCCGGTGTCGGGGTCACCTGGTACACCTGGCTCGAACAGGGCCGCGACATCAACGCCTCCGAGCAGGTGCTCGCCGCGATCTCCCGCACGCTCAAGCTGGACCCGTACGAGCACAAGCACCTGTTCACCCTCGCCGGTGCGCCCGAACCCAGCTACGAAAAGGAATGCAATTCGATCTCCCGTCCCGTGCTCACCATGATGGAGAAGCTGGAGCCCTATCCGGTGGCGGTGCGCAACGCCCGCTGCGATCTGCTGGCCTACAACCGCGGTTACACCTGGCTGATGGGTGACGTCGATGCGATCCCGTTCGAGGACCGCAACACCCTGGTGCAGTGCCTGACCAACCCGGAGTGGAAGGCGCGGATGCTCGACTGGGACAGCAACATCCCGCGCGTGGTCGCCAAGTTCCGCGCGTCGATGGCCGAACACGTCGCCGAGCCGGCGTGGAAGTCGCTGGTCAAGCGGCTGAAGGCGGAGTCGCCGCTGTTCGAGGAGCTGTGGACCCGGCACGACGTCAACGCCGAGCCGATCCTCTGCAAGCGGTACCTGCATCCCGAGGTCGGCCTGCTCAAGTTCACCTTCACCTACCTCTACTTCGGGCGGAATTCGGAGATCACGTTGTCGGCCTACACCCCGGCCGACGAGGAGACGGCGGCGAAGCTGCCGACGTCGTTCTGACCCTGACCTGGGCCGTTCCCTCGCGAGAGGGAGCCGGACAACGCCGTGGAGGGAACTGATCCGGCGTCGTGCGGGCGACGCTTGCGGGTATGACCACCACACTCGCTCCTCCGGCGCGGATGCCGATCCCGCACGCGCGGCTCGTCGCGTGCTATGCCGCGATTCTCGGCACTTTTCCTTATCTGACACTGAAGATCGCGTGGGTCACCGGCGGTACGCTCGGCCTGCGTGATCCGTCCTTTGTGGACACGCCGACGATGGTGTTCGCGAATCTGCTCACCGCCGGGATGGACGCGGTGGCGATCGCGCTGGCCTTCGCGCTCACCTACGCGTGGGGCCGCCGGATCCCGGCGCCGCTGGTGCTGTTCCCGGCGTGGGCCGCGACCGGCCTGCTCGCTCCGATCGTGCTGAGCAGCCCGGTGATCGGCGTCGACTTACTCCGCTCGTCGACCAGCGCGCTGCCGCTGGAGGACTGGGTGTGGGCCGTGGTCTACGGCGGTTTCACCTGGCAGGGCCTCGCGCTGCTGACGGCGTTCGTCTTCTACGTCCGGGATCGCTGGCCGGTGCTGACCACCACACGAACCCGTCCCGTCGGTGTGCTGGGCCGGATCGCCGGTGTCGCCGCCATCGGGACCGCGGCGCTGCACTTCGCGTGGGCCGCCGGTTCGACATTCGCGCTGGTCCCCGGTCGGACCGCCGGGCTTTCGGCGCGCTTCCTCGACGTCGTGGTCGGTGTGCTGACGTTGCTCGCCGTCGCCGCGCTGCTGACGCTGCACCGCGGACGGCTCTGGCCGCGGCTGGTCGTGGTGTGGACCGGCGCGGGTTCGATGGTCGGCTGGGGTTCGTGGATGCTGTTCACCACGGTTCTCGGCGGTCCGCTCGCCGACGGCGCGACGCTGGCGCAGGCCGCCGTCTACGCCGTCCAAGTGACGGTCGGCGTGCTGGCGATGGTCGCGGTGCTGCGGCGGATACCGCGTACGGCGTAGGCGGGGAGTCGCTTGCGGACGGACGCGCCGACGCTCGGCGGCGGGTAGTTTTCGCGGCATGAGACCGGAGTGGTGGCAGAGGCGGAACCCGTGGGTGGGCCGTGTCGTGCGCACCGTGCTCATCCTGGGTTTCGTGCTCGGCGTCACCACCAGCGCGTCGCACTGGCAGCCGCACGCCCATCCGCTCACCTTCGCCGGGTACGCGTGGCTGGCCGCGACCGCGCTGACCCTGCTCGTCGTCCATCGCTTCCCGCTCACGGTGTTCCTGCTGACCGTGACCTCGGCCTACCTCTACTACGCGAGCGGGTTTCCCGGCGGTCCGGTGATCGTCGTCCCGACCATCGCGTTGTTCATGCTCACCCGGCTGCGCGGTCCGCTGACGGCGGGGATCACCGGCGCCGCGGTCCTGGTCGCGGGGTTCACCGCCTTCTTCATCCGCCGTGGCGCGCTGGAGATCACCGCGGGCTCGGGGCTCGCGGTGGTGTGGATCGCAGCGGTGATCGGCGCCGGCACCGCGGTGCGGTACCAGTGGGCGGCGGTGCAGGCCCGGCGCGAGCAGGCCACCGAGCACCGGCACCGGATGGCCGAGCAGGAGCGGCTGCGCATCGCCCGCGAGGTGCACGACGTCGTCGCGCACAGTCTCGCCATGATCAACGTGCAGGCCGGGGTCGCCGCGCACGTCGCGGATCGGCGGCCGGAGCAGGCGAAAGAGGCGCTGCTGAACATCAAGGAGGCCAGCGCGTCGGCGTTGAAGGACCTGCGGGCGACGCTGGCCGTGTTGCGGTCGGGAGAGGACAAGGCACCCGCGCCGAGTCTCGCGCACATGAACGAACTGGTGTGTCACGTCGAGGCGGCGGGCCTCGACATCCGGGTGCAGGGCGACCCCGGTGAGCTGCCCGCGCCCGTCGACGGCGCCGCGTACCGGATCCTGCAGGAGTCGCTGACCAACGTCGTCCGCCACGCCGAGGCCGCCACCGCCGTCGACGTCCGGTTCGAGCGGCGGGTGGGCGTGCTGCGGATGACCGTGCGGGATGATGGCCGGACCACGGCGGAACCGACGCCGGGACACGGACTGCGGGGCATGTGTGAGCGGGCTGCCGCGCTCGGCGGCCAGGTGACCGCGGGCGTTGTCGCCGGAGGCTTCGAAGTCCGCGCGGAACTGCCTGTGGAAGGTGAAGCATGACGATCCGGGTGGTTCTCGCCGACGACCAGGCCCTGGTGCGCGCCGGATTCCGGGTGCTGCTGGAGACCGAGGACGGCTTCGAGGTCTGCGGCGAGGCGGGCGACGGCGAGGAGGCCGTGGCACTGGCCGTCGAGCACAAACCGGACATCGTGGTGATGGACGTCCGGATGCCCGGCACCGACGGCCTCGAAGCGACCCGGCGGATCACCGCGAACCCGGAACTGGCCGGGGTCAAGGTGCTGGTGCTGACGACGTTCGACGTCGACGAGTACGTCTACGAGGCGCTGCGGTCCGGGGCGAGCGGCTTTCTGCTGAAGGACACCGACCCGGTCGAGTTGCTGCGCGCGCTGCGCGTGGTCGCCGCCGGGGAGGCGCTGCTCGCGCCGACCGTGACCCGCAGGCTGATCGCGGAGTTCGTCGGCCGCCCGGAGAACCGGCGGATCGACACGAGCGCCGTCCGCGAGATCACCGACCGCGAACGCGAGGTGCTCGGCCTGGTCGCGGGCGGCCTGTCGAACGACGAGATCGCCGCGCACCTGGTGATCTCGACGGCCACCGCGCGCACGCACGTCAGCCGCATCATGACCAAGATCGGCGCGCGGGACCGGGCGCAGCTCGTCGTCCTCGCCTACGAATCCGGCCTGGTCACCCCGAAACGTGGCTAGCCGCGTTTGAACTGCAGGACGAGGCGGACCAGGAACACCACGGCCACCGCGGCGACCACGACGATCTGCCAGGCCATCTCGGCTCCTCTCATGGACGCATCGAACCGATGCTCCGATCAGAAGGCGTCCGAGGGTGGGAGGACGTTGGCCGACACGACTCAGCTCACACTTTCGGGCTAAGAATCGCTGATCGGGAGAAGGGCGGTGCGAGCCGAGATCGCCGGCTCGCCCGCCCCGCTGCTCACGCTGCCGTCAGTCCCTCGACGAGACCGGTCGTCGGCCTGCCGATGAGCCGGGAAAGATCGTCACCGACCCGCGCGAAAACCCCGGCGGCGATGGTTTCGTCGAGACTTGCCAAGAAACCGGCCAGCTCGCTCTCCATGCCCGAATTGACGAACGCCACCTGCAACTCTTCGGAAGTGACAGGCCGGTAAGTGACCTCTCGCTCCAGCACGACCGACATCGCTTCGGCAATGTCGGCGTAGGTGAAGTTCGTGTCGCCGGAGAGGTTGTAGGTGACGTTGTCGTGCCCCTCTGTGGTGACGACGACGGCCAACGCCTCAGCCAGGTCCTTCCGGCTGGCTGCCGCGACGACGGCGTCACCGGCCGCCGCGGCGAGAACGCCGGTGTAGCGGGGGCCTGCCAGCGCCTGAATGTAGTTCTCGATGTACCAGGTGTTCCGCAGGATCGTGTACGTCACACCGGAAGCGGTGAGAGCATTCTCTGTCGCCCTGTGGTCGGCATTGATCTCGAACCGGTCATCGTCGGCCCGGACTCCGCTGGTGTAGTAGACGTGTCGGACATTCGCGTTCTTCGCGGCCTCGATCACCGACTCGTGCTGTGCAAGGCGATTCGGGTCGCCGCCCGAGATCAACACGATGTCGGAGTGCCTGGCGACCAGTTCCGCGACGCCGGCCGAATCCGACAGATCGACGGCGGCGGTGCCGAACCCGGCGGAAGCGAGTTCCCCGAGGCGCGAGGGATTCCGGCCCGCCGCGGTGATCGTTTCGGGGCGGATTCCCCGGGCGGCCAGCGCGTCCAGGACGTGGCCGCCGAGTGCCCCGGTAGCCCCGAAGACCAGCGTGCTCGCCTCAGGCGCGGTCATGGAGGGTGACCTGGTAGCCGTCGGGGTCGGCGAAGGTGAATGTCCGGCCGAACGGGCCGTCGATCGGTGCGGAGACGATGGTGTGACCGTCGGCGACGAGAGCGTCGTGAATGGCCTGGACCTCTGTGGCGTGGAGCCAGATCGCGACACCGATGCCGGGCTGGGCAACGGATGCGAGATCGGTGCCGGGAACGATCTCGCGGAGTGCGAACGCGATCGGCTTCGTCTCGAAGACGACGGCGTGCGGAGGCCCGGCCTGCGAGCGGACGAGGCCGAGGTACTGCTCGTAGAACGCCTGCGAAGCGGCGAGGTCACGCGCTTGCAGCGAGATGAAGTCGGGGCCGATGGCGGACAAGATGATGCTCCTTCTTTCGTGTCAGTCTTCTGACATCCACCAATCTATGTCAGAATGCTGACATGAGTCAAGACGGTGTCGACCTGGAGAAGTCACTGGGCTACCTGCTGAAGGAGGCGTCGAGCGCCCTGCGCGCGGCCATGGAGGAGGTGCTGCGGCCGCTCGGGATGAACGTGACGCGCTACGCCTGCCTCGAACTGCTGGCGCAACGGCCGGGTTTGTCGAACTCCGAGCTCGCGCGGGGCGCGTTCGTGACCCGGCAGTCGATGAACGTGCTGCTCCAGGCCCTGGAACGAGAGGGCTACGTGACCAGGCCCGCGGAGGCGCCCGTCGGGAAGGTTCTCCCGACGCGGCTTACACCTCGCGGCCGGCGGAGCCTGGAGAAGGCGAGTGCGGCGGTCCGGTCCGTCGAGGTCAGAATGCTGGCCGGCCTGACCGAAGCCGAGCAGGCGAACGCGTTCCGGATCCTGCGGAGCATGATCCATTCCCTGCGCGATGACGACGACGGCGCATAGTTCCCCGCAAAACACCACGTAACGGCTCGGGGCGGGGCCGGGACGGCTATCCTGCTCGGGTGCGTCGTGCGTTGATCACCGGTATCACCGGTCAGGATGGCCAATATCTCGCAGAGCTGCTGCATTCGAAGAACTACGAGGTGTTCGGCCTGGTCAAGGGGCAGAACAACCCGCGGATCGACATGATCCGCGCGGAGTACCCCTACGTCGAGCTGGTGTCGGCGGACCTGCAGGACCTCTCCAGCCTGGTCGGCGCGCTGGAGCAGGTGCAGCCGGACGAGGTGTACAACCTCGGCGCGATTTCGTTCGTGGCGCTGAGCTTCAAGCAGGCCGAGCTGACCGCGAACGTCACCGGGCTCGGGGTGCTCCGGCTGCTCGAGGCCATCCGCATGGTCGGCGGGCCGGACCACAAGATCCGCTTCTACCAGGCGTCCAGCTCGGAGATGTTCGGCAAGGTCCGCGAATCGCCGCAGACCGAGGAGACGCCGTTCTACCCGCGTTCGCCGTATGGCTGCGCGAAGGTCTTCGGCCACGACATCACCGTCAACCACCGGGACAGCTACGGCCTGTTCGCCTGCTCCGGGATCCTGTTCAACCACGAGAGCCCGCGCCGCGGCATCGAGTTCGTCACCCGCAAGATCACCAACGCGGTGGCGCGCATCAAGCTCGGCCTCCAGGAAACGGTCGCGCTGGGCAATCTCGAACCACGCCGCGACTGGGGCTTCGCCGGGGACTACGTCGACGCGATGTGGCGGATGCTGCAGCAGGACGAGCCGGGCGACTACGTCGTCGCGACCGGCCGGACGCACAGCGTGCGCGACTTCCTGAACGCGGCCTTCGGGCACGTCGGCCTCGAAGACTGGGAGCGTTTCGTCACCCAGGACCCGCGGTTCTTCCGCCCTGCCGAGGTCGACCTGCTCGTCGGCGACGCCACCAAGGCGCGTGAGGAGCTGGGCTGGAAGCCGGAGGTCGACTTCGAAACGCTGGTGTCCATGATGGTGGACAACGACCTGCAGCTCGAAGCCAGAAAGGCCGGAATAGATCTCCCATGATCTCCTACGCGCAAAACGCGGAGGACGTGGTTCTCGCCAGGGTGTTCGCGGGCAGAACCACCGGTCGCTATGTCGACATCGGGGCGGGATACCCGCTCCAGGACTCGGTCACCAAGCACTTCTACGACCTCGGCTGGCGCGGGATCAACGTCGAACCCGAGCCGTCGTTGTTCGATCAGCTGCGGTGCGAACGGCCCGAGGACCTCAACCTCGCGATCGCCGTCGGCGCGAAGCCGGGCAAGACCGTGCTGCACGTGGTCGAGGGCCAGTGGGGGCGGGCGACGCTCGACGACGACCTCGCCGCGCACTACCGCGCGGACGAGGACTGGCCGACCCACGACGTCGAGGTCGACGTCGTCACGCTCGCCGACCTGCTCGACGAGCACCCCGGCCAGCTCGACTTCGTCAAGATCGACGTCGAGGGCGCCGAACGCGACGTGATCGAGGGCGCCGACTGGACCCGGCACCGCCCGCGAGTGGTCGTCGTCGAGGCCACCGAACCCGGCTCGCCCCAGCCGTCGCACGGCGAATGGGAACCGATCCTGCTCGACGCCGGATACCGGTGCGCGCTTTTCGACGGGCTCAACCGGTTCTACGCTCCGGCGGACGACGAGGAGGCGCTGAGCCGCCTCGCCGTCCCTGCCAACGTCTTCGACGATTTCGAGCGCTACGACGTCGCGCAGTTGCGGGCGGCACAGGCGAATCGGCCCGGCGAGGTCGGCTACATCCGGCGTCTGGAAGAAGCGGTGCAGGAAGCGCAGCAGTCCCGCGCCGACCGCGAGGAGTACGTGCGGAAGGTGGAGACCGCGCTGGCCGACAGCCAGCGGGACGCCACCCGGGCGCAGCGGCGGGCCGCCGCGCTCGAATGGCGCATCGCCGAACTGGAAGCCGAACTGCGGGCCGCGCGCGCTCAGCGGTAGGCGTGCACGATCGCGGTGTAGGTCTCCGCCTCGCCGGGCGCCATCTGCTTGCCCTCGTCGGGGCCGAGCGCGACCTCGATCCGGTCGAAACCGGCGGCCTGGCACCAGCCGGTCAGGCACTTCATGTTCGGCACCCACCAGTTCGTCGGGTCGCCGCGGAAGCCGTCGAAGGGGTAGAACTGCGCGAACTCGCGGTCCTCGAAACCGGCGATCTGCACACCGTGCGTCGAGACGATCGCCATCTCACCGGTCACCTTGTACAGCTGCCGCAGCGCGCCGATCGGGTCGACGAGGTGGTACAGCACGCCCGCGAAGAACACCACGTCGTACTGCCCGACCGAAGTCACGTCGTCGTGCGAGAAGTCGAGCACGATGTCCTCGACCTTGCTGTCCCGCAGGCGCCGCGCGGTGTCGAACCCGGCCTTGCCCGGCAACGTGTCCGGCCGCCACGCGCCGGGGACGTCGATGGCGTCGGGGACGTGCTCGCCGCGCTCCCGCATCCCGTGGATGGCGGCGTAGTAGGTCGGGAAGTCGATCGACCAGGTGTAGTGGTCGAGCGCGACGACCTTCTCCGCGCCCGCTTCTTCGGCGGCGAAGGAGTAACGGCCGTCCCACGCGCCGATGTCCAGCACGGTACGGCCGGTCAGGTCCGGGACCTGCCAGCTGTTCCACTCCTTGACGCTGAAGTCCGCGGGCTTCGCGCCCGGCGTGACGACGCCCTCGCCGACGTCGACGGAATGGAACCAGAAGGGAACGGCGTCAACGGCTTCCTGCCGTGCTTGTGCGCTCAAGGCGGTCATGGTCCGACACGGTAGCCAATGCCCGATCGGGCCGTGACAGGTTCCGCTGGAGTTCGGTGAGCCGGCGCGCCATCGTTGCCCCGACGGCCTCCGGACTGCACCGCGCCGCAACGGCTTCCGCGCCGCGGACACCCATCGCGCGACGGCGCGATGCGGACTCGGCGAGCCACCGCAGCCAGCGGGCGGCCTGGTCGACGTCGGGCTCCGCCCACAGCTGGCCCTCGGTGTACCAGTCGCCGAACTCCGCGCCGAACCGGTGATCCCGCGCGGTGATGGGCCGGATGTCGTACCCGACGACGGCCGCGGCGCCGGGCGGCATGAAGTCGACGTTGCCGCCGTAACCGGTCGCGATCACCGGCTTCTCCATGGCCATCGCCTCGGCCATGCCGAGCCCGAAACCCTCCGAGCGGTGCAGGGACATGTAGATGTCGCAGCTGGCGAGCAGACAGTCCATGTCCGCGCGCGACATCTGCCGCGACAGCAGCGTCCCGTTCACGCTCGCGACGGCCTGCGCCAGATGCGTTGCCAGCTCGGGGAACCGGTCGAGGTCGTTGGCCTTGATGACCAGTTGCGCCTTGGTGCCCTGCTCTTCCGGCGGGAAGGCGCGACGGAACGCCTCGATGACGCCCCACGGATTCTTCCGCGCGTCACTGGAGGAGGCGCTGAAGGTGTACAGCACCATCAGCCTGTCGTCCGGAATCCCGAAACGGGCCTTGTCGCCCGGGATGCCGGGTCGTTGCGGGACCACGCTCGGCACGACGGTGATCGGGATGTCGGTCGCCGTGCGGCAGGCGTCGGCGACGTACGTGGAAAGCACCCACAGCTCGTCGATGCGGGGGAGCTGTGCCAGCGCGTACTTCGGCATGTCCGGGAGTTCCCACGCCCACATCGCGATCGTGTAGCGGTCGAGCGCGTGCTCCGGGATCAGCTGGAACTCGTTGACGTTGACGAGCCAGAAGTCGAGCGGGAATTCCTTGCCCCGGCGCAACGCGGCGATGTCCGGCGGGATCGGCACCGTGCGGTACGGGGCCTGCGAGTTGAACTCGGTGAAGGTTGCCTCGACGCCGGTGCTCGGCAACGCGAGCGCCTGCACGTGGCGGCGGGCCGATTCGGAAAGCCCGGTCGTCGCCCGCGCGTCGGCGAAGACGTTCACGCCCGGCCGGGTTCGTTCGATGGTCGTCGGGCGGTGCTGCTCGATCGCCGCGAGTGCGTCCACATAGGACTGCGCGGCGACCGGAAGCGACGCGTGGCGCCGCATGTATTCGCGGGCTTTCGCCCCCGCTGCACGGAGTTCGTCCGGCCAGCACACGGCGCGTTCGAGCGCGTTGTACAGCTCCTGGGCCTCCGACGCCGCGTCCGTGGGAATCGTCCAGCAGAACGCCTCGTCGAAATGGCGGTGCTGCGGCAGATCGCTGGTGATGACCGGGCGTCCGGCGCCGAACGCGCGCATCATCGTCGCACTTGTTTCCCCCGCTGTCGGCCAGCGCAGGTTGACGACCGCGTCGGTGGCGCTGATCAGCTCCTCGAACTCGGCCTTCTCCGGCGACAGGACAAAGTGGACGGAGTCGCTGACACCGAGTTCGGCGATCGTGCGGCGGATGTCGTCCAGCAGGCCCGGTTGGCCGGGGTGGCCCGCGATCACCAGACGCGCGTTCGGCCAGCGGCGGCGGAGCTCGGCGAACACCAGCACCGCCACGGTCACCCGCTTGATGCCGACCAGCCCGCCGAACACCCCGAACACCACGTGTTCGTCGTGCCAGCCGTGCCGCGCGCGGGTCTCGGCGCGGCCGGAGTCGTCGCGGATCGGCGCCCCGGACGGGACGACGTGCACCGGCGTCTCCGGATACCGGCCGCGAAGGAACGCGGCGGTGTGCGGATCGTGGACGAGCACGCCCTTGCTGGCGGTCACCAGACGGCGTTCCAGCGTCAGCGTGCCGTAGTCGATGGTCCGGACACCGTCGACCTCGATAGCGGGCCAGCAGTCGAGCAGCGCGGGATCGGTGGGGTGGCCCCAGATCGGGCCGTGCGCGTACCGGACTTCTTCCCGGAACGCGTCGGTCGACGTGCCGCCGAACAGGCCCGAGTGGAAGTCGAGCAGCGACGGGTCGTGCAGCACCACGACACCGGGGACTTCCAGCGCCCGCCGGTAGATCTTCGCGTGGATCCCGGCGTGGTTGCCCATGTGGTAGATGTTCAGCGCATCGTCCACTTCGGACGAATCCGGCGCGAGAAGCGGGATCCCGGCCGGAGTCTCGGCGTTGTCGGCGTCGTCGACCGCGGCGATCTCGATCCGGCCGGACAGCGCTTCGAGCAGTTCGAAGCTGTAGTCGGCGATCCCGCTGCGCTGGGGCGGCAGCGGGGTCCACATCGCGTACCGGGTCATCGCCACGCGATCAGGCTGTAGCGATCGCCCGCGCCGACGATCTCGACGTCGGTCAAGCCCGCCGACTCCGCGAGGAAGCGGAGGAAAACCGGGTGCAGCGGCTTGCGTGCGTACGGGTCGATCCGGAAGTCGCCGCTCGCGTTGTCGTCCGCTGCCGGGGTTTCGACGATCAGCGCGCCACCCGGCTGCAACGCCGTCGCGGCGGCGTCGACGAACCGGGCGAGCGCGCTCGGCTCGAGCCGCTCGGCGTAGCGGAACGCGGTCACGGCGCCGAGCGAGCGCGCGGGTGCGGTGGCCAGCGTTTCGAGCGCGTCGGCGTCCTCTATCCGCAGGCCGAGGCCTTCAATGTGCCGCCGCACCAAGGAGTTCGCGGACGCAGCACGGTAGGGCAGGTTCTCGGCGCGGAGGACTTCCAGCCATTCGCCGCGCGCGGGCGCGACGTCGAAGACCGGGCCGTTCGCGCCGTTCTCGTGTGCCTTCCGCACCGCGGGCACGTACCGCCCGCGTTCGGCGCGGACGTGATCGGCGGGCCCGTCCAGCAGCTCGGACAGGGCGAGTTCCAGGAACGAATCGCGCTCGGCGACGTCTGTCGTGGGCGCGGTTTCGGGACGGTTCGCGCGGACCTGGTCGAGGAAGCCGTCGAGCTGCGCGTGCCGGAGCCGGACGTCGCGGGCCGCCCCGGTCAGCGTGGCGATCTGCGCTTCGAGAGCCTTGATCCGCTGTTCCGCGTCCTCGCCGTGCTCCGCCGTCTCGGCCAGCCGGAGCCGGAGATCGCCCAGCTGCGACTCGATCCGGCCCAGCGAGGAGAAAAGCCGCTGGTTGAGCCCGGCCATCAGGTTCTGATCGCTGCGCTTGAGCAGCTCGACCTCGTGGGCCAGCTCCTCGTGGCTCACCCTGTCGGCGCCTTCCAGCTGGTCGACCCGGGCACGCTGGACGCGGCCCGCCTCGTCGAGGCCCGCCAGCGCGTCGTGGATCGCGAGGTTGGATTCGATCTGCCATTTGAGCTGGCGGCGCCAGAGGAACCGCAGGGCCAGCCTGCCGAGCAGATCGGTCCGCTTCAGCGGCAGGTGCAGCTGCTGGTGCTCGCCGAGGCGGGCCAGCGCCTGTGCCACGCGATGTTCAGGCATGTGGTGTTCTTTCCGGATCGATCAGCGGGGGAGCCTGCCGAGGATGTTGTCCAGGCCCGGTTTGTCGAGGAGTGCCACGGTTCCCCGTACCAGCGAGCGTTCGGCCAGTTCGAGGACCACGACATTACTGGGGGCCAGCACCGCGCTCGCGGCAGCGCCCTGGTCGCGGTCGGCGGTGCTGGCGTGCAGTGCGGTGAGGTTGCGGAACGACGCGGCCAGGTACGGCAGCGTCCGGATGGTGAAGGAGTCGCCAAGCAGGGCGACGTTCAGCCCGTAGGTTCCCGGGCCGGACGCGGTGTTGAGGTGCAGCGGCGTCGTGTAGTCCGGCGGCGTCGGGCGCGTCATGTCCTGGGTGCCGTCGGGCATGAGCGCGTAGTGGGTGCCGCTGGTCGTACCGGACCGGCCGATGAGTGGCGGCAGATCGGCGGGGACCTGCCAGCCCGCGGTGGGCGTGACCTTCCACGTCGCGCTGATGCCGGGCCGTAGCTTCTCCGCCACCGAGCGCGCCATGATCACCGAGCCCTCGTCCGACCAGTGCGCGTCCTGGGGTCCGTAGATCGGCTGGCCCTTGCTGGCGCCCCAGCTCGTGATCTGGCCGCGCAGGTCGAGGATGTAGTCCTGCCGGGCGTCGACCATCCGCCAGAACTCGGCGGCCATCGCGGTGTGGCAGTCCTTGCCGATGTAGGCGTCGGGCAGGTTCTCGGGCACCACGGTCGCCTTGTCCGGCGCGACGACCACCACGAGCTGACGGCCCGAGGCTTCGATGCCCTCCTTGAGCCGCTGCAGTTTGCCGAACGTGTCGGCCAGCGGATGTGCTTGTGCGCAGTGGCTCGACACCTCGTCGCCGAGGTAGAGCCAGCCGTTCTTGCCCTCGATGATCGGGGGGAACTGGCGGGGATCGGTCTTGACCGGCGGGGACTGCAGCGGGCCCTGCTGGTTCTCGTGGTTCAGCGGCGGCGGTTCGCCGAAGACGCCGCGGCTGATGCCGTCGGCGGCGTGCACCGCCTGCTCGCGGAACATCAGGTGATCGGTGGCCCACGCGGACAGCTGGGT
Source organism: Amycolatopsis sp. NPDC058986 (assembly GCF_042741125.1). Taxonomy (NCBI): domain Bacteria; kingdom Bacillati; phylum Actinomycetota; class Actinomycetes; order Pseudonocardiales; family Pseudonocardiaceae; genus Amycolatopsis; species Amycolatopsis sp. NPDC058986. The sequence continues at coordinate 12,446 of NZ_JBHYJW010000015.1, read as the reverse complement.
GAAGAACGACCAGCCCTGGCCGGGGCTGGGGAAGGGGGTCAGTGCCCGGTTTTCGAACTCGCTCGGCCGGGCGCCGAAAGCGACCGTGATCAGCGGGGTCGCGAAGAAGATGACCGCGCACGCCAGCGCGATGGTCTGTCTGCGCGCGTGTCTTGGCCGGTAGAGCGAGTGCTCGCGGGGCAGCCAGGCCTCGTACACCGGGGGCAGCGGCGACGGCTTGTCGTTCTTCGTCGTCATGCCGTCGCTCCCGTGTCGTGTCTGCGGTTCGCGAACACGCCCGCGCGGCGGACGATCCGGGCCACCGGGCGCAGCGCCCTGCGCAGCGGGCTCGGCGGAGGCGGCGGTGGTGCCGGTGCGGGCTCCCGGCGGGCACGCCAGGTGCGGTACGCCTCCTCCAGTTGCCCGCGCACCCACGTCGTCGCGATGTCCATCGACCGGGTGCGCAGGAGATGGTCGCGTGCCGCCGCGCCGCGCCGCCGGGCTTCGGCCGGATTGTCGGCGACCTCACACATCGCCGCGGCCGCCGCGTCCAGATCGGGATCGGCCCAGTGGCCGTCCTCCTGGTAGGGCACCCAGCCGGGGCCGACCTTGACCAGCTCGTACGGAATCGGCCAGCCGACGTCGGCGCCGAAGAACTCCGTCGTGCTCGAGTAGTCCGTCGCGATCACCGGGAGCCCCCGGATCATCGCCTCCGCGACTGTCAGCCCGAATCCCTCGCTGCGGTGCAGGGAGACGTACGCGTCGCTTTCGGCGTACAGCGCGTTGAGTTCTTCGACGCTGAGGTAGCGCTCCCACAGTTCGATCCGCGTGTCGTCGCCGATCGCGTAGCGCAGCCGTTCCACCGTGGCCGCGTGCAGATGTCCGTTGGTGGCCTTGATGACCAGCCGGACGTCGTCGCGGCCGGGGAACGCGCGCTGGAACGCGGTCACCACGCCCCACGGGTTCTTGCGGCCGCCCGTGCTGTTGAAGTCGAAGGCGAACAGGAACCGGACGGGCGCGCCGGGTTCGCGTGCCGCGCGGGAGACCGGGCCGGGGTCGGGGACGGGCAGCGGGATGGTCTTCACCGGGACCGGGGCGTGCTCGGCGATCGCCTTCGTGGCGAACTCGCTCGGCGTCCACACCTCGTCGACGAACGCGAAACCGTCCCGCATGGACTCCGGGAAGTCCTCCAGCTCCCACGCCCACAGGCCGATCCGATACCGCTCGTGGCCGATGTCGGGGTGGCTGTTCAGCAGCAGCTCGGCGAAATCGGAGTTCACCGCGAGGAGGCTCAGCGGGAACTTCGGGTCGCCGACGGTGTCCGGATCGGCCAGCGCCGTGGTCCGGACCGAACGCGCCAGCGACCGCTTCTCGACAACGGACACCATCGGGATGCCGGAGTCCCGCACGACGCGGTGCACGATCCGGCCCATCTCGCCGAGGCCGAGTTCCGCGGTCAGGTACCCGGCGACGTTGACGCCGAACTCGTCGACCGGGGCGGTGGGCGCGGCCGGTTCGGTGGGCACCGCCCAGGACGGCACGAGACCCTCGTCGACGCCGTGGGTCGAGCACCACTGCCGGAACCCCGGCGCGTCCCGGCCCGTCGGGTGCGCGAACACGGCCTGCAGATCGACACGCGTCGCCCACACCCGCATGGTCAGCCTGCTGAACCCGGCGGTCTTTTCGAGCGGGGTGGCGGGCGCGGAAAGCCAGTCCTGGAACGCTTTTCCACCGTCGTCACCGAAGGGATGCGGCGGTGCTTCCTCGGCGGACTGACCGAACGGGTCCTCGTCCGTCTTCACCCACGCCGCGTGGAAGAGCTGGCGCATCTGCGGGGTGATCGGGGTCCCGTCCGGCAGTTCCGCGAAGCCGTACGGGACCTCTTCGCCGTGTCCGGCAGCCAGCAGCTTCTCGCGGTAAGCGTCGCAAAGGTGCCTGAGTGACGGATTCGCGGACAGTGTCACGCGGGGTCGCTCGGGAGTGTCCGCGCTCAGCAGCCACGGGGTTTCGGGGTCGTAACCGCGGAACGCCACGAACTTCGCTGGCGCGTCGTCCAGGGCTCGCTCGTGCAGATTCCAGTAGCCGAGGGCGAGGCCGGGATCGCGGACGATGGTGTGCGGGAACAGCCCGGCGACCAGGTCGAACCAGTGCCGGACCCGCGCGCGGGGTTTCCGGCACCGGGCCCGCTCGGCCCACAGGTCGAGGAATCCACGGGCGTCACGGCCCGCCGCGAGGAACCCGTCGAAGATCCCCGGCACGTCGCCGGGTTTGCGCTCGTCCTGCGGAAACGGGGTGAGCACCGAGGGCGTCACGACGAGACCGTGTTCGACGGCGAGCGCGGTGATGTCGGCGAAGGAGGCGTGGACGTCGATCTCCGGCGCGAGCAGCACGGCGACGTCGAAGTCTTCGAGGAGTTTCCGCAGCGCCAGCGGCTTGACCACGTCGAGCAGGCCGTCGGCCGCGTGGGACGTCGCGAGCCGCAGGTACTCGTCGGAATCGAGGTCGAGCCACTCGTGGCCGACGACCCGCAGCCCGGCGGGACCCGAGGTCCCGTCCGACGGGCCGTCGACCACGAGGACGACGAACTCGTGGCCCGGATGGTGCTCGAGATAGCTCTCGGCGAGCACACGACCGGCGGCCAGCCGGCTCCGGGTGAGCACGGTGCAGGCCGCGCTCCGATACGGACGGTCCGGCAAGCTTTTCCCCCCGAGCTTGCTACCGGACACGTCAGGTGTTGGCCGGCAGCACCTTCAGCTGCCCGGCGAGGATCTCGTCGAACACGCTGCTGATCGACGCGAGGTCGGCGCCGTCGACTTGCACGCGGACGACGGTGTTCCGGTAGACGTAGTGCGCCCGGATCAGGGACGCGCCGCCGTTCTGCCCGGCCAGCTGCACGACGTCGACGCCCGGCGGCACGGTGCCGCTGTAGGTCTGCATCTTGAACTTGATCTGCAGCTGCGCGAGCTTGTCGGCGGCGGTGCGGGCGGCGGCCGGCGACGAGGTCTGGGCGGTCAGCACGACCGCGTGGACCTCGGACGGGAGGTTCGAGACGGCGAGCCGGGCCTTGCTGGCGTCCGCGGCCTTGTACGCGTCGCTCTCGTCGTCGGTCAGGACCTTCCGCGGCGCGAGGTCGCCGAACGACGGGAAGTCCGTCTTCTCCTTGAGCGTGCCGGGCAGCTTCGCGATCTCCAGGTCGTCCTTCGGCGCGGGCGGCGCCGGAGGTGCGGTCTGGCTCGTGCTGGCGGGCGGCTGGGCGGTGTTGTCGCCGTTGTTGCCGAAGACGAAAAAGGCGCCGACGCCGAGAGCGATGACCACGACCACCGCGACCGCGATGCCGATGATCTTGCCCTTGCCCTTCGACGGCTTCGTCTCGAACGGCTCCGGGCCCTGGCCGACCCAGCTGTGGTCGGTCGAGGACAGCGGCGGGAAGTCCGAGCCGCCCCACGGCGGGACGCTGTCGCCGCTCGGCGCGTTCCACGGCGCCTGCGGTGGCTGCTGCGGGTGCTGTTGCTGCTGGTACGGCGGCTGTTGCTGCTGCTGCGCGGGGAAGCCACCGGAGTTCGGGGCGGGGAAGCCGCCCTGCGGGGAGGGGACGCCCGGGACGACCTGGGTCCGCTCCGCCTCACCGGCGTTGGCCTGCCAGGTGCCCTGGCCGACGGCCTGGGTGCGCTCGGCGCTGTCCGGCACGTTGACGATCTGGGTCCGGTCCGCGGTGGACCCCTGCTGCGGTTGCTGAGGCTGCTGCGGCGGGCCGGTCTGGGGCGCGCCCTGCTGCGGCTGCCCGCCGACCGGGGCGATGATCTGGGTGCTGTCCGCCTGCCCCGGCGCCTGCTGCGGGGTACCCTGGGGGTCGTAGCTGACCGCCGAGGACAGCACGTTGTCCCGCCGGACCCGGTAGTCATCGGCCGAGATCTGGCCAGCGGCCAGCTCTTCGTCCAACCGGCGAAGTTCTTCTTGCCAGGACAAACCCGGCCCCCTTCTCTCACGAAGCGCCTCGAGCCGGCGCCCTGAGCCGCACAGACCCCCCACATTGTGCACTCAGCGTCCTCGGGCCCCTCCCAGAGGGTCGAATCGTGACCTGCCCGGGTGACGGTGTCTCAGCCCGGGGGCAGGACCTTCTTCACCGCGTCCAGGATCCGGTCCTGACGTGCGGTGATCTCGGGCGAGTCCGACGTCTTCGGGTAACCGGCGCCGAAGTAGACGACGGTGCCGCCCGAGGCGTACCACGTCGTCTTGAGCGTGCTCTTGCCGTCGAACCCGGTGACGATCTTCAGCTGCTCGGAGGGCACCTGGGTGAACCCGCCCGCGACGGCGTTCTGGAGCAGCGTGTCGACGACCGCTTTGGCCCCGGTCGGGCCGCTGGTCGGGATCACCAGCAGCAGGTAGCTGGACTGACCGTCGGCCGAGCCGCGGAAGATGACCTCGCTCGCGCCGTTCTTCGTCAGGGTGTCGGCGGTCTGGTTCGGGTAGAGGCCCGTCTCGAGCCCCTTCGCGACCGACATCGTCGAGTTGTTCGGGTTCGGCGTGCCGGGCAGCACGGGGAGCCTGTCCTCGATGCTGCTGCCCGTCGCGGCGTTGGCGTTCGTTCCGGTCGGCGCGGTGCTCGACGCCGTATCGGTGCCGGTGGGCCTGCCGAGCCACCACGTGCCGCCGATGATCAGCGCGAGCACCAGCAGCACACCGGCGGCGAGGAACAACCACGTCGGCAGCTTGCGTGACCGCTCCGGCGTCGCCGGCTCGTCGTCCCAGCGGTTCTCGTTCCCGGCGTCGACCGGCTCGGGAACCAGCGGCGGGAACCGGCTCGGCAGCGGGCTGGTGTCCGGCCTGACCTGCGCGGGAGTGCCGTCGACGCGGAGGTACTGGGTCGGGTTGACGTCGGCAGGGCTGGGCGCGGTGGTCGGCCGGTCGGTGCTGTAGGCCATGCCGTTGTGGCCGGAGGACCGCAGCGGCATCGTCATCGGCGGGACCGACTGGGCGGGCACCGGACGGGTCAGGCCTGGCTGTGCGGGGGTCGGCTGCGACGGCGGCTGCTGGGCGGGCGTGGGCTGGGACGGATGCGGCTGCGCCGGGGTGGGCTGGGACGGTGGCTGCTGGTGCACCGGCGCCGGTGGCCACGGCCGGGCCTCGGGCGGCGGGGCGGCCGGATTGGTGCTGTGCCAGGTGGTCCCCGGATGCCGCAGCGGCGACGCGACCGGTGACGGCACGGTGCGCCCGGAGGCCTCGGCGAGCAGATCGTCGCGCAGCCTGCGGTGTTCGGCCTGACCGAGGCGACCGGCGGCCAGCTCCGCGTCCAGCCTGCGCAGCTCGTCCTGCCAGCTCATCCCGCACCCCCTGCCACCCGTATGGGGCACCAGTGTGACATGCGTACTGTCCGCACACCTGCGGGTCGCCGGGAATGGACGGCTTTCCGGCACCGGCCCGTGCCCGGCGAACTGCGTACAGTTGAGGTATGTCGTGGTTCGGGCGAGACAAGACGCAAATCGTGGGTGCGGACGAGGCCCTGCCCGGTCGGGCGGAGCCGATCACGGTGTCCGGCGTGCACGCGGTCTTCACCGACCGGCGGATCACCCCGCCGTTCCCGGAAGGGCTGCGCACGGCGGTGTTCGGGCTCGGCTGCTTCTGGGGCGCCGAGCGGATCTTCTGGCAGACGCCGGGCGTGTACTCCACCGCCGTCGGCTACGCGGGCGGCCACACGCCGAACCCGACGTACGAGGAGGTCTGCAGTGGACAGACCGGGCACGCCGAGGTCGTTCTCGTCGTGTTCGACCCGGTCCAGGTGTCCTACGAGACGCTGCTGAAGATCTTCTGGGAGGGCCACGACCCGACGCAGGGCATGCGCCAGGGCAACGACCTCGGCACCCAGTACCGCTCGGCGCTCTACTACACCGACGACGAGCAAAAGGCGACGGCCGAGGCTTCCCGCGAGGCGTTCCAGGCGGCGCTGACCGCGTCCGGGCACGGCACGATCACCACCGAGCTGGCGCCGCTGGGCGAGTTCTACTACGCCGAGGAGTACCACCAGCAGTACCTCTCGGACGCCAAGAACCCGAACGGCTACTGCGGCCTCGGCGGCACCGGTGTGAGCTGCCCGATCGGCCTCGACGTTCAGGGTTCCTAGCCTGGCGCGTCGCTACCGCTACTTGCCGTAGTGGTAGCGACACTGCGCCACACGGATCTCGTCGCCGACGATCTTGTAGACCAGCCGATGCTCGTCGGTGATGCGACGCGACCAGTAGCCGCTGAGGCCTTCCTTCAACCGCTCCGGCTTGCCGATTCCTTCGTTGCCGTTGCGCTGGATGTCCTTGAGCAGCTCGTTGACTCGCTTGAGGACCTTCCGGTCCTCGGTCTGCCACCAGAGGTAGTCGTTCCAGGCGAGTTCGTCCCAGACCAGTTTCATTCAACGAGGTCGTGCTGTGTCCCGCCGCCGGATTCCAGTCGCTCGATGGCGGTGATCAGGCGTCGCGCGTTCTCGGGACTGCGGAGCAGGTAAGCGGTCTCTTTGAGTGATTGGTAGTCCTCGAGCGACACGATCACGACCGGCTCGTGTCCTGCGCGAGTGATCACGACCTCTTCGCGGTCGTTCACCACGGAGTCGAGCGTCTCGGCGTAATTCGCGCGAGACTCGGAGTAGCTCATGGTCTTCATCAGCACCCTCCCTTCGACGTACAAAATACTGTACGTCGAGTGTGGCCGGGCAGCAAGGGATGCGGCGTGGGGCATCGGTCACACAGGGCTGAATCGGTAGGGCGATGACCGGCTGGAGTGCTGACCGGGACAGCCACTAAGGTCCGTCTGCGCGGTCGGCGCACGGTCACGTCTTTCCTTGTCGCGGCGCGGGGACCGCCAGGACGCGCAAGGGGGGCCCTTGACCACCGACACGCTTCCGGTCGAGCGCGGTTCGGGCCGTGGCTCCCGGCTCACCGCCGTCGGCCGGTGGTTTTCGCGGGAAGGGACGCTCGTCGTCCTCGCCGGGCTGGCGATCTCGGTGGTGTTCAACTGGCCGATCGTCGTGCGCCCGGCGTCCGCGGTCCTCGGCGGGATCGGCGACCCGTTCCTGCAGATCTGGGAAATGGCGTGGCAGCACCGTTTCCTCACCGGGGGTGGTGATTTCTGGACCGCCAACATGTTCTTCCCGGCGCCGGACAACTTCGCCTTCTCCGACACCCTGCTCGGCTACCTGCCGCTCAGCGTCTTCGGCGACGGCCCGGACGCCGCGGTCATGCGCTACAACCTCGCGTACGTCTTCGCCTACGCGCTCGCGTTCATCGGCTGCTACCTGCTGACGCGGCAGCTGGGGGGAAGCTGGCAGGCATCGGCGCTGGCCGGGGTGGTGTTCGCGTGGGCGCCATGGCGGCTCGCCCACGCCAGCCACCTCAACATCCTCTCCACCGGCGGGATCGCGCTGGCGCTCTTCGCGCTGGCCCGTGGCCACGGGTTCTCGTTCCGGACCGGGCTGCGGCCGGAGCGGGCCCGGCCGTGGTGGGTGCTCGCCGGCTGGTTGCTGGCCACCTGGCAGGTCACCCTCGGGTTCACCATCGGCATCCCGTTCGTCTACGTGATGGGGCTGGTGGGCCTGGTGATCGTCGTGGCCGGGGTGGTGAAGCGGCGCGAACTCGGCCGCCGCGTCCACCTCGCCAACGGCGTCGGGATCGTGGTCTTCCTCGTCGTCACCTACCTCCTGACGCGACCGTACCTACGGGTCGTCGACAGCTACCGGTTCACACGGTCGGCGCACGATCTCGAACTGCTTTCCCCGCCGCCGGAGGGACTGCTCACCGCGTCCAACCAGACCTCGGTGTGGCGTGGCACCCCGTTCAACATGTGGCACGAAGGCGTGATCGACCACTCCTGGATCGCCGAGCCGGGCGCGGCGGAGAAACTGCTGTTCCCCGGGCTGGTCGTGCTGGTGCTCGCGATGGTGGGCCTGGTGGTGAGCGCCTGGCCGGTCCGGGTGCGGGTCGGTCTCGGCATCGCGACGGCAGTCCTGACGATCCTCTCGCTCGGCACGACGTTCTTCGGCGGCGAGTTCACCTACCTCCTGCTGTGGAAGCACTTTCCGGGCTGGGAGGCACTCCGCACTCCCGGACGGCTGATCCTCTGGGTGAGTCTCCTGCTTGCGCTGCTCGCGGCGGGTGCGGTCACCCGCTTCGGCCAGTTGTGGGCCGAGCGCTCGCCGACGCCGTCCGCCTGGCGAAAGCGCCTGGTCGCGTTCCTGCTGCTCCTGCCCGCGCTGGGGGCGTTGCTCGAAGGCGTCCCGAGCCAGCCCCACGTGACGCCGCCCGAGATGCCCCCGGATCTCCATCAGGCCTTCACCCAGTCGCGGGAGCCGATGCTCGTTCTGCCGGTGAGCCTGTCGCCGGACACGTTCAGCGAGTACACCTACCTGCTGTGGTCCACCGACGGCTTCCCGAAGCTGGCCAACGGCTACTCCGGCAACTTTCCGCCGCAGTACGAGGAAATCGTCGCGGCCTCGAAGACCTTCCCGGACGCGCACAGCATCGCGGTGCTGCAGAAGTACGGCATCCGGAAGGTCGTCGTGCTGAAGGCGGCGGGCCCGTCCGCCGAGGTTCTCAGGCGCCCCGTCGACCTCCTGCGTCTCACCAGGACCGAGACCGCGGATCTCGTGACGTTCACCGTGCACTGACAAGCTGTACCCATGACCTCGGCGAACGCCGACGAGTGGGCGCTCGTCCGTGACCATCTGCACGACCTCGTCCAGGGTGGGCTCGCCCCGCTGCCGGGCGGCAGGCTGCTGCGCGTGTCGAGCGAACGGCTCGGTGACCCGGCCGCGCTGCGCGAGCTGGTCCGCTGGGCGGCGATGCTCGAAACGTGGATCCCGACCGACGTCACGCCGACGTCGTTCTGTGAGGACCAGCTGCTCCAGCAGGCCCGGTCCTTGCTCGCCGGAACGTGGCCGCCGCGCGGCGCCTGACCGCCGGTTTGCGTCGTTTTCCCGTCGGGTAGGCCGACGACATGACGGAGTTCGTGACGACGGCCGATCTGGCGATCGGGTACGAAGTGGACGGTCCCGCCGACGGTCAGGCCGTAGTGGCGGTACACGGCTGGCCGGACGACGTGCACTGCTGGGACGGGGTCGTGCCGGTGCTGACCGCCGCGGGTTTCCGCGTGTACCGGCCGCATCTGCGTGGCTTCGGGCCGACCCGGTTCCACTCGGCCGGCAAACCCCGCAGTGGGCAGGCCGGCGCGCTCGGCGCTGACCTTCGTGACTTCCTCGACGCCCTCGAACTCGACGACGTCGTCATCGCCGGACACGACTGGGGCGCGCGGGCCGGGTACGTGGTGGGCGCCTTGTTCCCCGATCGGGTCCGGTCGCTGGTCGCGATGTCGGCGGGCCACGGGGCGAGCGGCCCGCACGCGCCGTTGCCCTATCCGCTCGGCCACGCCTATTGGTACGAGTGGTTCGTCGCGACGCGCCGGGGCAGGGAAACCGTGCGCACGGACCGGCGCGGGTTCAGCCGGTATCTCTGGGAGAGCTGGTCGCCGGGCTGGGACTTCACCGACGCCGAGTTCGACACGGCCGCCAGCGCCTGGGACAACGACGACTGGCCGGACATCACGGTCACCGCGTACCTGCACCGTTGGGGCGAGATCGCCGGAGACCCGGCGTACGACGACATCGAGGAGCGGCTCGCCGAGGTCCCGGCCGTCCGGGTACGCACGCTGGTGCTGCACGGCGCCGACGATCGCGACAACCTGCCCGCCACCAGCGAGGGCAAGGCCGAGCTGTTCGGCGAGCGTTATCAGCGCCTCGTGATCGACGGCGTCGGCCACTTCGTCCCGCGGGAAGCCCCGGCCCGCACCGCCCGCGAGATCCTCCGCTGGATCGCCGAGGAGTGACGCCCGCAAGACCTCTCCCGCGTCACCCGCAAGGCCGCCGAAACTGTCGTACGTATGTTCTAAAATTGGCGTTGTCCAGGGGAGATGTCGCTCGGCGGTCAACCAGGGCGCCGGGTGGCGAAGCGGCGAAAGGCGGCCTCATGGCTTACATCACCCTGCCCACTTTCGTGGGCTACAGCGCGAGCTCGGGTCCGGCGCGATCTTCGTTCGTCCGCCGTCAGCGCCGGCTGTACGAGGACCCGGCGCGGGCCGCGTTCAACTACTACCGCCGCGCGGCGAACGCCGTCCGCGCCGGGCGCGCGGCCGGGCAGGACGAGGTGGCCCTGCGCGCGCTGGTCAATTCCGCCGACGACCGGACGAAGCCGCACTACGCCGCCATCGCCGAGGGGTGGCTGCGGTACCTGGGGCGGCGCAACCCACGGCTGGTGGAGGTCGGCCGGGCCCGCTGCGTGCTCGGCGAGCTGGAGATCGGCATCAGCCCGCAGCTCGGCCTGCGCAAGAGCAACGGCCGCCGGTTCGCGACCTGGCTGTACTTCAAGGAGGAGCCGCTCACCAGGGACGCCGCGCTGCTGGCACTCTGGCTGATGGAGAAGGCCATGCCGGATCTGCTGCCGGGCGGTGAAGCACTGGTCATCGACGTCCGGCGGGCGAAGGAGTTCATGCTGAGTCCCCGCGATCGCGCCCGGCTGCGGCCGTGGGCGCAGAGCGAGGCCACGGCGTTCATGACCCTGTGGAACGCCGCGTAGACCTGGAGGTGCCGTGCCGGTCCCGCTGAGTGGCGCGGTACTCGCCGTCCTCGACCGGCTGCTGCCCGCGGACGACCCGGTCGCGGCCGGGCTCCGCGCGCAGCTGCCGCACACCCGCATGTCGCCGGGCTGCGAATGCGGCTGCGCGACCGTGCACCTGCACGTCGCCAAGGGTGCGGTGGCGCCGGTCGAGGCGCCGCGGCGGGAGTTCGCGTCCGCGCGGATCGAAGCCGCCGACGGGACACCTCGCGGCGGCATCGTGCTGTTCGTCGAGGGCGGCTACCTGTCCTGGCTGGAGATTTACTCGTACGACGACCCGATCAGGGCATGGCCGTCACCGTGCGAGGTGCACCCGGACGGGTGACGGATTTCGCGCGGGACGGGAGCCGGACTGGACAATCTCGGCGACGAACACGAAGCTTTCCGCAGTCTTGAACCGGCCGAAAGCTTCGAGGTCGAATGTGAACGCTGCCTGGGAACCCCTCTCCCGCGTTGCCGACGAGCCCGCCTGGTACTGGGTCTACGACGAGCTCGGGTTCGCGCCGAGCGTGTTCTCCCACGCCTGGCCGGGCTTTCGCGAGCCCTCGCCGTCCAAGACCTGGGACCTCTCGCCAGGCGACCTCGACCGCGCGTCCCCCGAGTTCCGTCTAGGCCCGTACGCCGTCGAGGAGCGCGAAGTCGCCGATGTCGCGCTCGCGGCGTTGAAGGAGTCCGTGCGACCCGACGAGTGGGTGTGGGTGCTCCACTGGCAGCACCAGTCCTACCGGTTCTGGCCGCACCGGATGGCCGCCGCCGACAACTGGACCGTGCCGGTCTTCCCCCGCGTCGACTACCACATGTTCCTCGCCGAGGACTTCCGCTTCGGCACGCTCGGGCATCCGTGGGAGCGGACGCTGTGCGTGTTCGGCGAGCCGCTGCTGACCGCGTTCGGGCGGCACGGCGAGGGCGTGTTCAAGAACGTGTTGCGCCGCAACGGTTCCCCGATCGCACTGGCCAGCTGACCGCCCGCGCCCCGGAAAGCGCAGGTCCGCTGCTACCTTCATCGGCGTGTTCGAATACCACGGCTGGGTGACGATCCAAGCGACCGCGAGCGGGGACGACGACGCCGCGCTGCTCGAGCGCCTCGTCGAGCGAGTACATCGCGCCGTCCGTGACGCCGACATGGTCGATCTGGTGGACCTGCGCTGGAGCGCGGGGATGCCGATGCTGCACCTCGGCGGGCTCGACAAGCACGGCGGCACGATCGGGCCGCGGCTGCTTGAGCTGTTCACCCGGGTCGGCGAGCTGGCGGCGGGCTCGTACGGCCTGCTCCACGTCTGGGACGACCAGGACACCGAGCACGACAACGAGTTCCGCGTGTTCCGGATGGCGCGCGGGCTGGTGAACGAGCGCCCCGACACCCACCTGAGCCCGGTGGCGCCGACGGTGCTGGACGTCTACGAGCTCTGAGCCGTGTCCGGTTCGAGACCGGTGGTCGAGTAGTCGTACTCAAGACTTCGCGGGGCCGGTCGGCGACCGTGAGGACATGACAAAAACCGTCTCCTCCGCGTCGTCCACCACTGCGGCGTTCTTCGCCCAGGCGGCGCTGTCGTTCGGTCTCGCGCTGGTCGCGGTCAGCGCCGGGATCGTGTTCCTGCCGGTGAACGGCTGGGTCCGTGGTTTCCTCGCGCTGGGCATGCTGTACCTGGTCACCTCGGCGTTCACGCTGGCCAAATGCGTGCGTGACCGGCAGGACGAGAACTCCGTGGTCACCCGGGTCGACCAGGCGCGGCTCGACAAACTGCTCGCCGAACACGACCCCTTCAAGACCCCCGCCGCGTAATGCCGTTAAGGCCACCTTACGGGCGTCAGACGCCCGTAAGG
>NZ_JBHYJW010000014.1:0-172552 GCF_042741125.1 Amycolatopsis sp. NPDC058986 | reverse complement strand
CCTTATGGGCGTCTGACGCCCATAAGGTGGCCTTAACGGCATTTGTCCTAGCCGGGGACGGCCTCATGACCCGAACGCGTCGTTCAGGACGTTGAACGTCTCGTTCGCGTCGTTCGCGACAAGGGGGGCCACCTGCGACAAGGGTGTCCCTCGGTGCATCCAACGCACCGGGGGCGTCCCTCGGTGCGGTCGATGCACCCAGGGCGTCCCTCGGCACCCGCGGACGCCCCAGGCGCCGAAAGCGGTGAAGGCCTCCTTACCGGCGCTCAGCGCCGGTAAGGAGGCCTTCACGGACCGGAAAGCTCAGTCGTCGTCGGACGAACCGAGGGCGGTCTTCGAGACCTGCATCAGGAACTCGATGTTGGTCTTCGTCTTGCGCAGCCGCGAGATCAGCAGGTCGATGGCCTGCTGCGAGTCCAGCGCGGTCAGCACGCGGTTCAGCTTCACCGTGACCGCGAGCTCGTCCGGCGAGAGCAGCAGCTCGTCCTTGCGGGTACCGGACGGGTTGACGTCGACCGCGGGGAACACCCGGCGCTCGGCGATCTTCCGGTCCAGCTTGAGCTCCGCGTTGCCGGTGCCCTTGAACTCCTCGAAGATGACCGTGTCCATCGTCGACCCGGTCTCCACCATCGCGGTGGCGAAGATGGTCAGCGAGCCGCCGTTCTCGATGTTGCGCGCCGCGCCGAGGAACCGCTTCGGCGGGTACAGCGCGGTCGAGTCGACACCACCGGACAGGATCCGGCCGGACGCCGGGGCCGCCAGGTTGTAGGCACGGCCGAGGCGGGTGATCGAGTCGAGCAGCACGACGACGTCGTGGCCCATCTCGACCAGGCGCTTGGCCCGCTCGATGGACAGCTCGGCGACCGAGGTGTGGTCGGACGGCGGGCGGTCGAAGGTGGAGGCGATGACCTCGCCCTTCACCGACCGCTGCATGTCGGTGACCTCTTCGGGACGCTCGTCCACGAGCACGACCATCAGGTGGCACTCGGGGTTGTTCGTCGCGATCGCGTTCGCGATGTCCTGCATGATCGTGGTCTTACCGGCCTTCGGCGGCGACACGATCAGCGCGCGCTGTCCCTTGCCGACCGGCATCACCAGGTCGATGACGCGGGTGGTGAGCTTGTGCGGTTCGGTCTCGAGCCGCAGTCGCTCGTTCGGGTACAGCGGGGTCAGCTTGGTGAAGTCGGGACGGCGCTTGGCCTCGTCCGGCTCCAGTCCGTTGATCGAGTCGACACGCACCAGCGGGTTGAACTTCTGGCGCTGCTGCTCGCCCTCGCGCGGCTGGCGCACGACACCGGTGATCGCGTCACCACGGCGCAGGCCGTACTTGCGCACCAGCGAAAGCGAGACGTACACGTCGTTCGGGCCGGCGAGGTAGCCGGAAGTCCGCACGAACGCGTAGTTGTCCAGCACATCGAGGATGCCCGCGACGGGCAGCAGGACGTCGTCCTCGCGGATCTCGGTGTCCGGCGAGCCGCCTTCCCCGCGGCCGCCGCCACTGCCTCGGCGCCGACGGTCCCGGAAGCGCCGCCCGCGACGGCCGCCTTCCTCGTCGTCGTCCGACTGGGCGCGGTTGCCGTCCTGCTGGTTGCGCTGGCGCTGGTCCTGGCCGCCCCGGTTGCCGCCCCCGTCACGGTTGCCACCATCGCGGTTGCCGCCGTCGCGGTTCCCGTCCCGGTTACCACCCTGGCGGTTGCCGCCCTGGCCGTCCTGGCCGGCGGAGCGGTTCGCACCACCGCGGCGGCGCCTGCTGCGGCCGCCCTCGCCACCCTGCTCCTGGCCTTCGCCCGCGGGCTGGGCGTCCTGCTTGTCCTGCGCGGGGCGCTCGGTCTCCCGGGCGGGCTGCGCGTCTTCGGACGCCTGCCGCGGCGCCTCGGCCTTCACCGGCTCGCGCTTGGCGGGCTCGGCCTTGGTCTCCACCTTGGGTGCCTCCGCCTGCGTGGCCTCGGCCTTCGGCTCCGGCTTCTTCGCCTCGCCGACACCCTCCAGCGGCAACGTCTGGCTACCGGCGGCGGCGCTGCTGCGGCGCTTGGTCTTGCCCTGACGCTCACGGATCGCGGCGATCAGGTCGCCCTTGCGCATACCCGCGGTCTCACCGACACCCAGTTCACCAGCCAGCTGGCGCAGCTCGGCGATGACCATGCCGGACAAACCCCCGGTCCGGCGCTTGGGAGCGGTGGCAGTCCCGTTCGACTCGGTGCCGTTGGACGCGGCGGCCGGTGTCTGACTGTCCACGTCTCCGCTCAAAAGATCGGTGTTGCTCACACATGTCCTTCCTGACCGATCCACGCCTCCAGGTGGATCAGCGGACCACCGCCCGCGTCCGATTGCGAAACGGCGTTCTGTCCCCGATGCGGGCAAGTCGCAGCCTAGCCGTGCGAGACACGGCGGGCAGGCAGCCAGCACAGGGGTTTGCCTCCTCCTAACGAAGGAAACGGAATTCGGCACCGCCGAGACCGGAAACCCGCCTGCGTCACTCCGCTATCCCGCTAGCCAGGCGGTGCGGATCTGGCGGATCGACGAAGGATGCGGCTCCGGGAGGCTCCGAGGCTCCCCATGACCGGCATCGGGTGCGGAAACGCACGGTGATCGAACGCCCCCGAGGGTAGACCGCACCCTCGCCGGGTGCAACAACCACCCCCCGCGTGGCGGGGTACCCGGCCACTCACGTGACCGAGGCTTTACAGAGCCGCAACCTGCACACCGGCGAGGTCGACGACCAGTTCGGCGACGTCGAAACCGGCAACGTCGACCGATGGCGGCAATATTCCCGTCGTGGTCAGCGCGAGCACGGTGGGACCGGCGCCGGAAATCGTGGCGGGCACGCCGTGGGCACGCAGCGTACGCACCAGCGCGGCGCTGGCCGGGTACGCCGGGGCCCGGTAGTCCTGGTGCAGCCGGTCCTCGGTGGCCGCCAGCAGCAGCTCCGGACGCTCGGTGAGCGCGCGCACCGCGAGCGCGGCGCGGCCCGCGTTGTGCGCGGCGTCGGCGAGCGGGACGTGGGCCGGGAGCAGGCCGCGAGTGGCCTCCGTCGACGAGCGGGTCGGCGGAATCGCCAGCACCGGGCGAATTTCCGGGGATGGGGTGAGCCGCTCGGCGTGGAATCGGTCACTTTCCGACCAGGCGATCACCAGCCCGCCCAGCAGGCTCGCCGCCGCGTTGTCCGCGTGGCCTTCGAACTCCGCCGCCAGCTGCAGCGCGTCATCGTCGAGCGGGCGATCCGCGAGCGCGTAGCCCGCGGCGATGCCCGAGACGACAGCGGCCGCCGAGGAACCGAGCCCGCGGGCGTGCGGAATCGCGTTGGCACAGCGCAGATGCAGCCCGGGCACCTCGACGCCGAGCTGCGCGCAGGCCCGCCGGATGGCCCGCACGACCAGGTGCGTCTCATCGGTCGGGACGTCCTCCACGCCGCCCGCGCCCGCGTCGGTGACCTCGACCTTGAGGCCGTCGTCGGCGACCCTGACCTCGACGACGTCGTACCTGGCCAGCGCCAGGCCCAGCGCGTCGAAACCGGGGCCGAGATTCGCCGTGGACGCCGGGACCGTGACGCGGAACCCGGTCACGAGAGGTCCAGCGCCGCCGCGACGGCGGAGGGGTCGACGGCGAGCGGCTCGACCTCGACGTTGCCTTCCAAGGCCGTGGCGGGGTCCTTGAGGCCGTGGCCGGTCACCGTGCAGACGACGGTCGAGCCCTTCGGCAGCCGTCCGTCGGCGGCGGTGGCGAGCAGCCCGGCGACCGACGTCGCCGAAGCGGGCTCCACGAAGACGCCTTCCTTGCTGGCGAGAAGCCGGTACGCCTCGAGGATCTTCGCGTCGGTGATGGCCTCGAAGAGCCCGTCGGAGGCCTCCTTGGCCTTGACCGCGCCGTCCCACGAGGCCGGGCTGCCGATGCGGATCGCGGTCGCGATCGTGTCCGGATCGGCGACCGGCTCGCCGTGCACCAGCGGCGCGGCGCCCGCGGCCTGGAAACCGAACATCCGCGGGGTGTTCTTCACCACACCGTCGGCGGCGTACTCGGCGTACCCCGCCCAGTAGGCGGTGATGTTGCCCGCGTTGCCCACCGGAAGGCAGTGGATGTCCGGCGCCGCGCCGAGCACGTCGCACACCTCGAACGCCGCCGACTTCTGGCCCGCGATCCGCACCGGGTTCACCGAGTTGACCAGGGTCACCGGGTAGTCGGCGGCGGTCTTGCGGGCGAGTTCGAGGCAGTCGTCGAAGTTGCCGTCCACCTGGAGGATCCGCGCACCGTGCAGGACGGCCTGGGCGAGCTTGCCCATCGCGATCTTGCCCTGCGGGACGAGCACCGCGCAGGTGAGCCCGGCCCGCGCGGCGTACGCGGCGGCCGAGGCCGAGGTGTTGCCGGTCGACGCGCAGATGACGGCCTTGAGCCCGCTGGCGAGCGCGTGCGTGATCGCGACGGTCATCCCGCGGTCCTTGAACGAACCGGTCGGGTTGACGCCCTCGACCTTGAGGTAGACCGTGCAGCCGGTCAGCTCGGACAGCTGCGCCGCGGGCAGCAGCGGGGTGTTGCCCTCGCCGAGGGTGATGACCTTCGCCCCGGCGGGAACGGGGATCCGATCGGGATACGCCTCGATGATTCCGGGCCACGCCTTGATGCTCATGCGAACGCCTCGCTTCGCGAGACAGCGCCGAATCCCTTTTGGCGCATGATATCCATGATTCGCTCGCAAGCTTCGCTCATGTGTCTTCGCCTTCCACCCGCATCACGCTGACGACGTCGTGCACCACGTCCAGCTTGCCGATCTCGTCCACTGTGGACTGTAGTGCCGCGTCGGGAGCCAGGTGCGTCACCACGACCAGGCTGGCCCGGTCGTCGGCGTCGCGCTGGCGCACCGCCGCGATGCTGACCCCGTGCCCGGCGAACGCCTGCGCCACCTGGGCGAGCACGCCCGCGCGGTCGGCCACCGAAAGGCTTACGTGGTAACGCGTCGGGGTCTGGCCCATCGGCCGCACCGGCAGCGCCGCGTGGGCCGACTCGCGCGGCCCACGCCCACCCGCGACGCGGTTGCGTGCCACCGCGACGAGATCGCCGAGCACGGCGCTCGCGGTCGGCGCGCCCCCGGCGCCCTGTCCGTAGAACATCAGCTCGCCCGCCGCGTCGGCCTCGACGTAGACGGCGTTGAACGCGCCGCCGACCCCGGCCAGCTGGTGACTGCGCGGGATCATCACCGGATGCACGCGGGCCGACACGGATTCGACGCCGTTGTCGTCGGTGACGCGCTCGCAGATCGCCAGCAGTTTGACCGTGCGGCCCAGCATCCGCGCGGCGGCGAGGTCCGCGGCGGTGACGTCGGCGATGCCCTCGCGGTGCACATTGGCGGCGGTCACCCGGGTGTGGAACGCGAGGGAAGCGAGGATGGCGGCCTTCGACGCGGCGTCGTAGCCGTCGACGTCGGCGGTGGGATCGGCCTCGGCGTACCCGAGCCTGCTCGCCTCGTCGAGGGTCTCGGAGTAGCCCGCGCCGGTGGCGTCCATCGCGGAGAGGATGTAGTTCGTGGTGCCGTTGACGATGCCCATGACGCGGGTTATCCGGTCCCCCGCAAGGGATTCCCGCAACGGGCGCAGCAGCGGGATGGCGCCGGCGACGGCGGCCTCGAAGTACAGGTCAGCCCCCGAGGCGTCGGCGGCGGCGAACAGCTCCCCGGAATGCTCGGCCAGCAGCGCCTTGTTCGCGGTGACCACGGACTTGCCCGCCGCCAGCGCCGCGAGCAGCCAGCCGCGCACCGGCTCGATCCCGCCGACCAGCTCGACCACGACGTCGACGTCGTCGCGGGTGACCAGCTCGGCCGCGTCCGCGGTGAGCAGCTCCGGCGGCAGCTCGGGGTGCTTGTCCGGCCTGCGCACCGCGATCCCGGCCAGCTCGACCGGCGCGCCCGCCCGCGCGGCCAGCTCCTCGCCCTGTTCGGCGAGGATCCGGACGACCTCGCCACCGACCGTGCCGCAGCCGAGCAGGGCGACCCTGATACTGCGCCGATCGTCTACTGTGGACACCGTTTAAACCTCCAGGCGCAGCATGTCGTCGGTCGTCTCCCGCCGCAGCAGCACCCGTGCGCTGCCGTTGCGCACGGCGACCACCGCCGGGCGCGGCTGCCGGTTGTAGCCACTGGCCATCGAGTAGCAGTACGCGCCGGTCGCCGCGACGGCGAGCAGGTCGCCGGGTGCCAGGGTGTCGGGCAGCCAGCAGTCGCGGACCACGATGTCGCCGGATTCACAGTGTTTTCCCACGACCCGGGACAAAGTCGCCGCGACCGGCTCCTCCCCGTCCGCCGCGGAGCGGGAAACCAGGCGGCAGTCGTAGACCGCGTCGTAGAGCGCGGTACGGATGTTGTCGCTCATCCCGCCGTCGACGCTGACGTAGCGGCGCGCGGCGTTGTCGCCGAGCGCGACGTCCTTGATGGTGCCGACCTCGTACAGCGTGATCGTGCCGGGACCGGCGATCGCGCGGCCGGGCTCGCCCGCGATGCGCGGCACCGGCATCCCCGCGTACTCGCACTCCTTGCGCACGATCTCCCGGATCTGGGTGATCATCTGCGCGGGCGGCGGCGGATTGTCCTTGTCGGTGTAGGCGATACCGAATCCGCCGCCGAGGTCCACCACGGACAGCTGGTCGAGCAGCTCGGTGCCGTGTTCCTTGGCCAGTTCGGCCAGCAGGCCCACGACGCGCCGTGCGGCGACCTCGAAGCCGTCGGCGTCGAAGATCTGCGAGCCGATGTGGCTGTGCAGGCCGATCAGCTGGAGCGAGGGCGCGTTGAGCACGCGCCGCACCGCCTCGGCCGCGTCCCCGGACGCCAGCGAGAAACCGAACTTCTGGTCCTCGTGCGCGGTCGCGATGAACTCGTGCGTGTGCGCCTCGACGCCGACCGTGACCCGGATCAGCACCTTCTGCACGACATCGAGCCGCGCCGCGACATCCGCGAGGCGCGCGATCTCGTAGTAGGAGTCCACGACCACGGTGCCGACCCCGGCCCGGACCGCGTCCTCCAGCTCGGCGATCGACTTGTTGTTGCCGTGGAAGGTGATCCGCTCGGCCGGGAAGTCCGCCCGCTGCGCCACGGCCAGCTCGCCGCCGCTGCAGACGTCCAGGCTCAGGCCCTGTTCCGCCACCCAGCGGGCGATCTCGATGGACAGGAACGCCTTGGACGCGTAGTGCACCAGCGACGGGTCGTCGAACGCCTCGGCGTAGTCGGCGCAGCGGGACTTGAAGTCCGCCTCGTCGACCACGAACAACGGCGTGCCATAGGTTTCGGCCAGCTCACGGACGTCGACCCCGGCGATCCGCACGACGCCGTCGGGCGCGCGATAGGTGTTGCGGGGCCAGACCTTCGGGTAGAGCCGGTCGAGTTCGTCCGCGCTCGCGGGCGGGAACCCGGAGGCGTCGGCGTGCGGGTAGACGTCGGCGTGGCGGGGGCCCGCGGGGTGTGCCATGCGATTACATCCGTTCCGGAGCGGAAACACCGAGCAGGGACAGTCCGTTCGCCAGCACCTGGCGAGTGGCCTCGCTCAACGCGAGACGGGCGTAGGTGAGGGGGGTCGCCTCCTCGTCGCCCCTCGGCAGCACCCGGCCGACCGCGTTCCACTTGTGGTAGGCGCCGGCGAGCTCTTCGAGGTACCGGGCGACGCGGTGCGGTTCGCGCATCTCCGCCGCCCGGCGCACGGTCGCCGGGAACTCGCCGAGCGTGCGGATCAGATCGCCCTCGGCGGGCAGCGTCAGCAACCCGAAATCGACACTGTCCTCAGTGGACTTCAGGCCGAGGTCGTTCGCGTTGCGCTGCAAGGAAGCCAGCCGCGCGTGCGCGTACTGGACGTAGTAGACCGGGTTGTCGTTGGAGTGCTTGCGCAGCAGGTCCAGATCGACGTCCAAAGTGGAATCGACGGAGTAGCGGATCAGCTCGTAGCGGGCCGGGTCGACGCCGACGGCCTCGACGAGGTCCTCCATGGTGATCACGGTGCCCGCGCGCTTGGACATCCGCACCGGCTTGCCGTCGCTGACCAGGTTCACCATCTGGCCGATGAGCACCTCGACGGTGGCCGGGTCGTCGCCGAACGCCGCCGCGGCGGCCTTGAGCCGCGCGATGTAGCCGTGGTGGTCCGCGCCGAGCATGTAGATGCACAGGTCGAAGCCGCGGTTGCGCTTGTCCTTGAAGTAGGCCAGGTCGCCCGCGATGTAGGCCGGGTTGCCGTCCTGCTTGATGACGACGCGGTCCTTGTCGTCGCCGTACTCCTTCGACTTCAGCCACCAGGCGCCGTCCTCGAAGTAGAGGTTCCCGGAGTCCTTCAGCTCCTGGACCGCCGAGGCCACCGCGCCGGACTCGTGCAGCGAGTTCTCGTGGAAGTAGACGTCGAAGTCGGTACCGAACTCGTGCAGGCTCTGCTTGATCTCACCGAACATCAGCTCGATGCCGATCGAGCGGAAGGTCTCGTGCCGCTCGGCATCGGGCAGGGACAGCGCGGCGGGCGAGGCCTTGATGACCTCGGCGGCGATGTCGCTGATGTACCCGCCCGCGTAGCCGTCTTCGGGAGCGGGCTCGCCCTTCGCGGCGGCGATCAGCGACCGCACGAACCGGTCGATCTGCGCACCCGCGTCGTTGAAGTAGTACTCGCGGGTGACGTCGGCGCCCTGCGCGGCCAGCACCCGGCCCAGCGCGTCGCCGACCGCGGCCCAGCGGGTGCCGCCGAGGTGGATGGGGCCGGTGGGGTTCGCCGAGACGAACTCCAGGTTGATCCGGCGCCCGGCCAGCGCGTCGCCAAGACCGTAGCCGTCACCGGCGGTGAGCACCTGACGGACGAGCTCGCCCTGCGCGTCGGCGGCGAGCCGGAAGTTCAGGAAGCCGGGGCCCGCGACCTCGGCGGCGTCGACCCCGTCGGCCGCGGCGACGACCTCGGCCAGCGCCTCGGCGAAGTCACGCGGCTTGAGGCCCGCCTTCTTGGCCACCTGGAGCGCGAGGTTGGTCGCGTAGTCGCCGTGTTCGGGGTTGCGGGGACGTTCGATGGTCACCTGCTCGGGCAGCACGGCGGTGTCGAGACCGCGGGCGCTGAGCACCTGCACGGCGGAGCTGCGGACCAGGTCGGCGAGAGCGGCGGGAGTCACTCGCGGAATTCTAGGTGTGCCCTGGTCGGGCGCTCGCAGCGGTCTCGGCGGCGCCGGTTCTCCTGCGTGATCGGCCGACGCGTTCACGGTGATCAGACGCACGGTCTCTACACTTGCCGGGGGCAGGTCCGTCCGGGGCCGCAGGAGGAGAACGCGGGAGCCATGGCGAACGGGACAACCAGGAAGAAGGGGACGCCGAAGAACGCGATGAAGGCGGCCCGGAGCACTTCCGTCGTGTCCAAGAAGGGCACACCTTGGGGCACCATCATCGCGGTGGTCGCCGTCGTCGCGCTCGCGGCCTCGGTGTTCACCTATTACATGGTGCAATCCGCGCCCAAACGCGGACAGGCCGACCGGGAAGCGGCCGCCGCCGCCTACGCGCCGTCCGCGCAGGACCCGGACCCGTCCAAGCGCATCTCCGGCGTCACCACCGCGACCTACACCGGCAGTGTGCACGTCCTGCCCACCGAGCGGGTCGCCTACGACAAGACCCCGCCCTTCGGCGGGCCGCACGACGGTTTCTGGGCGGCGTGCAACGGCGTCGTCTACCCGAACCCGGTCCGCAACGAGAACATGGTGCACGGTCTCGAACACGGCGCGATCTGGATCGCCTACAACCCGGACCAGGTCAAGGGTGAGGCGTACGACCTGCTGAGGGCCCGCGTTTCGCAGAAGCCGTTCATGATGCTCTCCCCCTACCCCGGCCTGGACAAGCCGATCTCGCTGCAGTCGTGGGGTCACCAGCTCAAGCTGGACAGCGCCGACGACCCGCGGATCGACCAGTTCGTCGCGGCGCTGCGGACTAACCCGAACGGGGTCTACCCGGAGATCGGCGCCTCGTGCGACGCGCTCGGCCCCGGCCAGTTCGACCCGAACAACCCGCCGCCGTTCGACCCGTCGAAGCCCGGCCCCGACGCGAAGCCCATGGACTACAAGGGCAGCACCGGCGCCCAGGGCGAACAGCAGCCGGGCGGGATGAACCAGCCGCCCGCTTCGAAACCGGCCGGAAAGTGAGCACCGAAGCCGACCACGAGGCCGTGCCCGAGTCGCCACCGGAGCGACCGGGCTGGTCACGCTGGGTGATCGTCGGGGCGGCCATGCTGGCCGTCCTGCTGATCGGCGCGACCGTCGGGATGTTCCTCACCCGCCTCTCCGACGGTTCGGACGACACCGCGACCCCGAAGGCGGGTTCGGTCGAGGTCGGCTTCGCGCAGGACATGTCGGTGCACCACCTGCAGGCGGTCACCATGGCCAACTGGGCCCGTGACCACTCGGCGGACCCGGAGATCCGGCAGCTCGCGTTCGACATCCAGAGCACCCAGCTCGAGCAGGTCGGCCGGATGAAGGGCTGGCTCATGCTGTGGGGCCAGCCCGAGCAGGCCATCGGCGCCTACATGAAGTGGATGACCGAGCCGATGGGGCACGGGCACGGCGGCTCCGCGCCGATGTCCATGCAGCCCGCGAACGGCGCGCCGATGCCAGGGATGGCGTCCGAGGCCGAGCTGTCGAAGATGCGGACCCTCACCGGCAAGGCCCTCGACGTCGACTTCCTGCAGCTGATGCTCCGGCATCACCAGGGCGGCACGGACATGGCCCAGTACGGCTACGACCACTCGCAGCTCCCCGCGGTCAAGGCGCTGGCGCAGAGCATGCTCACCTCGCAGGGCGCCGAGATGAACCAGATGACCCTGATGCTCAAGGCCCGCGGCGCCGATCCGCTGCCCGCCCCCTGACTTCTGCCGTTCGGTCCGTGAAGGCCTCCTTACCGGCGCTCAACGCCGGTAAGGAGGCCTTCACGGCTTTCCGGGCTCCAGCGAGAGTCCACAAGGGACACTCCGCGCGGGGAGGTGGCTGGCACGTCCTGAACGACGCGGTCGGGACGCTCAACGTCTCGTACGCGTCGTTCGCGGCACTGCTCCCACACAGATATTGCCGAGGGACGCCTTCAGTGCGCTCAACGCACCGAGGGACGCCCCCGTCGCACCCAACGCACCAAGGGCGTCCCTCGGTGCCTCCCGCCCGCAATGTGAACGTTCGCGCCATCGGCTCGGCGGCCCCGTCGCGCGCGCTTTTGTGACGACGGTGAGTATCGCCGCCGCGGGCACCCGAACGTGCGACACAAGAACGCGGATTTCCGTTGCACAGCAAGGAAAACCGGCGTGCCGGCGGTTAGGCTGGGCCGATGAGCGAAACCGATCTCCGGGAATCCGTCGCGGGATTGTTCGACCGGTCTTCGGAGACCTACGACGCGGTCGGCGTCGAGTTCTTCCCCGTTTTCGCACGGCAGTTGCTCGAAGACGTCGATCTCCGGCCCGGCGAGCACGTCCTCGACGTCGGCTGCGGCCGCGGCGCCGTGCTCTTCCCCGCCGCCGAGCGCGTCGGCCCGCAGGGACGGGTGACGGGGATCGACCTGTCACCCGGGATGATCGAACGCACCGCCCACGACATTCGCGAGCGGAACCTGACCAACGTCACCGCCGAGGTCATGGACGCCCAGGAACCCGCGCTACCGCGCGCGAGTTTCGACGTCGTGCTCGCTTCGGCGGTGGTGTTCTTCCTGCCGGACCCGGTCGCGGGGCTGCGGGCCTGGCACGGGCTGCTGAAGCCGGGCGGGCGGCTCGGGGTGACGCTGTTCGGGGGCAACGATCCCCGCTGGTCCGGGGTCGAGCGGGTGTTCCGGCCCTTCGTGCCGCCCGCGATCATCTGGGCGATGGTGAACCCGGAAAGTCCCGTGGTTTCCCCGGAGAACTTCGAACGCGCGCTCGGCTCCGCGGGCTTCACCGCGACCTCCTCGGCGACCCGGGAACACCCGATTGTCTTCTCCGGCCCGGAGCAGTGGGTCGACTGGTCACTTTCCCATGGCCAGCGCGCGTTCTGGGAGTTCGTGCCGGACGAACTACAGCAGCGGGTGCGCTCCGAAGTCCTCGACGAACTCGACCGGCTTCGTGAGCCCGACGGCCGCATCGTGATGCGCCAGGTCGTGCGCTACACCCTCGCGCGGCGCGGCTGACCGGGCCGCGCATCGGATCACCAGGTGAGTTCCTGACACCGGCGCGCACTCTGTGGAGCTTCGACCTGCAACGTCGCATGCTCGATGGAATACCGGTCGGCCAGGAGGTTCCGCGCCTCGGTGAGGACGTCCGACTGTTCCGCCGGGGACGCCACCGTCAAATGCGCCGAAGCGACCTCCATTCCGGAGGTGAGCGTCCAGACGTGCAGATCGTGGACGTCGGAAACCCCGGGCAGCGCGGCGAGTTCGGCGCTGATCGCGGCGACGTCCACCCCGTGTGGCGCGTGCTGGAACAGGATCCGCAGCGCACGGCGGGCGAGCGTCCAGGTGCGCGGCAACACGAACAGGCCGATCGCCACGCCGATGATCGGGTCCGCGTACCGCCAGCCGGTCAGCAGCGTGATCAGCCCGGACAGCAACACTCCGACGGAGCCGATGAGGTCCGCCAGCACTTCGAGGTAGGCACCGCGGACGTTGAGGCTCTCCCGCGCGCCGGCCCGCAGGACGAGGAACGACACGATGTTCGCCACCAGTCCGGCCGCCGCGGCGAGCAGCACCGGCAGGCCGGGCACCGCGGGCGGGTCGGAGATCCGGCCGATGGCCTCGACCAGGACGTACCCTGCGACGCCGAACAGCAGCAGCGCGTTCGCGAGCGCCGCGAGCACCTCGGCGCGGTAGAGCCCGAACGTCCGGCTGAACGTCGGCCCGCTGCGCCGGGCGAGCAGGATCGCGGCCAGCGCCATCCCCACGCCGAGCACGTCGGTGAACATGTGCGCCGCGTCGGAGATCAGCGCGAGCGAGCCGGTCGCGAACCCGACCACGACCTCCAGCACCATGAAACCGGCACCGATCGCCAGCGCCACGACCAGCCCGCGGACGTAGCGCCCGGACGCGCTCGCCGTCGCGGTGGCGTGTCCATGACTGTGCCCGTGTCCGTGGCCCATCGTCCAGCCTCCGCTCGCGTATGGCCGCATGCGCATACCGCTAAGAAAGGTAACCCTAACCTCGGCTCCTGCACGGTACCGGAGAACGCCACTCCCGCCCTATCCCCCAGGCGAGGCGATCCCACGCTGTGGCGTCACGCACAGCCGCCCCGGCCGGTCAGCGCAGGCGGTGCATCCGCGCGAGCAGCCGTGCCTGTTCGCGCTTCAGGGACTCGAAAGAGGTCCGCATGTAGGCGTCCAGCTCCGCACGCGGGAAATCACCGGCGATCGACACATGATCGTCGAACCGGACGGAATCGAACCCGTCTTCCTGCCAGCGGGCGACGAGAGGCTCGTAGCAGACGACGTGAGCGCACAGCGCCTTCAGCGGCTCGGGGATGGTGTCCTCACGCAGCAGGTCGGCATGGGACACGACCGTCTCGACCATGCGCCGGTTGAGCGGCATGAAGACCGTCGACATCCACAACCGCCAGGTAGCGGCCTGCTCCTCGGTGGCGACGTCCGACCTGACCCACACGACCCCGTACCGGCCGGAGAACTTGTTCCAGGCCCGGTCCACGGCCTCCGCCTGCGCGTAGAGCGGTCCGTAGAGTTCGCTGAGCTGACGGTTGACCCGCTCCAGCCGATCCTTGCGGCGCGCCAGGCGCAGATTCGTCAGATAGGTCGCTCCGTAACCGGTCGCGGCCACGAACACGGTGACCACCAACGGGACCACGACACTCAACTGCACGAACGCCAACGCTACCGTTCCGTGGACGCGAAGCCGATTCGAGCGCGCTGCTCCGCGTAAGGCACCCGGCGAGACACCCATGCGCGGGTATGCGCTAGGCTTTGCTCAGCAACGAGACGCCCTCGTAGCTCAGGGGATAGAGCACTGCCCTCCGGAGGCAGGTGTCGCAGGTTCGAATCCTGCCGAGGGCACTCGACCGGTGGCGAGCTGTGCTCGCGGAGAGCGCTTGCCTTGCCGGTCTCGTCATCCCCTGCGGGGTGCAACCCCGCACCCGCCCGGAGGCCACGCCCCGGACCCCAGCAGTGGTCACCTCGGTCCTGCACGCTCCGCAAACGAACACGTTCACCCACGGATGAATGCGCTCGCGGAGAGCGCTTGCCTCGCCATTACTCCCCGCATCTGCCGGAGGCTCCAGCACTGGCCGCGCAGGGCCTGGTTCGCCAAGCGCTTCCCGGTCGTCAGTGCGCGATGAAATACCGGATCGGGGACGGGATCTCGAGGGCGCCGGAAGGGGTCCGGTACTGCGCCGCCTCGTCGGCGATCGTCTCCGCCACCGCCTCCCGCCGGTCCTCCGGCATCGTGTCCCACATCATCCGCATGCCGTGGGTCCAGGTCCACCGGACGAACTGCTGGGGCGACTCCGCTCTGAGCAGTACGTCCTCCACGTGGACGCGGACATCGGCGAAACCGGCTCGCCGCAGGTCCGCCTCCGCCTTGGCCGCCCCGCCGAAGGCCTCCTCCTGCGGGTACACCCGTGGCGAAACCGAGTAGCGGGCGCTCGCTTCGGCGATGGAGCGCAGGCCGAACACCCGGGCCTCGGGCTCGGTCACCGTCGCCGGGGCGCACACCGCCAGCCTGCCGCCGGGTGCCAACAGCCGCCGGTACCGCCCATAGGCGTTTTCCAGGTCGGGAACCATGTGCACGCTGTTGCTGCCGATGACGGCGTCGAAGTAGCCGGGCGCGAAACCCGGCTGGGAACCGTCCATCACGGCGACGACCGCGCCGCGGGCGTGCCGCCGGCGCAGTTCGGCGGCGGTGCGCTCCACCATGGCCGCCGAGACGTCGATCCCGACGACCTGCCCGGTGTCACCGACCGCGTCGGCGGCGGCGAACAACGCCGCGCCACGACCGCATCCGATGTCCAGCACGTACTCCCCCTCTGCGAGTCCCGCCAGTTCGACGAGTCTCCCGGCCACCGGCTGGAAGTACTCGACGCCGTTCTGGTCGTAGGACTCGGCCACCGTGTCGAAGGTCGACCGCACGGCCGCGTCGGGGGAAGTTCGGTTCATTGCTCGTTCCCTCCGCAGTTTCCGGGATTCGGTTTCCGGGGTTCAGGCGAAAGTCAGCATGGCCACGCCGCCCATCACGACGAGCGAGCCCGCGACTCTGCGGTGCAGCTGTTGCTCACCGAGGAAGTACCACCCGCCCAGCACGGCGGTGACGATGCTGAGCTCCTTGACCGGCGCGATGACGCTGACCGGCGCCAGCCGGATCGCGAACAGGACCAGCACATAGGCGGCCGGGACAAGGACGCCGACCAGCAGGATGTTCCGCCAGTGCCCTGCCCACAGTTCCCGGAGCCGCCGGATCCGGCTCAGCGCGACCGGCGAGAGCACCAGGACCTCGCCGACCGAGACGCCCCAGAACACCAGCAGCGGTGAGATCCCGAAGCCGCTCACCACGTGCTTGTCCCACAACGTCGCCACCGCGTTGGCGAGGCCGATGAGCAGGCCGAAACCCAGCGCTGCCAAGGTAGCCGCCCTGTTCACCGGCGCCGGGGACCGGTCGACGGTGATGACCAGCACGCCGGCGATCACCGTCGCCGCGCCGAGCAGAGCGAGTACTCCCGGGCGTTCGCCGAGCACGAGCACCGCGGCGGTGATCGCGAAAACGGGTGCGGCACCACTGGAGAGCGGATACACCACCGAAAGCTCGGCGGTGCGATAAGCCCGTTGCAGCAACAGGTAATAGCTCAGCTGGAGACAGGTGCCCACCGCGGCCGACACCGCCCATCTGCCCAGGTCCACCGGCCCGCCCAGCAGGAGCGTGCCGAGTCCGAGCGGGAGCACCACCACGCTGCCCACCGCCATGTAGGAGAAGACGAACAGCGTCCCCGACGCACCCATCCGCTTGGCCACGACGTTCCACCCCGCGTGCGCGAACGCCGCGACGAGCACCAACAGCACGGCAACGACGATCACGCGGCACCTTTCCCATGACTCTCGACGGAATCGGGCATCCAAGCGTCCTGCGCCCCCAGCAGGCGCGGCCGGCGCGGCCGATCACCGCGGACGATGAACCGCGCCGGCCGCGCTGTGACTACACCGCGATCAGGTCGTAAACACCGGCGGACGGGCTCAGCGCCCGGTCCGAGACCCATTCACTGCGGTCCGACACCCAGTTCGCCCGGTCCGAGACCCAGTTGGCCCGGTCGGAGAACCACGTGCTCCGGTCCGACACCCAGTTCGCGCGGTCGGAAACCCAGTTCGCGCGGTCCGAGACCCAGTTGGCCCGGTCCGCTACCCAGTTCATCTCCATGTTCCCTCCTTTCCTGGCTCGAAGAGAAATGCCCGGACGGCGCGGCCGCCCGTGACAGGACATCCGGGAGGCGTGCCCTGCGACACGTGCCACCCGGCGGGCACGAACACCTGTGACTCCACAATGGACGAACGGATATCCGACCTGACTCCGACGGTTTACCCTCGATCGCCCCAGTCGCCGGTAGATCGCGCCAAACCTTTTGTAGCATCACGGTCAAGCGTTCTTCAATGGTCCATCGGTGCCCGGTTCTGTCGCGCTCTGTTCCTATCGGGACCGCACGGCACCCGAACGGACCTCGTTCCACGACACCGTGATCACCTTCTCGTACACGCGTACGAGATCTCGTTTTCCCTTTCACAGCAACGGTTTCAAATCCTGTCGAGAGACAGGAACACCTTGATCGGTAAGCGCGTTCAGCTAAATTGATCTTCCACCCGATCGGCGGATTTCACCTTCCGTAAACCTTTGGTCCAATGAAGAGGATTAACTCTCACCGGTGTCACTGGGCGGACTCGGCACCGGCTCCAGTAAATGACTTCATGAGGAGCGCTATGCCTTCCTGCACGAATGTGCTCGTCACCGGCGGCGCGGGTTTCATCGGCCGCAACATGATTGCCCAGATGGTTCTGGACGGCTACACGATCACGGCACTGGACAACTACAAGATCGGCGGGAAGGAGTTCCTCGCCGACGAGATCCGTGACCAGGTCAACTGGGTCGAGGGCGACTCCCGCGACTACGGGCTCATCGCCGAGCTCACCAAGGGCAAGGACGGGGTGATCCACCTGGCCGCGCCCTCGTCCTTCCTGATGTACGAGGAGGATCCGACCGACGGGGCCTCGGTCACCACCCAGGGCTTCCTCAACATCCTGGAAGCCGTGCGCCGCAACGACGTCGGCAAGCTGGTCTACGCCAGCACGAGCGCGGTGTACGAGGGCAATCCGGTTCCCTACACCGAGGACATGACACTGGCCCCGCCGGATCTCAAGGCGCTGTCGAAGAAGTGGAACGAGGAGGCCGCGAGGCAGTACTCGGACCGGTACGGGATCACCGCGATCGGGCTCCGGCCGTTCAGCGTCTACGGGCACGACGAGTTCAGCAAGGGTGGCTACGCGAACGTCATCTCGCTGTTCGTCTGGGCGGCTCTGAGCGGGAAAACGCCGGTCGTGTGGGGAAACGGCCAGCAGACCCGTGACTTCATCTACGTCACCGACGCGGGACGCGCCTTCCAGCTCGCGCTGGAACAGGATCTCAAGACCCAGGAGTTCAACGTCGGCACCGGTCTGGAGACGACGTTCAACCGTGTCCTGCATCTCGTCGGCGCCGAACTCGGCATCGAATTCACTCCGCAGTACGTACCCACCCCGATCGCCATCTACGCGGAACGGCTCTGGGCGGATACGCGCGCGGCGGAGAACATCCTCGGCTTCCATCCTTCGGTCACCGTGGAAGAAGGTGTCCGGCGGGTGATCGAGTCGGCGAAGGCGGCTCAAGACCGCTGGCCCGAGCTGGGGAAGCAGCAGATGTACTTCGAGACCCTGCCCCGCCACTGAACCAGCACCGGGTGCTCCGACGGACGGGAACGACAAGGGATGAAACGCGTACTGGCGCTGACCGACGCGCCCGACGACGTCAGGATCTTCTGCCAGGACAGCGAACTGCTGCTGTTCCGGATCGAGCAGATGCCGGCGAGCCGGCACAGCTTCGCATTCTTCGAGCAGGTGTACCAGAGACTGCGGGAAGCGTGCGACCTGTCCTCTGTGGACCTCGTGATCGCCGAGTACACCGAAGCGTTGCCGCTGCTGTACCTGATGCGGCGTGACGGGTACTCCTGTCCGGCGCTGATCATCCCGCACACCAACCCGTATCCGCTCAACATCCTCTCCCAGCTGTTACTGGTGGCCGAAACCGCGCATCCCGGCGACCTGGTCATCTGCGGCTCGACCAACGCGGCGGCCGCCTACGAGCGGGTCGCCGGGATCCCGGCACGCAACATCTGCACGTTCGGCATCAAGAACATCTACCGGCCGGGGGACAAGGCCGCCGCCCGCGCACGGCTCGGCCTCCCCGCCGGCAGGCCGATCCTGGCCTACACCGGCAGGTTCATGGCCGACAAGGGCATCGGCCCGCTGCTGGAGGCCTACCACGGACTGCGCCGCCGGATCCCCGAGGCGCTGCTGGTCATGTCGATGACCCATGTGGACACCGTGCTGTACAACCAGCTCGCCGCCCGGCTCGAACACGTCGTGCAGTTCCAGCGCCTCGAACGGCGGGACACGGTGAACCTCTACAACGCCGCCGATCTCTACGTGTCCGGCGCCACGAGCATCTTCGAAACCTACGGCAAGGCCCCGCTGGAGGCGATGGCCTGCGGCATTCCGGCGGTGGTGCCCCGGTGGGACGGCTTTCCCTACTTCGTCGGCGAACACAACGGCGCGCTCGCCGACGTCGACTACTGCGAAGAACCGCAGAGCAGCCCCTTCGACTTCGCCAGGGTCCGGGCAGGCGACCTCGCCGACCAGTGCCATCGGGTGCTGGAACACGGACCGTTGCGCGACTACCGCGTCCCGGCGTGGGCGACCTACGACGAGACGATGCGTGTCCTGCGTGACGTCGTCGGCGAACTCACCGAACATCCCCGGCGGATCACGCCCGCGCCCGGCACGGCGGAACTGCGCCAGGAGCGCTATTCCCCTGCCGTACGCGCGTTTCTCGGGCACTACCGGCTGAACACGGTGGCGGATCTCGTCACCAGGACCACCGAGCTGGGCCTGATCGACCGGCGTGATCCCGGCGACCCGGCCATCCTGCGCGGCCTTCACGACGAGATCTTCCGGATCATGGACGCCGACCCCGGCCGGGCCGAGAACACCGAGACAACCGGGGTGGTGGCGGGATGACCACCGCCGAAGCCCTTGCCGCGCAAGGCGGCGAGTACGCGTCGCTGGTGAGCTGGTGGGCCAGGATGCGCGAGGAGAAACCGGTTTCCCACGATCCGGAGCTGGGCAACTGGCACGTGTTCCGCTACGCCGACGCCGTCCGGATCGTCGGTGACCACGAGACGTTCTCCTCGGACCTGCGTTCGGCCGTCCGTCAGCCCGAGCAGTTCGCGATCGTGGCCAAGGGCGCGTTCAACGGTTTCGACCCGCCCGAGCACACGAAACTGCGAAGCCTGGTCCGGGGCGCGCTCACGCCGAGGATGATCGCCGGGCTCGGCCCGAGGATCACCGCGATCGCCGAGGAGCTGCTCGACGCGCTCGCCGGGAAGGACCAGGTCGAGCTGGTCGCCGACCTCGCCTATCCGCTGCCGCTGATCGTGATCGCCGAACTGCTCGACATTCCGCTGGCCGACCGGCACCGGTTCCGTGCCTGGGCCGACGCGTTGTTCTTCCAGGGCCGCGGCGACGAGCCGGTGGTCGTGGCGACCGAGGAGATGCTGCTGTCCATCGAACCGCTCATCGGCGAGATGAACGCGTACTTCCTCGACCACATCCGGTACCGGCGGAAGCATCCGGCCGGTGACCTGATCAGCAAGCTGGCCTCGATCGAGGTCGACGGATTCCGGCTCACCGACGAGGAAGTACTGGGCGTCTGCGGGTTCCTGCTGGTGGCCGGGCACATCACCACGACGCTGGTGCTGGGCAACGCGGTGCAGCTGCTGGCCACCCACCCCGGGGCCGCGGCACAGCTGCGCGCGGACCCGGCGCTCATTCCCGATGCGGTCGAGGAAGTCCTGCGGTTCCGCGGCCAGCTTCCCGCGACACCGCGCCGGACCACCCGCGAGGTCACCATCGGCGGCACCCGGATCCCGGCGGGCGAGGTGGTGCTCGTCTGGATCGCCTCGGCCAACCGGGACGAACGGCAGTTCCCGGACGCGGACCGGTTCGACATCCGGCGCGCCGCCAACCGGCATCTGGGATTCGGCAGGGGGATCCACTTCTGCGTCGGCGCCGCGCTCGCCCGGCTGGAACAGGACCTCGCGCTGCGTGCGGTGCTGCGGCGGTGGCCGGATTTCGCCGTCGCGGACGGGGCGATCGCCGAGGACGCGCGCAAGGCGATCGGCTATCGCGCGTTGCCGCTCGCGGTGAGCTGGGCGGGCTGACCGTCCGCTCACCGCACCTCGAAGGCCAGCACGGACAGGCCCTGCCCGGGGATCAGCGGGGTGATCCCCGCCAGCCGCAACCCCGCGGCGGCGCCGAGGGCGCGGAACTGGGCCGTCGTCCGCTCGCCGGCGTCGAGCAGCAGCAACATGGCCAGATCCCGTTGGCTCGCAACGAACTGGCCCGGGTCGGCCGGTGCCGCGGGCACCTCGTCCAGCGTCCGCTCGATGACCGCGACCCGGCCGCCGCCGGTGAGGGCGGCCGCGCACCGGCGCAGGATGGCCGTCGCCTCGTCGTCCGGCCAGTCGTGCAGGATGTTGGCCAGCAGGCAGACGTCCGCCCCGGCGGGGAGCGGGTCGAAGAAGCTGCCGCCGAACACCGTGGCCCGATCGGCCACCCCGGCGGAGCGCAGCACCGCATCGGCCCGCGCCACCGTGTCCGGCCGGTCCACCAGCGTCCCGGTGAGGTGGCGGTGTGCCGCGAGGACGGCGGCCAGTGCCAGCCCGGTCCCGCCGCCGACATCGGCCACGTGCCGGACGCCGGACCAGTCGTACCCCGCGGCGATGGCGGGCCCGACCGCGGCGGCGTGTCCCGCCATCGCGCCGTCGAAGGAGCGGCCGAGTTCGGGGTCGGCGGCCAGATCGTCCCAGAACGGGCGGCCGGAAAACGACGCCCAGACGCTCTTGCCGGTGCGTATCGCCGCCACCAGCCCGGAAATCGCCTCGTCTCCGCGGCGGGCGAACGGCTCTGCCTGGTCGAGCGCCCTCGCGAGCCCCGCCCGATGTCCTTGGCACAGCACCGCCCCGAGTTCGCCGAGTTCGACCCGGTCCGCCGACGGTGCCCGCAGCACCTCCAGCAGCACCAGATACCGGACCAGCCTGCGCAACGCCGATGGCTCGGCGCCCGCCCGGAGCGCGAGTTCGCCGACGTCGGTGACGCCCTCGGCGATGAGATCGGGGAGCCGCAAGGTGACCGCGGCCCGCAGAGCCCATGGCGTGAACAGGGTGGCGGCGCGTGCCACCTTCGCCACCGCCTCGTCGTCCGCAGTGCCGGTGTCCGCGATATCTTTGTCCGCCAAGCGTCTTCTCGCTTTCGGTACACAATGGACGAAGTCAGGTGTGCGCCTTGACAAGTCGCGCCAGCGCTTCCGCCCCGCGATCGATGTCGCCGAAGGTGTTGAGCACACCGGGCGCGAAGCGGACCGCGCTGCTGCGGTACGGGGTCTGCCCGGCGATCACGCCGTCGGCTTCGAGGAGTTCGACCACCTTGGCGGGGTCGAGACCGGGCACGTCGAAACACACCATGCCCGAGGTCAGTTCCGCATTGTCCGGGGTGCGCACCCGCACACCCCGGATGCCGGCCACCGCCGCGCGGCAGTGCTCGTTGAGGGTGTGGATCCGTTCGGCCACTCGCGGTTTGCCCAGCGCCTGGTGGAAGTCGAAGGTCTCCGCCAGCGCCCAGCGGTGTTCGTACGCCGGGAAACCGCCCGGCGTGCACAGCCGCGCCTTGGGTGCCTTCTCGTCGGGGGAAAACCCTTGGTACCACGGCCAGAACACCTCGACGTCGAACGAGGTGACGATCGGCCGCACCGCCGCCCAGCCGCGCTCGCTCCCCCACACCAGGCCGGTGCCCCGTGGACCGAACAGCCATTTGTGGCAGCCCGCGACGAAGAAGTCGCAGCCGAGGTCGCCGACCTCGAAGTCCTCCACGCCCATCCCGTGCACGCCGTCGACGCAGACGAGGATTTCGGTGCCGGGGGCCCGCCCGCGGTTGGCCTCCGCCACCACCGCGCCGATCCTGGCCAGTGGCAGTTTGACCCCGGTCCCGGAGTGCACCCAGGTGAGCGCCAGCAGCCGGGTCCGCTCGCCGAGGCCGCGCGCGACGGCGGACACGATCTCGTCCGCGGTCGCCGTGCGCGGATCCTCGTAGAGATCGATCGTCCGATGTGCCGCTCCGCTCGATTCCGCCTTGAACCGCAACAGTTCCTTGGCCGCGTAGTGCTCGTGGCCGGTGCTGAGGATCTCCTGCCCTTGGCGCAGCACCATGCCGGTGAAGACCACCGCCAGGCCCATCGTGGTGCTCTCGGTCAGCGCGATCGAGTCGGGATCGGCCGCGAGGTAGTGCCCGGCCTTCTCCAGCACCCGCCGGTGCAGGTCGTCCCGCCGGTGGAAATACAGAGCCGGATTGCGATCGAGACCCGCACGGTGCCGTTCGATGGCCGCCCGGACGGGGCGCGGATGCGGCGCGATCACCGAAAGGCTCAGATGCACGTACGCGGGATCGAGATCGAACTCGGCCCGTACCCGGGCCCAGTCGGTCTCCTCGGTCACTTCTCGACGCCCCAGCGACGCGATTCGACCGGGGTCAGCTCGATGAGTTTGGCGCCCCGCCGGATCGCTTCCTCGTCCAGTACCGCGATATTCGCCGGTGCCGGATCCGGTGACAGCCGTCGCTCGTGTGCTTCCGCGATCTGGTAGATGTCGAATCCGTACTGGTTGCGCATGATCCGGTAGCCCAGCTCGTTGATCATGCAGTTCGTGCTGCAGCTTCCCGTGTTGCGGGGGACTTCCCAGCCGATCGCCTCGAGATCCGCGATGATCCGCTCGGTCGGCGGTTTCGGCACGAATTCGTAGAACGGGACGAGCGCTGTCCCGCTGTAGCCCGTGCGCAGCAGTTCGGCGGCCTCGGGCGCTTTTCGTTCGGCGTGTTTGCGCAGCAGCGAAACCTGATCCTCGACCACTCCGTCCAACGGCGTCAGGCCGTCGACCTTGACGATCGGGCTGTCCCCGGCGGTGGTCCGGTTCTGCCCTTTGTGCGTGCCGACGAAACACAGCGGGATCGCGTTGTCCAGGCAGAACACCGAAGCCTGCGCGAGAATGGTGGAGAAGCACGGCCAGCAGGCCGAGCCCCACGACATCGCGGCGCGCAGCAGCGCGGGGTCGTCCTCCTCGTTCATCGCGAAACCGAGCCGGAACAACGTGTTCATCGGATCGCGTTCCGGCCGGGCGATGACCAGTTCCACGCCGAGCTTGTCACACAACGATCGCGCGTTGCGGATGGCGAGCGGCGACTGGTATCCCTGGTCGAGCATCCAGGCCACCACCCGGACGTCCCGGGCGGCCAGGTCGTGCAACATCCAGCTGGAGTCCTTGCCCCCGCTGTAAAGCACCACCGCGTCGGCCTTCGCCCCGGCCCGCCGGGCAGGCACGCTGGCGACCAGTTCGCCGAGTTCGGCAGGCAGTTCGCCGACCTCCTCGCCACGGCTGATCCGGAAGACCAGGTCGAGCAGCGCGCCCCGGTCCTCCGGTTCTCGCAGGTCCGCGGGATCCGGCGGATTCACGCAATGCGTGCACAGATCCGTCGCGGCCGGGACCTCCCTGCCGTCGAGGCCCGCGATGAATCTGTCGTAGGCCAGCGGCATCCCGCAGCGCGTGCAAACCGACCGATCCGGCGCGACAGACATCGGAATTCCTTTCCGGCAGCGGGAATCATCGGTGGCGCTCGCCACCGTCACGAGGAACCAACCCCAGTTGGCCGAACCCCAGCCGCGGCGTGAACGTGCCGCGTCTTCCCAGGTTAAGCAACGGTGAACCGGTGGGACAAGGGTCCAGACGTGTAATGCATGATCACTGCCTGTGGCCCCGAAACCGCTGTCTCTCCACATAGGACAGATGAGAGGCAACCGCTGAAGGCGCTACTCGAACGGCTCATTGACCCTCGCGAAACACATCCCGGAAACTGGAGGACGGACCGGCGCGGGGGATCCGTGTCAGCGGGTGGCGAAGCTGGCCAGTGCGGCCAAGGTCCAGGCGAGTTTGGTGACGCTGCCGTGGTGGCCGGACTGGTCGTCGACGAGGAGTTCGGCGCCGGGCCATGCGCGGGCGAGTTCCCAGGCGGTCGTCACCGGGCAGCTCAGGTCGAGGCGGCCGTGGATCAGGACGCCGGGGATGTCCGCGAGGCGTCCGGCGTCGCGGATCACGGCGTTCTCCTCGAGCCAGGCGGCGTGGGAGTAGTAGTGCGCGGTGAGCCGGGCGAACGCCACGCTGCCAGGGTCCGGATGACCATTGTGGACGGTCAGGGGCGCGTTCGGTTCCAGGGAGAGGACGGTGTCCTCCCAGGTGCACCAGGCGTTCACGGCACGGTCACGCACCCGGGGGTCGGGATCCTCCAGCTGCCGCGCGTAGGCGGCGAGAAGGTCGTCGCCGTTCGGGGCCAGGCTCGAAAACCGTTGCCATGCCTCGGGAAAGAAGCGCGCGGCGCCGCGGTAGAGCCAGTCGATCTCGGAACGTCGCGCCGTCGAGATGGCGCTGACCACGATCTCCGAGACCCGATGCGGGTACCGCTGCGCGTAGACGAGGGCCAGTGTGCTCCCCCACGAGCCACCTGTCACCAGCCAGCGGTCGATGCCGAGGTGCGCGCGAAGCCGTTCCAGATCGGCGACGAGATGCTCGGTGGTGTTGTGCCGCAGATCGGTGGCGGGGTCGCTCGCGTGCGGCACGCTGCGTCCGCAGCCCCGCTGGTCGAACAGCACGGCCCGATAGCGTTCGGGATCGAACATCCGCCGCATCTGCGGTGAACAGCCCTGGCCGGGGCCGCCGTGCAGCATCACCAAGGGCTTCCCGGCCGGCTTCCCGCAGGTCTCCCAGTAGACGTGGTTACCGTCGCCGACGTCGAGCAGTCCGTGGTCGTACGGTTCGATCGGCGGAAACACCCCGGCCATGCACTGTCCTTTCCCGACAGTCTTCTGTGGACACTCAGCGCAGCTCGGCGAGCCGCCCGGCGAGGAACGCGCGTTCGACGTCGTTGCCCGCCAAAGCGAGAGCCTGTTCGTACGCCACCGCGGCGTCGGCGTCCCGACCGAGGCGGCGCAGCAGGTCCGCCTTGACCGCGGGCAGGTAACGATAGCCGGAAAGCCGGGGATCCCCTTCCAGGTTTTCGATCTCGGCCAACGCGACTGCCGGGCCGTCGACCATCGAGACCGCTACGGCGCGATTGAGCGCGACCACGGGCGAAGGCCATACCTTCCGCAGCGCGTCGTAGAGCACAAGGATCTGTGCCCAGTCGGTGTCCTCGTAGGCAGGCGCGTCCGCGTGCAGCGTCGCGATGGCGGCCTGGAGGGCGAACCGGCCGGGATCACCACCACGGAGCGCCTCGACGACCAGTGTGTCCGCCTCGGCGATGGCCTGCCGGTCCCAGGCCGCGCGGTCCTGGTCGGCCAGCCGCACGAGTTGTCCGTCCTCAGTGGACCGAGTGGCCCGGCGGGCATGGTTGGCCAGCAACAACGCGAGCAGCCCGGAGACCTCGCGTGCACCGGGCAGCAGGTCCCGGAGCACGCGTGCCAGCGCGAGCGCGCGTTCGGCGAGGTCCTCGTCGGCCAGCGCGGGCCCGGTCGGCGCGGTGTGCCCGGTGGTGAAGAGCAGGTGGATCGTGGTGAGGACCGCGTCCAGCCGGCGCGGCAGCTCGGCAGGCGCGGGGAGCCGGAAGGGGATCCGCGCTCCCGCGATCTTCTTCTTCGCGCGGGTGAGCCGGGCGGCCATGGTCGTTTCCGCGACCAGGAACGCCTTCGCGATGTCCGGAGTGGACACACCGCAGACCAGCCGCAGGGTGAGCGCGACCTGCGCCTCGGCGGACAACGCCGGATGGCAGCACAGGAACACCAGCCGCAGCCGGTCGTCACGCACCACCGGATCCTCGGGGAGCACCGTTTCGGCCGCCGCGGGCTCGACGAGCAGCGGCAGTTTCGCACGCAGGGTCTTGGCCCGGCGCACCGCGTCCAGCGCGTTGTGCCGGGCGGCGGTGGTCAGCCAGGCTCCCGGCCGGGCCGGGACGCCACCGCGTGCCCAGGCCGCCAGCGCGTCGGCATAGGCGTCCTGGACGCATTCCTCGGCCAGGTCGAGGTCGCGGGTGACGCGCACCGTCGCGGCGAGCACGGTGGCCCACTCGCGACGGTGCGCGTCCGCGACGGCCCGTTCGGCCGGGGTCACATCTCGAGCAGCGGCCGCACCTCGACCGCGCCGTCCATGATCGGCAGCAGCTTCCCGACGGCGATCGCCTGGTCGAGATCGGCGGCCTCCACGACGAAGAACCCGGCGATGACCTCCTTGGTCTCCAGGAAGGGACCGTCGGTGACCAGGCCGTCGCGGTGGATGGTGCGGGCCGCCGCGCTGGGCTGCAGTGCCTGCTCGTGGACGACCTTCACGCCCATCTCCGCGATCTTCGGCCCGGCGGCCAGGTTCGCTTCCATCACCTCGGGCGGGATGTCGGCCACGCCGCCCGGCGTTTCCTTTTCGTAGATCAGAATCGCGTACTGCGGCATCGTCCGTCCCGTCACCAGTTCCCGGTTTCCGGCCCCATCGCACCGTACTCGACCACGCCGTCCCGGACGTAGTGGCTGATCACGACGCCGCTGCCGGAGACCGTGGTGCACTCGTGCCGGAGCCGGCCGGGGACGGTCCCGGTCCCGAAGAGCCGCTTGCCCGAGCCGACGAGCACCGGGAACACCAGCAGCTGAAGCTCGTCGACGAGGTCGTGCGCCAGGAGCGTCTGGAGCAGGTCGCCGCTGCCGTGGACCTGGATC
The DNA here is from genome assembly GCF_042741125.1 of Amycolatopsis sp. NPDC058986. Classification (NCBI taxonomy): domain Bacteria; kingdom Bacillati; phylum Actinomycetota; class Actinomycetes; order Pseudonocardiales; family Pseudonocardiaceae; genus Amycolatopsis; species Amycolatopsis sp. NPDC058986. The sequence goes on along the minus strand of NZ_JBHYJW010000014.1, from coordinate 145,542 downwards.
TCGGCGCCCTCGCCGCGTTTGAGTTCGCGAACCGCTTCGGCGACGTCGCCGGTGAGCAGCGTCGAGTTCCGCCACGACACGGTGCCCAGTGCCCGCGACGCGACGTACTTGGGCAGGCCGTTCATCCGGTCGCCGATCGGATCGCCCGGTTCGGCCAGCGGCCAGGTGGCGGCGAAGACGTCGTAGGTCCGGCGGCCCACCAGCAACGCGCCGGCTTCGGCGGTCAGCCCCGTCATCAGCCGGAGGATCCCCTCGTCGATGTGCGGTACCGCCCAGCCACCGTGCTCGAAACCGTCGTCGCGGTCCTCGTCGGGGCCGCCGGGCGCCTGCATGACCCCGTCCAGGGTCACGAACGTGATCGCCTTCAGTTCGCGCATGTCGTTCCTTCGCTCGTACCGATGCCTTCCTCACCTACGGCGAACGACACCGCCCGCGATCGACAGCACCGGCCGCCGAATCCGTTCCCCTCTGGACTAAGGTAAGCCTTACTTGATGGCGGGAGGCGGGATGACGGCGAGCACCCACACGTTCGGCACGAGCGGATTCGTGCCGCTGGACGACGGCCGCAGGCTGCACTACATGGAACGCGGCACCGGCGGGCCGGTCGTGGTGTTCGAATCCGGCATGGGCTTCTCACGGTCCACCTGGGGACTCGTGCAACCGGCCGTCGCCGGGCACGTCCGCGCGGTGGTCTACGACCGGGCGGGCACGGGCCGCAGCGACCCCGATCCGCGGCCACGCACGCTCGAGCGGATCGCCGGCGATCTCGGCGCGCTGCTGACCGCGCTCGGGCCGGGCCCGTTCATCCTGGTCGGGCACAGCTGGGGCGGGCCGATCGTGCGCGTGGCCGCGGCGGCCGATCCGGGCCGCGTCCGCGGTCTCGTCCTGGTGGACCAGAGCGACGAGAACTGCGACCTGTTCTTCGACCCCGCGACGGAAAAACGGCATCGGATGATGCAGTTCGCGTTGCCGCCGGTGGCCAGGCTCGGACTCTACCGGCTGCTGGGCAGCAAACCGGGCCGCGTCCAGCCCGCCGACGTCGTCACCGATCACCGGGCCGAGGACTTCACCATGCGGGCCGTCGGCGCGATGCTCGCCGAAATGGCGCCGTTCCCCGGCGAACTGCGCGGGCTGCGGGACCGGCCGCCGGTACTCGGCGGCTTCGACGTCAGCGTCATCACCGGCATGCGGTCGACGCGGTTGACCGCGAGCACCCGCAAGGCGATCACCGCGGCCCACCGGCGCACCGCCTACGCGCTGCCGAACGGACGGCTGGTCGAGGCGTCGAAGTCCGGCCACCTCGTGATGTTCACCGAACCGGAGCTGATCATCGGCGAGATCCTGCGCATGCTCGGGTGACCGCGAGGAGTACGGCCCTCACGGCCAGAAGATCAGGACTCCGGCCAGCGCCAGGACGTAGACCGCGAAAGCGAGCACGGCGGTGAGCCACGCACGACGACGAGCCCGGTGCGCGGGACCGAAGGCCGCGGCCAGCGCGGCCGCGCCGGTGACGACGAGCCAGGCGTAGAGGCCGTACTGCGTCACGCCGACCAGCAGCATCAGGAAGAACACGCCGGGGCCGTCCAGCCCGGTGCGGCCCCACAGCCCGGCCACCGCGATCAGGACGAGGAGCACGCCCAGTGCCGGTCCGGCGAGCAAGCCGTGGAGCGCGCCGGTGACCGCTTTGCGACGCAGGCTCGATTCGCCGGAGCCGAGGGCGGGCGCGAGGGAAACGTCGGTTCGCATGTCCGCGAGCCTGCCGATCCGCCCGCCCTCGCCGCATCCGCGGAACTACTCAGTTCGGCCCGCCGTGTGCCCCAGGAGTGCGGACGCGACGGTGTCCCAGACGACGCTCGGCAGCTCCTGCCCGACGCCTTCGAGTGGGAGCAGCAGCGCGCCGGGGATCTCGGCGGCGAGCGCCACCGCGTTGCCGTACGGGAAGAACCGGTCGGCGGTGCCGTGCAGGACGAGGGTCGGCACCGCGAGTTCGCCCAGCCGCTCGCGCCACCGCGCACCGGGATCGGTGGCCGCGATGTTGAACGACGACGCCATGTCGGTGGCCCGGTCATACGTCCGTTCGAGGACCGAGCGCACCGACGCCTCGTCGAAGTGCGGAGCCCCGGAGGACGCGGCCCTCGCGAACCCGGCCTGGTACTCCACCACCGCCGTCCGATCCGACCAGTCCGGCTGTGGCGTGCCCGTCACGTATGCCATCACCTCGGGAGCGTGCTCGGGCAGGTCGGGGTCGCTCGGGCCGTGCGCGGTCGGCCTGGTCGACACCAGGGCGAGCGTGGCGACGCGCTCCGGGTGGTCCAGCGCGGTGAGCTGCGCGATCCACCCGCCGACGGTCCTGCCCACGATGTGTGCCTTCGGCAGTCCGTACGCGTCGAGCAGGCCGACGGCGTCGGCGCTGAGAGCACGCAGGTCGTACTCGGGCGCGCCGGGCGGGTACGTCACCGACCTGCCGTGGTCGCGCAGGTCGTACCGCAGCACGAACCGGCCCCCGGCGGCCAGCCGCGCGCACAGCCCGGCGTCCCACGACAGCATCGAGCCGCCGCCGATCAGCAGCACCGCGGGGTCGTCCCGGGTACCGAAGGTCTCGACGGCGAGTTCGACGCCGCCGGTTTCGACGATCTTTTCCGTGTTCATGCCCCACCGACGAAAAGGAAGGCGCCGTTTCGACACCCTCGCTATGCTGTGCGGCGATGACTACCGGGACGGCCACGCGCCACACACGGATTGGTGACCCGGTGCTCTTCTGAGCGCCGCGCGGGCTCCACCCCTGTCGTGTTGATCACGAGCTCCACACATCAACCACGACAGGAGAGTTCATGCCCACCAAGACACTGCGGATTTCCACCGCGGACGGCGAAGCCGACGCCTTCGCCGCCTTCCCCGACGACGGCGACCGGCACCCCGGGGTGCTGATGTACGCGGACGCCTTCGGCGTGCGGCCCGTGCTGCGCGAGATGGCCCGCGAACTGGCCGGGCACGGGTACTACGTGCTCCTCCCCAACCTCTACTACCGGCACAGCCCGGCGCCGGTGATCGACCTTCCCGAGCACATCGGCGAAGAGGTCCGGCCCGCGGTCTTCGAGCGGCTGATGCCCTTCATCGAGGCACACACCACCGAACGCGCCCTGCGCGACGCCGACGCCTACCTCGGGTTCCTCACCGCGCAGCCGGAGGTCGGCGCCGGTCCGGTCGCCGTGACCGGCTACTGCATGGGAGCGGGCTTGGCGATGCGCACCGCGACGGCCCATCCCGATCAGGTGGCCGCCGTTGCCGGGTTCCACCCCAGCCCGTTGGTCACCGACGCGCCCGACAGCCCGCATCGGCTGGTCTCCGGGCTCGCCGCGGAGGTCCACATCGGTCTCGCCGAAGGCGACATGTCCTCGGAGGCCCTCGGCGAACTCGAACAGGCGCTGGATGACGCGGGGGTCGGCCACAGCTGCGAGATCTACCCCGGCACGATCCACGGCTTCACGATGTCCGACACGGCTGCGTTCGATCCCGCCGCGTTGCGGCGTCACTGGGAACGCTTGCTCGCCCTTCTCGGCCGTACGCTCGGGGAGAGCTGAGACACCTCTGTCCTTTGTGGACTTCAAGGCCGTGAAGGCCTCCTTCGCAGCGTTGAGCGCTGTGAAGGAGGCCTTCACGGACCACGCCCACCTCCGAGCGCGGCGTCTTTCAGAGGCGGTTCACCACTTCGGTGCCGACGTCGGTGACCGCCTTGACGAGGACGTCGTCCGAGAACGGGGTGTTGCCCAGGAAACCGACGTCCCAGCCCTCGAACTGGACGAGCACGTGCTTGCCGTTCTTGGTGAACTGCAGCTGGCTCTGGCGGATGTTGCTGCTGCCGGAGCCTTTCAGGCCGAGACAGGTCATGTCGCCGATCGGCGGCGGCTGGGCCGGCGTGCCGTCGCACTGGGAGTCGTAGTTGGTGCTGTCGCTGACCTGGAACGTCAGCTGACGGTGGCCGGGACCGTCCTGGCCCTTCGTCTGCACCCAGACGCACGAGGTGTACCCCGTCTGTTGCGAACTCAGGGGCGGATAGGGATTGGTGGTGCGCAGCGCGGCCAGCGTCTGCGGGCTCACTGCCGCGCAGGCCTTGCCGAGCTGGGCGTTCGATGGTGGCTCGCCGCCGTCGGCGTGCACGTTCTGGTAGATGACGAACACCGTGATCCCACCGCCGAGCAGCAGGATCACCGGGAGGGCGATCGCGGTGATCAGCAGCCCGAGGCGCCGTTTCTTCGGTGGCGGGTACCCCGGCCGCGGCGGGTAGCCGTAGGGCGGCTGACCATAGGGCGGCAGCGGCCCGCCAGTCCATTGTGGTGAGTTCATTACCGCGCCTCCTCGTGCCCGCTGCCCGCGATGATCGTGCCGCATCCGCCGCACGCGCGTCCAGGAGACCACAATGGACGATGTCAGCGGGTACGCGGCGGTGCGAGGCTGAGCAGGCCGCAGCCGTACGCCTTGGCCCGGCCGACGCCGTCGGCCAGCGCACGGGTGAACGCGCAGGTGTCGGTGACGACGAGATGGCCGTCGAAGCGGACCGGTTCGACGGTGATCTTCTTCGTCTCCTTCTTGTGCCCGCTGATCGTCGCCAGCGGCGTCGCGGCGACGTCGGGCCCGCCATCCCCGGCCGCGGGAATGACGAACCCGTGGCGTTCCCCCTGCCGGATCAGCCAGGCGAGCTGCTCGGCAGGCAGCCGGAGCGGGATGCGTTTGCGGGTCTCGTGGCCGCATTTCGTGGGATTGGCGACCATCCGGAAGGCGAACCTGCGCCCGGCCGTGACGGCGTCGAGCACGGGACGCAGCGACCGCACCTCGGCCGGTGCCGTGAGATGCCCGGCCGGCAGCTTGGCCCAGTCGGGTTCGGTGTGGCTCTGGACGTACTGCACGAACCCGCCGCGACTGCCGTCCAGCCGCCACAGGACGCCGTGGGCCTGCCGCTTCTCGACCGTCGCGGGCGGATCGGGGTAGACCGACATCAGCGTGCGGTGCATGTCGTGGACATTGGCGTAGTCCCGGCGGAACGTACGCGCGCGGACGTCGACGTTCAGTTTGCTCAGGAACACGGCGGCTCTCCCGTGGTGATCAGGTCGTCGGTCAGGGGTACCTCGCCGATCCGGACCGCGCGGGTGGCGAAGCGGCGGGCGGTCCGGGCGAACGACAGCGGGACGTCGTGCCGCGGCTGGGCCCCGGCCTCGCGCACCCCGCAGTCGACCACCGTCCGCAGGCCCGGCCGCTCCTGGTGGTTCCCGACCGCGGCCCGTCCGGGATGTTCGAGCCAGGGATGCTCCCGCAGTGTCCGTTCGAGGGTGCCGTCGTGGATCCCGCTCAGTACGGGACGGGCGGGCACGAAGGCGCGGCGCCCGAAACACAGCGGCCATCGTGGCGCGCGGACGGCGTCGGCCAGCTGCCCGAGCAGGGTGCCGGGGCCTTCGAGGGCGACGAGGAACAACGCGTCCGCGAGGTAGTACCGCTCGCTCACCACCGTGCGATGTCCGGTGCCGAGCGTGGTGGGGACGTTCTGCGCTGTCTGGTAGTCGCGTTCGAGGAGTCCTTCGCGATCCACGCGGATGCCCAGCCGCAGCGCGGCCAGCTCCGCGATCCCGGCCTCGTCGTCGCGTTCGACGCCCATGGCGGCCGCGAGCAGGCCGACCACACCGGACTTCGTCGGCTCCAGCGCGGTGTCCCGCAGCACGCCGCAGGAGCGCAGCCCCCACGACTGCATGGGCGCGTCGAAACACAGGGCCAGCGTGGCCGTCATCCCGCGGCGCTCAGCACGCGGGAGGTGAATTCGCCCGCGGAGACCGCGAGTTCGGTTTCCCCGGTGTCCGGAATCGTGCCGGTCACCGACGCGGCGACGGCGGCGCGGATGCCGCTGTCACCGTAGAACCCGCGCAGCTGCCGGAAATGCCGGATGAGCCGGGCGGTGGACTCGGCCATGAGGTCGCCGGCGGTCACGGGTGCGAGGAACGCGTTGGCGAGGTTCCAGGCACCCGCGTCACGCACGACACCGAGCAGCGTGTCGGGCATCGTGCGGGCGGCCATCGAATTCTGTTTCCCGCTGGGCACGGCGTGGATGAACGCGCCGAGCCACGCCTTCGCCGAGCGTGCCGTGAGTTCCTCGTCCCCGCCGAGGTTCTCGCGCAACCGGCCGAGGTCGAGATTGGCGTAGCGGTAGTAACAGGCGGAAGTGAAGTCGATGGTGCCGATCATGTCCGCACCGGCCTCCGCGTCCGGTTTCAGGTCGTCGACGGCGGTGTAGAAGTCGAATTCGGTTGCCACGGCGTGAGTCGACAGGGCGTGCGCGACCTGGGAGGCGGCGTCGACGCTGAAATCCTTGTTGTCCGCGATCATCCGGCCGAACAACGCCACGTCGGCGACCCGCGTCGCGTCGAGCATCCGCCGGGCTTCGGCGAGCGCGTTCTTGTCCGGTTTGACCTTCGCCGGTTTCTTCTTGCCGTCCTTGGCCGCCGCCGCGGCCGCCAGCTCGTCCCAGTGCCCGTCGCAGTAATCGGCCAGGTGCTGGACCGCTTCCCTGCCCACGAACAACAGGTATTCGGTGAGCCCCTTGGCCTGGTCGACACCGAAGCCGAGGTGTTCGAGGCCCGCGGTGACCACGGCGGGCGCGGCCTGCTCGTCGCGGCCCCGTTCGGCGAGCAGCCGCACGGCGCGGTCGCGCAACCGCTTCGTGCGCACACCGGTCTCCTGCTCGCCGAGGCCGTGTTCGGTGAACAGGAGCCGGGCGGACCGTTTGAGGCACTGGCTGGAGATCCGGCCGCGGGTGCTGCCGCCGAACGTGGCGGTCTTGGGCTGGCCGACGTCGTCCCGGTTGAGGTTGCTGACCGGAAAGGACTGGAGCAGGTGCAGTTCGATGATCACTGGTTCTCCGGATGGTTCTCAGAGGGTGGCGGCCGGTGCGGGGCTGTGGAAGTCCCGGGCCCACCGCAGCCGGACGCGGTGCGCGGCGGGTTCGCGGTAGTCGTCGCCGAGCAGGATCACGAGATCGTCCAGAAGTGCGCCGTAGTTGACCGGGACGTCGTCGGAGGCCAGCAGCCGGACGAGCTGCCGCAGGTGATGCGGCAGGGCCTCGCGTTCGCGGCCCAGCAGCTGTTCGAACCGGCGGGTCACGGACTCGCCGCGTTTCTCGCGCAATGCCCGCATCGAGGTCCCCAGCGACCGGTCGCCCCGGCGATGCGGCTGGGGATGTGCGGCGAACAAACCGGCCACCAGCAGCCAAGTGTCCTGTTCGGACTCCGGCGGATCGTGGCGGAAGACGAGTTCGTACGCCTCGCTCTGCTGCCGTGGTCCCGCGAGGCTCCGCCGCAGGCGCGCGAGTGTCCGGCGGCAGTCCGACTGGTGCCGGGGAATGCCCGAGCCGGCGCCGTTGTGCAAGGCGTACAACGCTTTGACGAACGTGTCGCGTCGTTGCGCGACCGAGGTGCTCACCGGTTCGGCCCCTTCGTGAGGTATTTGGCGGCGTGGGCGTCGAAGGCCATGGCGATCCTGGCCAGCCGCAGCCGGAAAGCGGCGTGCTCCTTCCCGAGCATGCTGAGGCTGCGGTCTCCCGCCGCGACCCCGGCGGCCCAGTCCTCGGCGGCACGCTCGGCGATGAGCGTGACCGCGCGTTTCCACGTCGCGGCGGCCCGTGCCTCCGGCCGTCCCTCGAGCCGAGCGTCGTTGACCGCGCGCAGGAAAACGGCGAACGGCTGCGGCAAGGCAGGCCAGTAGGCGAGGTCGAGGGTCACGTCGGGCCTGGCACGCAACGACTTGTGGTACTCGCCCTGCAGGGAACGCAGCGCCGCGCCCGCCTCGTCGGCGAGCTGGATCGCGCTGCCGATCAACCCGGCCAGCGCGTCATCGGTCGCCCGCACCAGTGCCACCGGCGCGAGGACCTCTTCTTCGAGATAACCCTCGACGACCGAAGATTTCGCGTCCAGCTGCTGACCGAACACCCGCAGCGTGTACAGCGTGTCCGGCGGGATGTGCTCGTACTCCACGAGTTCGGCGATCTGTTTGAGCGCCCTCGGACGTTGCCGGGTCCGTTCCTCTGCCCAGCTGTCTTCGAGCAGCAACTCGACGCTGTGCCGCCAGATCCCGCGCACCGGATGCAGCCGCAGCGGCAGCATCGGCGCGCCGGGTTTCGGTTTTCCGTCGGCTCCCACCGGCGTCCGGTAGGCCGCCATGAGTTCGACGTCCGGCAACTCGTCGAGAAGGCGTTCGCCGGGCGTCAGCACGGCTTCGGCGACGACGGGGACGCCGTCGACGATCTCCGGCAGCAGCCGGATGCGGCGGGCGGGCCAGGTCAGCAAATCCGTCCAGCCCAACGCGTTCCGGGAACCGGGATGCGGTGAGGGCGGCTCCTGTTCCCACGCGGGCGCGTCCTCGGACGTCGTCAACAGCGGTTTCTCGGCGCTCGGGGCGTACCGCACCGCGTTGAGCAGCAAGGTCTCCTTCAGCGTGGCTCCCTCGACGAGCACGACACCGAGCCCCGAACATGGCGCACGCACCGAGTTCTTTTCCTTCAGGTACGGCGTTTTCATCCCGCCCGGGTCGAAGGCCTGCGCGGTGACGAGCCATCGCGCGGCCTCGGCCGGAGTCAGCTCGACGCGGTCCTCGGCGGTGGTGTGATCGAACAGCGTCACGTTGTTCCCGACGGACCGGTGCGGGATCAGTTTCGCGACGCTGGCCTTCCGCTCCGCAGGCAGCTCCGGACATTGCAGGAACGGCCGCTCGGAGTCGAAGAGGTCGAACTGTTTCGCGTTCGCGTCGAAGTACGCCGTCAGCGGAGTGACGTCGAAGGCGTCTTCTGTCCACAATGTACCCCAGTCCTGCCGCCGCTCCGGCCCGTAAACCCGGTGGAACAGGGCCAGGACGAGCCGGTACAAGGCCGCTGTCATCGGCGGGGTATCTCCGGCGATCCGGCGGATCAGGTGGGCACGCGACAGCACTTCGCGCAGGCTCACCTGTTCCAGCGCGTGGTCGAAACCGACCACCGGGAGCCACGGTTCGGCGCCGACGTCGAAGGAGGGGATCATGACTCCTCCTCGCTCGCGTAGCCGCAGAACGCCGGACAGCTCGTCGGTCATCGGCGGTTCCCCCGGTTCTTCCTCGTCTGAGTCTGCTTCGGACGCTCCGTCAGCTCGGAGAGATCTTCGACCGCGTAGGGCAACGGGAGATACCTTGTCCGCGCGGCCTTTCTGTCTTTCGCGATGACATCGTCGAGGTACTCGCTTTCTTTGTGCCACATCGTTTCCCAGCCCGAAGGGCACTCGACGCGTGCGCCGTAGACAAGGTCGACGATACCGGGAATGTCCACAGGGGACTCGATACGCTGCCGGTTCTTCAGCAGTGCCCAGGTGCGCATGAGCACGATCGGCGCGTAGACCGTTCTCAGGTAGGGCGGAAATTCCGGACCACTGGGAGTATCGGCGACGCCCGTGACGACCAGCACCTGCGGACCGCGCGCGACGTCCCGCGTGTGCCGGTGGACCCGGCCCGCACGCTGGATCATCGCGTCGATCGGGGCCAGATCGCTGACCATACCGTCGAAATCGAGGTCGAGGCTTTGTTCGAGGACCTGCGTACCGACGACGATCGCCCGGCGTGGCCGCTCACCACCCTGCCCGAAACTACGACGCAGCTCTTCTTCGACCGGCTGCCGTTGCCCGGCGGGCAGTGTGCCGTTGATGGCGACCAGCATCGGACGTTCGTCTTCGGGCATCAAGGCGATGCGCTGCCCCAGTGCGTCGTACGTCGCGACGGCCCGCCGGACGAGGTTGTGGATCACCGCGACACAACGGTCGCGCATCGCGTGCCCGAGCAGCCACTCCACGACATCCTCGTCGGCGACGTGTTCGAGGCGGATCACCCGGTCCTCGTTCACCGGGGACACGTCGGCGGCATGCACGACAATCTCCTGGCCGTCGGCGACGAGCACACCCGGGTAAGACGTGCTCGGCGTGTCCGCGATCTCCCGGGGATGGCAGCCACGGAATCCCGCCTGCCACGCGGCGAGCAGGTCGTGGCGTCGCTTCGCGGGCAGGGTCGCCGACAGCAGGACCACCGGTGCTCCCAGGGCGCCGAGCCACATCAGCAAGCGCTCCAGCAGTGTCGACATGTAGACGTCGTAGGCGTGCACCTCGTCGAACACGACGACCTTGTTCGCCAGCGCGGCGAGGCGGACGAACACATGGCCCGACCGGATCGCACCCTTGAGCGCCTGGTCGACGGTCCCGGTGCCGAGCATGGCGAGCAGGTTCCTCTGCCGGGTGAACCACGTCTGTGCCATGACGTCCCGCGGGTCGTCGCGCCCCGCGTCGCCGGGCCGGGCGACCAGGTGGTCGCGGGCACCGGAATGGGCAAGGTGCACCGGCGTCTCGTCGCCGAGCCCCGCCAGCATGCCCTCGATGACCGCGTGCATCTGGTCGCTGGTCGCCTGGGTCGGCATCGCGACGTAGACGCCCGCCATGCCCAGCCGGCGCACCATCGTCGCGGCCGCCTGCAGAGCCGCTTTCGACTTGCCCTCGCCGGTCGGTGCCTCCGCAAGCAGCATGACCGGGCCGGAAATCCCCTCGGTCACCCGCTCGACCACGGTTTGCACCGGGAACGGCGAGCCGGGGAACAGCGTCGCGAACGTCGTCCGCGCGGGTGGCTGCCAGGGCGTCATCCCGAGCCTCGCCACCGCGGCCTCGGCCCGTACCTGGGCGCCCTTGGCATAGGCGGCCAGGTCGAAGTCCCCTTCAGGAGACGGGAAGCCGGCCGCGTCGGAGGCGATCCAGTCGCTCACCGTCGCGAGCGCGGCCAGCCCGGTCAGCGCGTCCAGCGACAGCCGGACCTCGTGCCAGTGCAGCGATCGCGGATCGGGCAAGCCGAGCAACCGGGCCAGTTCGAGGACCATGTCCGTGCGCCGCTCCGCCCACGCCGCCCCACCGTGGGCGTTGCGCTCGCTGCGCGCCTGCGCGACGCCGCTGCTCGCCGGGAAATGCCCATGGTGCCCACCCAGCGCCACCGCGAGGGCGATCGCCGTCTCCCGCGTCGTGCCCCACGAGAGCAGCAGGTCCTTCACCTGCTGGGCGGTCAGCAACCCGTGCGGGGTGTCGACCCGGCCGGACAGGCCGCCGGGCCTGCGCATCAGGGTGAGATCGCCGAGCGCCCACGGCCCCAGCCGGGTGACGGCGAGCGGGAAATTGAGCGACTGAAAAGTCGGCGAATACTTTCCTATGTCGTGAATACCGCACAGTAATGCCACCCATGACCGCGGATCTCGCAGTACCGCACACGATTCCCGCAGCACGCGCCAGCGCCTGCCCGCCAGCAGGACGGGAGCCAGTATTCCCGCCACCGCGGCGGTGTCGAGCAGATGGCAGATCAGCGGATGACATGCGCTCCGACCTGCCGATTTTCCCCACGGCGCACCGAAAACCGGACCGCCGGCACTCCCGTCCCCCCGCACCTCTCCCCCTCCGTGAGGTCGGACACGTTACTCCAACGCTCCGGCCGCCTTTCACCGGCACGACTTTTCCGAAATGATCATCGTGCGCGGCGCGGTAAAGGGGACACTCGATGCCGTGAAGGCCTCCTTCACAGCGTTGAGCGCTGCGAATGAGGCCTTCACGGACCGTCAATCCATAAAGGACGGTCTGAGGGTCACCATGGGCCGCCGATGGAGTTGTGCAGCGGGACGGTGAGCTGCTTGAGCCAGGTGCGGGTGGTGAAGTCGCGCGCCTTGATGACGACCGAGCGAAGCGAGACCTCGATCTGGAGCCCCTGGTTGAACGCGCCGCCGAGCGACACCTCGCCGCCCTTGCCGTCGTCCATCCAGCCGACCTGCACGGCGGCGGTGTTGACCACGGTGAAGCCTTCGAGGTTGCCGGTACCGGGGACCACCCGGCGTACCACCCAGTCGGACAGGTTGAGATCCCAGTGCGTGTGCCCGGAGAACAGGAAGACGTCCGGGTAGCGGCCGAGGATCGAGAGCAGGCGGTCGGGCTGCAGGTAGTCCGACAGGTAGAGCTTGTTGTGGGTACCGGAAACCGTGTTCGGCAGCGGGTGGTGGGTCAGCACCATCACCGGTTTGCGCCGGTTCGACCAGTAGCGCAGGCGCTGTTCCAGCCAGGTGAACTGCTGGTCGCTGATCCAGACCTCGTCCCAGAGCTTCGGGTCGTGGTACTTCGCGTAGCGCTCGGTGCCGAGGCACAGCACCGGGATGCCGCCGAACGACGACTCGCTGTAGATCGTGTTGCGCCCGGCGAAACGGAAGAAACTGCGGAACAGCGAATCCTCGGTCGTGCCGTTGGGCCAGGTCTCCTGGGCGAGCGTGTCCGGGTCCCGCCACTTCGGCACGTAGAACTCGTGGTTGCCGATCGCCCAAGCGACCTCGCGCGGGTGCCGGTGCTTGTCGAGCGTCTCGCGGACCTGGGCGTACTCGAAGTCGTAGCCGCGCGGGGTGATGTCCCCCGCGATGCCGAGGCCCGCACTGCCCGGGTTGATCGCGTCCAGATCGTCGAGCGCGCGGCCGAAGTCGGCGAGGTCGCCCTGGATGTCGCTGAGGATGTTGAACCGCACGACCGGTCCGGACGGTCCCCATCCCGGCTGCGCCTCCGCCTGACCGGGAACCAGCACGGTCCCCGCCGCGGCGGCACCGGCGGCCGCCATGAACGCTCTGCGATCCATCTTCCGAACTCCTCACGTCTGAACGTCGTTCGCGAACGTAAGCGAGTGATCCCGAGCAGATGTGGACTACGGCTGTCGCACACATGTACGGGAACCGAACATCCTTTCGTGGGTTCCCGATGTGCCGAGGGGGTCATTCGGTGCGTTCGATGCACCGAGGGACGCCCTTGTCGCGCTGGTGTCCACAATGGATATCGTCCCCGCCCAGGCGGGGCTGTTCCTCAGTGCGCCGGATCGTCGGAGTTCGTCGTGCCGTCTTCCTTGCACGTGTAGGGGGCGTCAAGTCCGTGAATGCCACATTGACGGGCTCTGAGTCCCTCAATGTGGCATTCACGGAACGCGGTCCCCTCGCGGGCGAGGTCTGTCAGCGTCCGGAAAGCATTGTGGCGCCGAGGAAGTCGTCGCCCGTCGCACCCGGCAGAACGAAGTAGTAACCACCACCGAACGGCAGCAGGTACTTCTCCAGCGCCTCACCGGCCAGCCGCCGCTGGATGGTGGCGAAGCCCAGCTCCACGTCCCGCTGGAAACACACGAAGATCTGCCCGCTGTCCTCCGGGGTACGCCGATAGGAGTGACTACGGCGCAGGATCTGCCGCGCGTCGCTGCCCGGCGTCCGAGGGTTCGCGCGGCGGATGTGGGCGTCGAGAGCGATCACCCGGCCCCCAGGATCGTTGGTGTAGTCGGGTTTCTCGTACAGCCTGGCCTGCCCGAGCGGCGCCCCGGTGTCCTTGCTCCTGCCGAACACCCGTTCCTGGGTCGCGACCGGCTCCGCGTCCCAGATCGGCATGGCGAGCCGGATGAGGCGGACGACCTGATAGCTCCCGCCCGCGCACCACGCGGGTTCGTCGTCGCCGGGTTGGACCCAGATGTGCTGGTCCATCAGCCCGGCGTCCGCCGTGTCGGGGTTTCCGGCGCCTTCCCGGAAGCCGAACAGGTTGCGCGCTTCACCGCCGGGGTGGAAGCCGGGCAGGCGCCAGCGCGGGGTGACGCCCGGGATTTCCCGCGCCAGCGCCGTTCTGATCGGCTCCTCGGTGTCCGCGCTCACCTGGACGAGCAGATCTCCGTGGCACCACTGGGAATCCAGGACGTCGTTGCGGAAGGACGGCATGGGGGTCAGCCGTCGCGGACGGTCGAGGCCGAACCGTCCGTCGAACAGCGAGGCCCCTACCGCGACGGTCGCCGTCGCCCCGGGCGCCGGCGCGCTCAGGGCCCGCAGTACCGCCGCGAGTCCGTCCCTGTCCCGAGCCGTCACGTCGAAGGCCACCAGTTCCGTCCTGGCCAACGCCGGGTCCACCACCCCCGGTTGATGCGGCAAGGCGCGGGATGGCGACGGGGCGGGGACGTACGGGCCCGCGCATCCGGCGAGGCCCGCCACGCCCACGGCGGCCAGGAACGACCGCCTGCCCCAGGTTTTCCGTCCTGTCACGGTGACCGGACCAGACCGACCGCAAGCGACCCCGTCCCCGCGACGGACGGATCGATGAGCACCACGTAGGTGCCCGCCGTCGGCAACGCCGGGAGGTCGTACGGGTTCAGGTCGGGCTTGTAGGCCCTGTCGACCAGAGTGGTCCCGTCCGGTTTGAGGACGGTGAGGGAGAAGATCTTGTCCGCGAACGTGCTGCCGCTGAACGTCAGCCTGAGCTTGTCACCGGCCGCGCCGGTGAAGGAAACCTTCCCCTCCTGCCCCGCGCGGGGCACCGACACCGCGACCGCGGCACCGCCCACCGTGACGGTCCCCGCGTCCGCGGGAGCGGACAGGGTCAGCGTGACCGTTCCGGTGGCGCTGTTGGTCGGGCTCACCAGGATCTCATAGGCGCCGGTCACCGGAAGCACCTCGAACACGTACCGGTCGGCACCGGTGGTGTGGGACCCGTAGCTCAGCGTCGTCCCGTCCGGTTGGTAGACGCGGATGAAGTGGTTGCCGAAGCCCGTCGTCGCGTCGGTGACACCGAGGCTCAGCCGCTGACCGGCCGTACCGTCGAACTTCAGGCGGGTGTGCTGCCCGACGCGGCCGGCCGTGATCGGCTTGGCCGCGCCGCCCACGGCGATGGGGCCGGCCGCGACCTCCTCGGACAACGTGGCCTTGAGGGTCCCGGTGTTCGCACTGCCGCTGTTCACGGCCAGTTCGTGACCGCCGGTCTGCTTGAGTGCCGGGAAGATCGCGCCACTGCCGTACTTCTCCACGTTCAGCGCGCCCCCGTCCGGCCCGGTGGCCACCGTGTTGGGGGAGCCGAACTGCCACGACAGGTCGGTGAACGCCAAGCCGAGCCGTTGCCCCGCCGTGCCGTCGAACCTCAGCCGCGCGTGCTGCCCAGGCCTGCTCAGTGTCAGCGTCTTGGCAGGTCCGGAGGTGGTGATGTCACCGGCGTCCGCCTCGGTCGACAGCCACAGCTTCCCGCCGCCGGTGCTTCCACCGAAGTAGTCGCCGACGACCACCCGGTACCTGCCGGGCGCCGCGGTGCGGAACCGGACGGGCGAGCCGGAATAGAGGACCAGCGGGTTCCCGGCCCTGGTCCCGTTCTGGTCGAACACGTGCACGGTCAGGTACTGGGTGCTCGGCTGATCGGTGACACCGAGGTCGTACCAGGTGTTCTGCGCGCCGTCGAAGGAAAGGTCCACGGACTGGCCCGATCTGGTCAGGCTGTACGGGAATCCCTGCGCCGCCGGGTCGGTCGTCCCGGTGAGGCTCTTCGAGAGCTGCACGGTGACCGCACCGGTTCCGGCGGCGTCCGGATCGACGAACACCTGATACGACCCGGTCGTCGTCAGTGCCGGTATCGGGATGTAGCGGCTGGTCGCCGGGCTCGTGTACGACGGGCCGTTGTTGTTCTCCACCGTGAACGAGCGGCCTGCCGGGTCGACGACCCACACCTTCGCGAAGGTCGTGACGGCGTTCGACGGGATGCCGAGGCCGAGCTTGTCGCCCGCCGTGCCGTCGAACCGCAGCCGGAGCGCCTTGTCGACCGGGATGGTCTGGGTGACGGCCGCACCGTCGGCGACCAGGGTGCCGCCGTCGAGGAGATCCGTCGCCGCGGCCACGGTGAACGTGTAGGTGGTGGGCGCGGACGGGGCGCCGCCGTCGATGGCGCGGACCGTCAGCGTCCGGCGGCCGGCCGCGCTCGGCGTGACGGGTACGGAAACCTCGCCGGTGCCCGCGACCTCGGCCGGCTGCGCGTCGGTGTCGAGCTGGTACGAGTACTTCTTGACCGCCTGCGCACTGCCCGGTTTGAAGGTGAAGCCGCCGGTCAATCCCGCGCCACCGCTGGGACGTCCGTCCGCGGGATAGTCGTAGGAGGACACCACCGGGGCCGCGGGCGGTGGCACGTCGGCGACCACGAAGTCGTACGGCACCGGAGCGGAAGGCTCGCCGACGGCGTTGAACGCGCGCACTGTCAGCGTCCGGCGGCCCGCCGCGTCCGGGGTGATGGTCACCGACGCCTCGCCGTTCGTCGCGGTTACTTCCTTCGGCTGTGCTTCGCCGTCCAGCTGGTACGAGTACTTCGCGACCGGCACCGAGCTGCCCGGTTTGAAGACGAACGTGCCGCCGACGCCGACACCGCCGTGCGGCTGGTTGTCGGCGGGATACACCGCCGACGACACCACGGGCAACGCGACCGCGGGTTCGGCCAGCACCAGGTTCCAGCCGACCAACGCACCCTCGTCGAAGCCGAAGTTGTCCCGTACCACCAGTTTCCAGACCCCATTTGCGTCCTTTGTGGACATATCGGTGAGCGAGTAGGTCTGGTCGAGGTTGGGGGTGGCGTCGGCGCCGTCGGCTTCCTTCAGCACGCGCTCCGAGCCGTCGGGCGCGACGAGGCGGACCGAGAGGTCACCGCGTGCCGGATGTTCGGCGCGCACCCGCACCGTCGCCGTCGACGCCACTTTTCGGGGGCACGCGGTCAGTTCGATCGTGCTCGTGACGCTGCCGAGATCGGGAATGGACCGCCGGGAGTCGTTCGTGCCCGAACAGACCATTTGCGGCGGCACTCCGGTGTAGAGCATCTTGTTCGGTGAGCCGGTTTTCAGTGTGTCCTGCTTCAGCACGCCGACCGTGGCCCGGCCGAGCAGCGCGTTCGTCACCTCGGCCGGTGCCAGGTTCGGCGACTGCGACAGCAGCAGCGCGGCAGCGCCCGCCACGTGCGGGGACGCCATCGACGTGCCGCGGAGGATCACCGTCGCGGTGTCGGTGGCGTTGTGCGCCGACTTGATGGCTTCCCCGGGGGCGAACAAGTCGAGGCAGGGGCCGTAGTTCGACGCGCTGACGATCGAACTGCCCGGATCCTTCCAGTCCCGCGCCCGCTCGTCGACCGGGTTGCTCGCGCCGACGGTGATCGCCTCCGGCAGGGCGGCGGGGCTGGCGTTGCAGGCGTCCCGGTCGTCGTTCCCGGCGGACACCACGTAGGTGAGGCCGGAGGCGATGGAGTTCTTGACCGCGAGTTCCTGGGCCGCGGACTTCCCGCCGCCCAGGCTCATGTTGACCACCGCGGGCCGCTGTGCGTGCTGGGTGATCCAGTCGACGCCCGCGATGATCTGGCTGACGGCACCGACGTTCTCACAGCTCAGCACACGTACGGAGACGAGCTTGACCTTCTTCGCCACGCCGTAGGTCGCACCGCCCACGGTGCCCGCGACATGCGTGCCGTGCCCGAAAGTGCTGCAGTCCTGGCCGTTCCAGCCGTCGCCGATGGCGTCGAAGCCGACGCTGGCGCGTCCCTCGAACTCGGCGTGG
The DNA here is from genome assembly GCF_042741125.1 of Amycolatopsis sp. NPDC058986. NCBI lineage: Bacteria > Bacillati > Actinomycetota > Actinomycetes > Pseudonocardiales > Pseudonocardiaceae > Amycolatopsis > Amycolatopsis sp. NPDC058986. The sequence continues at coordinate 128,126 of NZ_JBHYJW010000014.1, read as the reverse complement.
GACGTCCGGACCCCGGTGTCCATGATGTACGCGGTCACTCCGGCGCCCGCGCCATCCGGGTAGGTGTACGTGTCGTCCAGCACGGTGCTTCGCTGGTCGACCCGGTCGAGGTTCCACGGCGGGGTGGTCTGCGTGCCGGTGCTACGCACGACCGCGTCAGCCTCCACCCGGTCCACGCGCGGGTCGGCGGCCAGGCGCTTCGCCTGCTCCTCCGACGCCGAAAGCGTGAACCCGGTCAGCGCCGCCTGGTAGGTGCGCTCGACCTTGCCGCCGTACTTGCCCGCGAGCGAACTCGCGCTCGCGGCGGCCGCGAGCCCGGGCCGTGCCTTGAGCGAGACGATGTAGCGGCCCTCGATCACCTTGGCGTCCGCCGGTTTGTGCACCTGGCCTTCCGCGGCCTGTGCCGTCCCGGCGGAGCACACGGGAACTCCCGCCGCGACGGCCAGCACCGCCCCCGCGACGAGCCACCGACGCGTTCTTGCCCACGCACGCATATTCACGCCCCCAGCTACGCGGACGCCTGTCCGCACCGACCGTGCATCACTCCGTGGTGAGGCGAATCCTCACCCGTTGCGCTTCCTCAGGGTTGTCCAGCCAGATCCGCACGCGATGTCGACCGGGCCGATGTCCCCGTGCTCGACGGTGACGAGGAACATCGACACCGAATTGGTCCACTGCTATTCATCCCGGATCCGGATGAACCCGTGCGCCTTTTCGTCCGTGAGCCACTCCTCGGATTCATGGAACTCCACCAGTTCACGCAATGCGGCGCGGACTTCCGGAGTAGCGCCACGCACCGCATCGGTGAAGGCACGTACCGCGTCCGGTCCCGCGTGCGCGAGGATGAGCAGAACGTTGCCGTTGTTGTCCTTCGGCAGGGCGAGCAGGTCGCCGGCGGCCTGCGCCATTCCCTCCCCCAGGTCCTTGTGCGGGAACCGGGAAAGGGCCGCGTGCGCGGCCTGGTAGGCCCCGTAGTCGTCCTCGGCTTTCAGCGAGGCGACGATTGCCGCGACTCCTTCCGGCCCCTCCGCGCCGGTCACGGCGTCGGCGAGCTCGACGTACCGGTTCCAGCGGCGCTCGGCCTCTTCCGGAGGCGCCGAATCGTCGTCGTCCTGGATGAGGTCGCCGCACGCCACGATTTCCGCTTTCCACTCTGAAGACACACCGAGTCCCATTTCGTTCCGCGTTCGCTTGTCCGTGCATTCACCTGTTTTCGAGCCAGTTCCGGAGAGCCCGGTTCTGGCTCAGGCTCGCCCACATCTCGGCGATCTGCCGATCGTACTTGGTGCCGAAGCGGTTGCGGATGTCCTGGATGTCCATCATCATCGCCCCTCGGAAGTCCCCGGCGTCGATCATCTCCTTCTGCCGCATCCGCCAGGCTTGTGATTCCCGGGAGGAACCGGTGCTGTAGAGCTCACGGTGGTCGGCGCGGTCCATCCGGATCGAGGGGCCGCTGTACTTGCTGAGCGGGCTGATGGAATTGGCCGGGATGTGGTTGATCTCGTATCCCTGCCCGGCAGGCTGCAGATCACCGTACTTACCGCCGTCCCCCGTACCGCAGTTGTGGACGAGTACCGGGATGTCGCCGACCAGCACGTAGTACGTGTGTGGTCCGTCGACGGAAAGGTTGTGTACCCGGAGTGTCTCCGCCCGCTGCTCGACAGCGGTGACCTGGACGTACGTGCCCGCGGAGGTGCGTAGCAGGGCACCGGGACGCAGGTCTCGCGCCGCCCGCCACTCGCCGGGACCGGCCGCGACCCAGAACGGATGTCCGTCCGTCGCGGTGATCGTGCTGTCGGCCTTGCCGTCCCGGTCCGTGTCGACGGAGATGGCGACGAGGTGCTTCTGGCCATCACCCGCGATGGCCGCGGTGACCACTCGAGCTTCCGTGTGCCCGTCGGCCGGATCGGTCGCGAGCACCTTGTCGCCCGGCTTCACTTCGGCGATCGGCTTGTCGGAGCCGTCCGCCATCCGCACCCTGGTTTCGGGCGTGAAGCTGTTCGAACCGCAGCCATTGCCCGAAGACGCGGGCTTCGTGCCCATCGGGTCGGTGAGCTGGGTCGGCTTGTTGCCGGCGTAGCCGTACAGGTTGATCCCGCCGTCGAACCCGATCGGGTCCTCGCTGAGGAACCGTTGCAGGCCGGGGCTGTAGTACCGGGCGCGGTTGTAGTACAGCCCGGTGCCGTCGTCCTCGCGCCCCGCGAACCGGTACGGGTTGCCGCCGTCGTTCCCGGTGACGTAGGTCCGGCCGAACGGTTCGTAGGAGTACGACGCGCCCACGCCGGTGTTGTCGGCCAGGCCGACGGCGCTGCCCAGCGCGTCGGTCAGGAAGCGGCGGGTCGTGCCGCCCGACTCGCGGAGCTGGAACCCGTCCACCCCCGCCGACGTCATGGTGGCGGTGACCGCGCCGTTCACCTTCTCCTGCACCGGGTTGTCCCCGTCGTACAGGTAGTTGGTGGTGACGCCGTTGATCGTGCGGCCCTGCCGCTTGCCGTCGGCCGCGTAGTCGAACCTGGCCGTCATGCCCGGCGAGGTCTGCCCGGCGAGCTGCCCGCGGGCGTTCCACGTGTAGGTGGCCGTCCCGTCGGAAAGCAGGTTGCCGTCCGGGTCGTAACTGACCGGGGTGGCACCGACACTGCGGATCCGGTTCGCCTTGTCGTAGCTGGCGTCCCCGAACGCCTCGGGCAGCATCGCGCGGGAGTAGCTTCCGCGTGTCCTCGTCGGCTGGCCCGCCGTGTCGTAGTCGTAGGCGAGGTCGCCGAGGACGTTCTGCCCCGAACGATAGGTGATCGACTTGATCTCGCCCGCGTCGTCGTAGGCGTAGGTCTGCGACAACCCGTCACCGGGGGCGCCGACCCGCTCCGCGCGGCCCACCGCGTCACGGCTCACGGTGGTCACCGCGCTGCCACCCTGCTGCACCTCGGACAGCGCGCCCACGGCGTCGTAGACCTGCCGGACCGGGGCCCGGCCGGGCACGGTCATGGTCCGGTCCCGCGCCGTCGCGCTGTAGTCGTAGGACACGCTGCCGTGCGGGGTGGTTTCCGCCTTGACCCGGTCGAGGCCGTCGTAGTCGATCGTCGCGACGCCCGCGGCCGAGTCCTCGGTCCGCTTCAGCCGGTTGCCGAGGTCGTAACCGAACTTGGTGCTGCTTTCGGTCCCGTACCGGCTCTCCTGGCGCCGGTCCAGCTCGTCGTAGTCGTGTTCGGTGACGATGCCGCGTCTGCTGGTGTGCTTCTTCTGGTTGCCGTTGGCGTCGTACTCCGCCAGCTCGAACTTGCCGAGCGGGTCGGTGACCTTGGCGACATGGTCCATCGCGTCGTAGTCGAAGACGGTCTGCCCGTCGCGGGCGTCGGTGACCTTCGTGCGGTTGCCGTTGGCGTCGTACTCGTAGGACACCTTGCGGCCGAGCGGATCGGTCACCGAGGCGACCTGTCCCGCCGCGGTGTAGGCGGTTTCGGAGACCGCGCCCCGTGGATCGGCGGCCAGCACCCGCCTGCCGAGGGCGTCGAACGCCGTCGTCGAGACCCGGCCCAGCTGATCGGTGCCGCGGATCGGATCCACGCCGGCGTAGTCCGTCGTGGTGAACTTGCCTGCCGGATCGGTGACCTTGGTGACCAGGCCCTTCTCATCGGTCCTGTAGGTCGTCTTCCGGTTCGCCGGATCGGTCACCGATTCGACCGCGCCGCGCGCGTCGAGCCCGTACACCGTGTCCTTGTTGTAGATGTCGGTGTACTTGGTCAGCTCGCCGTGCGGGCCGTTGCGTTCCCACTTCTCGGTGCGCGCGTCCGGCGTCCCCGCCAGCACGGTCTGTTCCTTGAGCTGGCCGTTGGCGTCGTAGACGTAGGTCGTCCTGCGCTGCAACGGATCGATCATCGCCTTGCGGCGCACGCCGTCCGCTTCGTACTCGTTCGTCGTGGTGGCCGCGAGCGCGGTGCCGAACGCCTTGGTGTCGGTGAGCACCGAGCCCTTGTCGTTGAACGTGAACCGCCGGACGTGCCCGCGTGGGTCGGTGATCCGGGTTTCGACGATCGCGTCCCCCGAGTCGACGTAGTCGAACTTCGTGACCCCGTTGTCGGCGGCGGTCTGCGTCTTGACCCTGCCCTTGTCGTCGTACTCGTTGAGCAGGTACCGGGTGTTCCTGCCGTCCGTGATGGACTTGAGCAGGCCCTTGTCCCAGGTGTACCGCGTGACGCCGCCGCGGACGTCGGTCACCGTCTCCAGGTGGCCCGTGGCGTCGTAGGTGTACCCGACGCGCCTGCCGAGATTGTCCTCAATGGACTTGACGCGCGGCGGGTTCGCCTCGTCGTAGGTGAACTTCACCCAGCGGCCGTTCGGCGAGGTGATCTGGGTGACCGGCCCGTTCGCGCGGACCTTGCCGTCGGTGCCCGGCGGCGCGGTGGCGCGGGTGAGGGTGGTGGTGTTGCCGAACTTGTCGCGGATCTCCTGCAGCGGCGCCTCTTCGCCGATCACCATCACGGTGCCGTCGCGCAGGGTGACGTCCCAGCCGCTGTCGATCCAGCGCACCACGGAGCCGTCGAACTTCGTCGGTGTCGGGTCGGCCTTGAACACCGCGCCCGCGTAGTCCTTGCCCGGCGAGGTCCGCCGGTAGTGGATCCGGCTGCCGTCCGGCTGCACCAGGTCGAATTCCTGGAAGGTGAACTGCCCGATGATGCCGGGCGACCAGGGGTACAAACCGTAGTTGAAGCTGGTGCCGACGCCGAACGCACGGATGTCGGTGTCGCCCTGCTGGTAGGTGCGCTTGATCTCGATCGGGGCGATGTCGTCGACGACCAGGTCCGTGGTCTCGTCGACCAGCAGACCGGTGGACGGGTCGACCGGGTCGCCGACGCGGGTGCCGTTGGGCCGTGGCGCGATCCGCGGCGGGTTCATCCCCGGCACCGCGGTCATCGCGCCGGTGAGCCGGTAGAACTTGACGTTCCCGTCGGGGACGATCTGCTTGCCGTCCGGCGAAACGGTGCCGTAGCCGTAGATGTGCCAGCCCTTGCCGTCCGGATCGTAGTTCCAGAACTGGGTCCGGGTGCCCGGCGCCTCCTTGGTGTAGTTCGGGTAGACGATCGTGGCGCCCTCGGGGAACAGATAGCTGCCGCCGGGCTGGACGGTGAAGTACACCGGGACCTTGGTCGGGGGCAACGGGAACGGGGGCCGGTCGATCGGGATCGGGGTGAGGCTCAGCTCGGTCACCACGGTGCCGTCGGCGTCGCGGACGACGCTGCCCGCCGGGAGCCGCACCTCCAGGCCGGGGATGGCCTTGGTGGTGAGCACGGTCTCGCCGGTGGTCGGGCTCGGGACGTGCACCGTGGCGGCGGTGTCGATCTCCGGCAGGAACACCGTGTACGGCAGGACGAGCATCTGTCCCGCGTGGGTGTCCACGCCGATGTCGAACGCGCCGAACGCGCGGCCGGTGGCGTTCGCGCGGCCGTCGACGCGCAGGACGACGTGCCCGTCCGGCAGCCCGGTGAGCGCGAACTTGCCCTGGTCGTCGGTGACGACCCGCTGTCCGCCGGCACTGACGGCGACACCGGCCAGGGCCTGCCCGGACGTCGCGGCGATCTTGCCGACGACACCGGTGAACCCGACGGCGAACTGCAGCGGACGGTCCCGCGCGGGCACCGGCTCGTACCGCGTGTTCCAGTCCGTACCGCCGAGGTTGGCGGCGTCCGGCTGCCAGCCACCGGCCGGTGCGCAGGTGGACGGGGACGGCGGCGCGGCCGCGGGCTCCGGTGCGGCCGGTGGCTGCGCGGACCCCTGCGGGACCGGGGAACCCTTGGCGGGCTGCGGACGCGGCTCGGCCGGGACGCACTTCGGGGTGACCGGTTTCGGCGGATCGATGCGCGTGCTCTGCGCGAGCACTGCCGCCGCCGGTTTGCTGATCGCGACGGTCATCGAACCGGTGACCGCGCCCGCCGGGTCGAACACGAGCGTGTAGGTACCGGTCGCCTTGAGCGGGGACAGCTTGAAGCGGTCGTACGACATCCACGAGTGCCGCGGCGAAACCGTGCCGTCCGGCGCGATCAGGCTGTAGTAGGCGCCGTAGTTGTTCGGGAAGCTGCGGGTGACGTCCAGTTGCAGGACGTCGTTCGCGGTGCCGTCGAAGGTCACCTTTCCGTTCTGCCCGGTCCTGGCGATGGTGATCGTCTTGGCCGGGCCGCCGATTTCGGCCTTGCCGCCGTCGGCTTCCCCGGACAGTGCGATCCCCAGCTCACCGGTGGCGGGCCCGCTCGACTCGTCGAGCGGTTCGAGGAGGATCCGGTAGTCACCGGTCACCGGCAGCGTGGTGAGGTCGAGAGCGTTGGGCAGGTTGAACGTCTGCGGGCCGTCGAGCGTGCCACCGTCCGGCTTGAGCACCTTCACCTTGAGGAACGGGATGTTCGGCGAGGTGAAGCCGAGGCTGAGCCGTTGCCCCGCCTGCCCGGCGAACTTGCCGGTCACCGTCTGGCCGGTGACGGAGATCGCCGGATTCGGGATCGGCCCGTCGATCGCGAGCTGGCCGAGGTCGAGCGGTTCCGACGCCGCGATCGTGACGCTGCCCGTCGTGGCGTAGCCCGGATCGAGGTGGATGCGGTACTTCCCGGTCTCCGGCAGCGCGGGGATGTCCAGCTTGCCGTCGATCGAGCTGTTCACCAGCCTGCCACCGGTGGGCTGGTAGACCCGCATGGTGAGGGTGCCGGGCAGGCTCTTGTCGCGGGTCTGCAGGTGCAGCGGGCGATCCTTGACGCCGTCGTAGTCGAACCACACCTCGCGGCCGGGCCGGTCGATGGTGACCTTGGTGTGCGCGTTGATCGGCAGCTTGCCCGCTTCGGTCCCGGAGGTCAGCCAGCCCCGCGCGGCGCCGACGGCCTCCCAGCCGCTCATGAACAGGTTGTGCTCGCCGTTCTTGCGGACCGGGATGTTGCGGATCTCCTGCGTGCCGTTCCGCAGCTCGACCTGGTTCTCGTCCGGCTCGACGAGGATGCCGCTGGGATAGCCGGGTCTTCCGTTCTCCCGCAACGTGTTCTCGGTGGTGGCGAACCGCAGCGGCTTGCCCGCCACCCCGGTGAACGGCAGCCGGACGGACTGGCCAGGCCGGTTGATCTTCATCAGCGTGCCGGGCCCGTCGACGGCCAGCGCGCCCGGTTCGAGCACGCTGGACAGCCACACCTTGCCCGCGCCGAGTTCCTCGGGCCCGAACGTCACGCCGACCTTGTAGGTGCCGGTCGTCTTCGCCCGGAACACCATCGTCGGGGTGTACGTGGTCAGCGACGCCTTCCAGGTGCCGCCGCCGTGGCCGTCGGGGTAGGTGACCAGCACGTCGAAGGTGTTGGCCGGCATGCTCAGATCGGTCAGGCCGAAGCTCAGCCATTCACCCGCGGTGGCGGTGAACGTCATCTCCGCGCGCTGCTGCGGCACGGTGACGGTGAACGGGACACCGGTGCCGTCGCGCGTCAGCTTGTCGCCGGTCAGTTCGTGCGACGCGGTGATCCGCACCTTGCCGGACGCGGTGTCGTCCGGCGCCACGACGATGGAGTACGTGCCGTTGGCACCGAACACCGGGATGTCCTGGCGCAGCGTGCTGCCCGCCCACAGGTCGAGCGGATCGCCCATGGTGCGGCGGGCGAAGTCGCCGCCGTGCGGGGTGAACATCCACATCGCCGAGCGGACCGGGATCGTGTTGTTCTCCAGGTCGAGGTGCACCCGCTCGCCGGCCTTGCCATCGATCAGGACCACCGCGTCCTTGCCTGCCGGGATGTCGAGCTCCAGCGGCTTGCCGAGTTCGATCCGGCCGCCGTACACCAGCTTGTCGATCACGAAACCCCGTGGTGCCACGAGGAAATCGCTCCCGCTGGTGGCCGCGCCGCCCGGGGTGCGGACGGTGATCCGGCCGGACGACGCCGCCGCGGGCACCTCGACGGTCAGGCTGGTGGTGCCCGCCTGCTTGACCCGCGCGGTGGTCTGGTGGAACAGGACGACGTTGCGCGCCGGGTCGGGATCGAATCCGGTACCGGTGATCGTGACGGTGTCGCCCGAGTTGGCGCGGTCGGTGGAAACCCCGGTCACCGTGGGTGCGGGGACGCCGCGGCTGACGACGAACGGGGTGCGCGCGGCCGCCGTCTTGCCGTTGGCGGTGACCTTCACCGCGCCCGCGCCGGTGCCCGCCGGGACCGCCACGGTGAGCCGGTTCACCGTGGCGGCGGTGACCTGCGCGGCGATCCCGTCGAAGGTCACCTTGTTGTCCGCGGGCTGTGCCGCGAAGCCGGTTCCGCTGATCTCGACGGTGCTGCCGATCGGGCCGCGCGCCGGGACCATGGCGAAGATCGACGCGGTGTCCGTGCGGTACCGGTCGGTGGCTTCGAGGTTGCCCGCGGCGTCGTACCGATAGGCGGCCGCCTCGCCGGAGTTGTTGGTGACCCCGGCGAGCTGCCCGGCGGCGTCGTAGAAGTAGTCGCGCGGACCGGCGGGGGCGCCGGCCACGAAGACGTACTTCGCCGGCGCGGACTGCACACCGGACGCGGCGACCTTGGCCCAGACGGTCAGCGTGCGCTGCCCGGAGCGGACCGGGGTGAGGCTGATCGTCGCGGTGCCGGTGCCCGCCGGGACCTCGGTGGCCGCGGCGTCGGTGTCGAGCTGGTACCGCAGCACGTCCGCCGCGACGGCGCCCTGCGAGCGCAGCGTGAACGTCCCGGCCTGGCCGAGGCTGCCGTGCGGCTGCCCGTCCGCCGGGTAGTCGGCCGACGAAACGAGTGGCACGTCCGGGGTCGGCGCCGCCCCGGCGACGACGAAGGTGTACGTCGTGGGCGCCGACGCCGAGCCCGCGCTGCCGATCGCCCAGACCACCAGCGTGTGCGTTCCGCCGGTCGGCGGCGTGATCCGCGCCTGGACGTCACCGGTGCCGGGGACGTCGCTCGTCGCGCCGTCGTCCAGTTTCCAGCGATAACCCGAGATCGGCGTGGTTCCGTTGGCGCGGAAGGTGAACACGCCCTCACGACCGGCGTCGCCGTGTGGCTGTCCGTCAGCCGGATAGTCCACAGAGGACACAGCAGGGGCGTCCGGCGGGGCCAGCGGGGCGACCTCGAACCGGTAGTCGGTCGGTGCGGAAACCGCGCCCGCGCCGGTGAACGTCCGCACGGTCAGCGTCTGCGGCCCCGCTGTGGTGGGCGTGATCTTCACCAGGACCTTGCCGGTGCCCGCCACGTCGGCGGCCGGACCGCCGTTCAGCTGCCAGCGGTATCCCGCGATCGCCGTCGAGCCGGTGGGCCGGAAGGTGAACGCGCCCTCCTTGCCGGGCGCGCCGTACGGGGCGCCGCCCGAGGGGTAGTCGAGCGAAAGCACCTGCGGCGCACCGGGTCCACCCGGCGGATCGGCCACCACGAAGGTGTAGGTCGCCGGTGGTGACACGGTGTTCTCCGCGCCGAGCGCCCGGACGGTCAGCGTGTGCTGGCCCGGCGTCCGCGGGGTCGCCTTGATCTGCACCTCACCGCTGCCCGCGACGTCCGCGGGCCCGCCGTCGTCGAGCTGCCACCGGTATCCGGTGACCGGGACGGCGCTGGACGGCTTGAGAACGAAGATCCCTTCCCTGCCCGGCTCACCATGCGGCTGCCCGTCCGCCGGATAGTCCGAAGAGGACACTGCAGGCGCCGCGGGCGGCTGAGCCGGCGCGGCGACCACGAAGGCGTAGGTCGACGGCTGCGAGGCCAGGCCACCGGCGGTGAACGCGCGCACGGTCAGCGTCCGGTTGCCCGCCGCACCCGGGGTCACGGTCACCGAGGTGTCCCCGGCCGCCGCGACCTCGGTCGGCTGAGCATCGGTGTCCAGCTGGTACACGTACTTCGCGACCGACACCGCATCGCCCGGCTTCAGGACGAACGTGCCCGGCCTGCCCACGCCGCCGTGCGGCTGTCCGTCGGCTGGATAGTCCACAGAGGACACCAGCGGTTTGGCGGGCGGCACCGGGGCGGGTGTGCCCGGCCCCGCGGCGAACAGGCTCGGCCGCGGCACTTCGGCGCCCACGGCGAAATGGCCGTGCCACTGGGCACCGGCGCCGAAACGCGTGCCGTCCGAGACGCCGACGTAGGCCTTCGCGTCAGTGCCGCGAGTGAACGTGGCGACGTCGAACTTGCCGTCCCCGGTGAAGTCCCCGATGCCGGGCAGTTCGCCGCCCGGCGCGAAGTTCGCGTTCCACTGGCGGGCCGCGCCGAACGCGGTCCCGCTCGAGAGCGCGGCGGTCACCTGACCGTTCGTGAACGACAGGATGTCGTCCTTACCGTCGCCGTCGATGTCGCCGACGCCCGCCCGGTTCGCGTCGGGTGCGAAGTTGTCGTGCCACTTCTCGGCGGTGGGCGCGAACTTCGTGCCATCGGAACGCGCCACGTACACGTCGGCGGCCTCGCCACCGGTGAACACGACGATGTCGTCCTTGCCGTCACCGTCCACGTCCCCGACCGCGGGCATTTCGGTGCCACGGGCGAGGGCGGTGTGCCACTTCACCGACGGCAGGAACTTCGTCCCGTCCGACAGCGCCACGTAGACGGCTCCGTCGCCACCCCGGGTGAACGTCGCGATGTCGTCCTTGCCGTCGCCGTTGAAGTCACCGACCAGCGGAATTTCCTCGCCCGCCGCGAAATAGTCGTGCCACAGCCCCGCGGTCGGCGAGAACTTCGTCCCATCGGACAGGGCGACGTAGACCTTCGCGCCGGTTCCTCGCGTGAACGTCGCTATGTCGGCCTTGCCATCGCCGTTGAAGTCACCGGTCAGCGGGATCTCGTTCTGCACGGCGAAATGGTCGTGCCATTTCCAGCCGTCCTGGACGAACTTCGTGCCGTCGGAAAGCGAAACGTAGACCGCCGCCGTGTCTCCGCGGGTGAAGGTGACGATGTCGTCCTTGCCGTCCCCGTTGAAGTCGGTCTTCGTCTTCTTGTGCCGCGACGGTTCGGCGACGACGAACGAGTAGGTGGTCGCGATCGACGACACGCCGGTCGCGTCCAGCGCGCGTACCGTCAACGTCCTGGTGCCCGACGCGGCGGGCGTCAGGTTCACCGAAACCTGGCCGGTCGCCGGGACTTCGGTCGGCTTCGCGTCGGAATCGAGCTGGTAGACGAACTTGCTGATCGGCGCGGTACTACCCGGTTTGAAGGTGAACGAGCCCGCCTTGCCCGCACCGCCGTGCGGCTGTCCGTCGGCCGGATAGTCCGAAGAGGACACTACGGGAGCGGCGGGCGGGGCGGGCGGAGTGCCCAAATAGGACACAGCCAGTGTGGGGCGCAGCAACGGTTCCGTCGCCTCGTCGGACAAGAAGAGCACGCGCTGTGCCGCGCCCGCCTCGTCACGCAGCTTGACCTGGAACCCGTTGTTGGTGGCCGGGTTGTCCACCCAGCCCTGGACCATGCCGGCGTTTTCCCAGATGTGCCAGGTCGGTTTGTCGGGGACACCGGAGACGAAGTCGGCCCTGGCCGCGATGTCCCCGCCGGGGGCGGACCACGCCGTCGCCGCCGACGCCCGGTTCCAGGTGGCTTCGTTCTCCACGAACGGTTTCGTGAGCGTATGCCCGTCGAAGGTCGCACCGGCACCGTTCGAGTAGAAGCCCCAGAGCGAAAGGTCGGCGTCCACGATCCTGGTTCCCGCCGGGATCGAGGTCAGGCCGTCGAACTTCACGACCGCCCGTGTCTTGCCGAAGGTGCCACTGTTGTTACCGACCTGCAGCCACGGCTGCCCGGTCAGCACGTTGAGGTTCGTGTTCGGCTGGTTCGCGGCGAGGGTAGTGTCCGCGCTCGCCCGGAAGGTCTGCCGGACCTGACCCGCCTTGGGTGTCCTGGTCATCTGCGTGGCACTCGGGACGAGCTGGCCGTCGCGGGTCTTGACGACGATCATGTAGTAATACGCGTTCCACCCGAGGTCCGGCGCGCTGTCCGGGGTGACCGGGGCGGTGGTGTCGACGAACCGGGTCGCCTGCGCGCCCACCGAGGTGATCAGCGTCGCCGACGAGGGCGTGAAGACCTGCGAGACCGAGCGGTGCACCTGGTATTCGACGATGTCGTCGTTCACGTTGGCGGGATCGGGATCGGTGTAGGGCGCCCAGTTCAGTTCCGCGCCGGTGGCGTAGGCCTTCGTGATGGTCTGGAGCACCGCGCCCGGACGTCCATAGGTCAGGACCAGTTTCGGGAACGTCGCCGTGTCGCCGTTGTAGACGAACTCGGCCGCGTGGTGGACCGCGCCGCCGCGCTTGAGCGTCTCGTCGGTCGCCTTCACCAGGAGACCGTGGTTCGGCGCCGAACCGGAAACCCACGACTGGGCGATGTTGCGGACGTCCCATTCGGACCAGACCTGGGAAACGTTGGCACGCTTGACCGCGGTCGAAAGCCCCGCTTCGGCGAACGCGGCGTTGGCGTTGTTCCACGTGACGGTGTTCTGCGCCCACGGGCTGGTGATCCGGCGCGCTTCCATCGTGACGTCGTTCGCGCCGGTGTACAGCTCGTTGTCGTAGTACATCCGTAGTTTCGCCGACGTCAGGCTCGTGCCCGCCGGCACCACCGACATGTCGAACTTCACCAGGCTGCGCGCGATGCCGGTGTCGTCGGTCCCCACCGAAAGCTGGTAGTCCGCGCCGTCGTTGCGGTCCGGGCTGTCCGACCAGATCTGGCTGTCCTGCCCCGAATTCGACGTCGGCTCGACCCGGATCGTCGGGTCGATCACCACGGGATACTTCCGCTGCGGGGCGGCCAGCCATTCCCGGTCGGCACGCACCACCACGGTGATCGTTTCACCGTGCTGTTCCACGGTTTGCGAAACCTTGTCACTCCACGACTTTCCGTGCGGCGACTTGGCGTCGTCGGCGGAATCGGTCATGAACGGCCGTGGCATCACGTACAACGGCGGACCGTCCGCGAGACCAGGGGCGGAAGCGAAGAAAGCGATCGAACCGTCCGGCCGCGGCTGTGCTACGACTCCCTGCGCGCGCAGGGTGAACCGGTACGTCCCGTCCTTCGGCGGCGCCGCGAGGACGATTTTTTCCTTGAGGGAATCAGCCGTGACCTGATAACGCAGCTCCGCGCCGTCCACGGCGTTCGGATAACTGACCGAATCCCGTTCCGCCTTCGGTTCGAGCGGCCTGACCGGGCCGTCGAGTCCCATTTCCACCCGGGTACCGTTCAGCGCGAACCGGGCGAGCCGATCGGTCCGGTCACCGAAATAACTGGTGAACGCATTGGTGTCGTTACCGAACCGATAGCCGTCCGTGGCCCGGGCGCGCACCGTCGTGTCTATTGGCTGCCATGTCCCCTTGGCATCGCGAAAATGCTGGGGTTGAGCGGAAACCTCGGCCTCGTACTGGCCGTTGGAAAGCTCGTACACCCGCATCGCCGACGCACGGCGATCGGCCAGTTCCCGTACCCGGGTCGGCGGTCCCGCGGGTTTCTGCGCCTGCGCCGACGCCGCGTTTTCCTTGCCACGCGGCAAAGGAGCCGACGCGGGCAGGCCAAGCGAAACGACGGCGAACACCATCGCCAGTACCAGAAGGCGTGAGAGCACAACGAAACGACGCGGCACGCGCACTGTTCCCCCCAGGTCACGGCGAGCGGACGCCGTTCCCCCAGGCAGGATGGACGAGCCGCTCGTGCTGGGATGAGCTTAACCAGCGCCGGACTGTCCGATATAGAGCCAAACAGACGATCTTAGGAGCGATCGGACAGACCAGACGAGTCAGCGGGTGTCGGCGGCGGTCTTCAGGCAGTCCAGCATCGCCGCCCGCGCCTGTTCACCGTGACTGTCCGGCGCCTTCCCGCCCGCCGTCCCGTCCACGAACGCCTTGGTCTCCGCCGGGGTGGCGTAACGCAGGTACCAGTCGGCGAGGCACCCGGCGGTCTGGTCCGAGGTTCCCCGCGTCTGCGGGTCCGCCTTGATCTTGGCGATGATCTCGTCCCGCCCCGGCGTCCGGTCCCCCGAACAGGCGGCGAGCGCTCCCAGCAACACTACGGCCGTCAGGCCGCGAGCAAGGCGAGTCATGGCGGTCAGCGTAAGCCTCGCGGACCGCTCGCGGAATACCCCTTCGCTCCCGCCCGCACCGCGGAGGCCCGGATCCACAAAGGACTGTGCCGCTGGCAGCGAAGTCCCGTGTGGACAATCGGCCGTCGGTCCGTGTTCGGGACAGGGGCCCGGGGCGTGTGTCGCGAAGGGGACATTGACGGCGTTGAGCGCCGGTAAAGAGGCCTTCACGGCATGCGGTGGGGCCGGGGTGTGTGTCGTGAACGCTCCGTTCGGGACGTTCATCGTCGGCAACGGAGCGTTCGCGACATCGGGCGAACGGAGTCGGCGAACGCAGGGAAGTCCGAGGGACACCCTGGGTGCATCCACCGCACCCAGGGACGCCCTTGTCACACCCCAGACCAGCGCACCGAAGGCGTCCTACAACACAACCGGCGACACACGCGGCCCCAGAATCCTTAGTGAGAAAACCTCAATGTGGCATTCACGGAATCACGCCTTCCCCGGGGAAGGGGCCTGCGTCACATCGAGTGAGGGACCTCGGCCACAGCGGGTGACGGGAACACGGTTATCGTGGAGTTCGTTGATTCACTCGAGGGTTGTCGCAGGTCAGTGAGGGTAGGAATGGACAGCGTTTCGCGGAAGGCCACCCCGCGTCCGGTGAGCACCGGGTCATCGGCGCGCGCGGCCGCCGCGGTCACGGCGCAGGACGAGCAGGCGGTCGGCCCCGAGCTTTCGTATTCCCGCTTTCTCCTGGTGTACAAGTTCGCCATCGAGGAGCTGATGACGAAGCTGCGCATCCTGAGCGAGGAGTTCGACTTCGTCCACCGGCATGACCCGATCGAGCACATCACCAGCCGGGTCAAGCGGCCGGAGGCCATCCAGGACAAGCGGCGCCGCCGGGGCATCCCCGCCGACCTGGCCGCCATCGCCGAGCACCTCGACGACATCGCGGGCGTGCGCGTGATCTGTCCCTTCATCTCCGACGTGTACCGTGTGGCCGACATGCTCACGTCACAGGACGACGTGGAACTGCTGCGCCGGAAGGACTACATCGCGAACCCGAAGCCCAACGGGTACCGCAGCCTGCACCTGATCGTGCGCATCCCGGTGTTCCTCTCCGACCGGGTCGAGAATGTGAAGGTCGAGCTGCAGTTCCGCACCATCGCGATGGACTTCTGGGCGACCCTGGAGCACAAGCTGTTCTACAAGTACGACGACCGGGTCCCCGCGGACTTCGCCGAGGAGCTCGCCAGTACCGCGATGATGTCCGCGCAGCTCGATGCCCGGATGGAGGCACTGCACGAACGGCTGCGCTGAACGACGCCCCGACGTCCTTTGTGGACTTCGACGCCGGGAAGGGACCCTTGCGGGACCCGAGTGCCGCGAACGTTCCCTTCGCGGCGCTGGATACTGTCTTCACCGCCGAGATTTGTTCGGTACCGGTGTAACCATCTTCCCCGGTAGCGCGATGTAGGGCCTATCTCCGGAGACCAGGAGGTACCGCATGAGCACTCGCGGCAAGTGGCGGGGACTGGCGATCACCTACGGCGTCGTAGCGGGTATCCAGGGTTATCTGGCGGTGACCACCAGCGTGACGTGGGCCGTGGTCGTCGCGTCGGCGTGCGGGCTGATCGCGATCGCGTGCGGCGTCACGGCTTGGCGTGTGACAGAGAACGGCCATTCGTCCAGCACATCGCCACAGGACCGACACTCCATAGTGGACAGGGACCACACGCTCAGCTGATCCGCACGCGGTCACTGTCGTTGCCGGAGAGGAACAACGCCAGCGCCTGCCCCTCCTCGGCGACGTCGGCGCGTTCGGTCCGGGAGAAGCGCCGCAGCGGGGTGACGCTCACGGTGTCCGCCTCGACGCTCCAGGTCGCGGCGACCCTGCCGTCGACGAGGACGACGCGTTCACCGGCGACCGACAGGCCGCGGTGCTCGTCGTCGATGATCCGGCCGCGGTCCTGGTAACCGAGGATCGCGTTGTCGAACGCCGGCAGGAACCGCACCGGGGCGGGCGTTCCGGGATCCGGGCGGGGCGCGTCCGGCAGGTCCAGCAGTTCCCGGCCACGCTCGTCGCGGAAGGAGACCAGCTCCTCGCGGATCGCGGACACCGCCGCGGGCAGTCCGGCGAGGCCGCACCAGGCACGCAGGTCCGCCGACGCCGCCGGGCCGAACGCGGCCAGATAGCGCCGGACCAGCGTCTGCCCGACCGGGTCGGCGCCATCCGGGGACGGCGGGTCGATCTCGCGCCCCAGCCACGAAGAAAGCAGGACGTAGCGCACTCCCGCCTTGGTGCGCCACAGCCCGCGCGGCGGCAGCTGCACCACCGGGAGGAGCGCGGCGATCAGCAGCTCGCCCAATGCCCGCGGTCCCGGTCCCGGCCACCGGTCGGCGAGTTCCCGCGCGAGTTCGCCCATCGAGCGCGGTACGTCGTCGGCCAGTACCGCCCGGCCCGCCGCCGCGAGCTCGCCGAGGTTCACCCCGTCGAGCTCGCGGCGGTAGGTCCCGAGCACCCGTTGCCGCAGCATGGCGTCGTGCCGGGCCCGCCAGGTCAGCACGTCGTCGGCGGTGAGGAGGTGGACCGTGCGGCGCATGAGATGCGTCCGCACCACCCGCCGCCCGGTCAGCAGGTCGTCCAGTGCCGCCGGCTCGAAGGCACGCAGCCGGGACCACAGGCCGACGAACGGTTCCTGTGGTTCCTGCGCCTGCAGCCCACACAGCTGCCCGACGGCGTCGAGCACCGGCAGATCGGCACGGTCGAGCAGCAGCTGCCTGGCGAGCGTCGCGCGGTTGAGCGCACGGGTGTCGAGAACGGGCACCGGTCAGCTCGACTTCTGCCCGTCGATGCTCTCGCGCAGGATTTCGGCGTGTCCGGTGTGCTGGGTGGTCTCGGCGATGACGTGCAGCAGGACCCGGCGCACGCTCCACACCGTTCCCGGCTCGTGCCAGGGCGCGTCCGGCATCGGATGGGTGACCGACAGGTCGGGCAGGGCGGCGATGACCTCCGCGCTGCGAGCGGCGACCTGCTCGTAGTGCTCGACGACCCCGGCCAGCGTCTCGCCGGGCAGCAGCCGGAAGCCGTTCTGGTGGTCGATCATCCACTGGGGGATCTCACGCGCGGCACCGGCCGCGATGTCCGCCCAGGTGACTCCCTCCGGCAGCTCGTAGTTCATCGCGCCGGGGCCTTCCACCACGAACCGCAGCCACTGCGCCTCCATGGCCGCGACGTGCTTGACCAGGCCGCCCAGACACAGCGCGCTGACCGTCGGAGTTGCCTTCGCCTGCTCGTCGCCGAGCCCGCGAGTGGTGTTGATCAGGGCCGAGCGCGCGGTCGCGAGCAGGGCGAGCAGGTCGGTCCGCTCGGCGTCGAGCGTCGGGGAGGACGAGGTGGTGGTCACGGTGTTCGGGCCCTTCGGGTTGTCGTTTTCCGGCACGAGACCACGATGACAGGAGTAGCGGCCAGGATGTGTCCGCTACTCGGGCAGAATGGAAGTCATGCCGAAAACCTCAGCACGGCTGCTCTCCCTGCTCTCGTTGCTGCAGGCACGCCGGGACTGGCCGGGGACGCTCCTGGCCGAGCGGCTCGACGTCAGCCCGCGCACGGTTCGCCGCGACGTCGACCGCCTGCGCGAACTCGGCTATCCCATCGTGGCCACCAAGGGCCCCGACGGTGGCTACCGGCTCGACGCCGGCCGGGAGCTGCCGCCGCTGCTGTTCGACGACGACCAGGCCGTCGCCCTCGCCGTCGCGCTCCAGCTCGCCACGACCTCCGGCGCCGGCATCGAGGAAGCGGCGGTGCGCGCGCTGAACACCATCCGGCAGGTCATGCCCGCGCGCCTGCGCCATCGCATCGACACACTCCGGGTCACCGCGGTCGAACGGCCGGCGAACCGGCCGGGCCCTCAGGTCGACAGCGCCGTGCTCATGGCGCTCAGCGCGGCCGTCCACGCCCGCGAAGTGCTGCGCTTCGGCTACGCCCCGGTCACTCTCCCGGACCGCGGCACCGGCACGGACACCCCGCCGCGCCGGGCGGAGCCCCATAACCTCGTCACCTGGGGCGGCCGCTGGTACCTCGTCGCCTGGGATCTCGACCGCGACGACTGGCGCACCTTCCGCGCCGACCGGATCACGCCGCGCATTCCCACCGGCCCCCGGTTCACCCCGCGCGAACTCCCCGGCGGCGACGTGGCCGCGTTCGTGGCTGGCAAGTTCCTGGGCACCGGCGACACGGGCGGCTGGCCCTGCCGCGGCGAAGTCGTCCTCGATCTCCCCGCCGCCACCGTGTCCGGCTACACCCGCGACGGAATCGTCGAGGAACTGGGCCCCGACCGGTGCCGGCTCGTCGCCGGCTCGTGGTCGTGGCCGAGCCTGGCCGCCGGCCTCGGCAGGTTCGACGCCGACATCGAGGTCGTCGGCCCGGCCGAACTCAAGGCCGCCTTCGCGCGGCTGGCCCGCCGCTACACCAAGGCCGCGAACGGCACACCCGCCACGTCGTCCCCCGTCCCATGAGCCCGTATGTCCACAGTGGACAATCCGGGCGGTGGGAAGAGCCGGTGCCGCCCCCACGCGGCACCGGCGTCCTGGTCAGTGCCATGGCACCGCCACCAGCGCCAGCACCATGGAAACCGGCCAGATCACGGCCAGCAGCACGGCACTGCCCGCCGCGATGACGATCGCCGCGGCCACCGCCGCCGCCACGAGCCCCCCGGCGACCGAGAAATAGCAGAGCCCCAACGGCCCGAAGACGACGGTCCAGAGCAGCGCCGCCCCCGCCGACTTGCCTGCCGGACGGTCGACGGGATACCGGCCGGGGCCGACCACCTCCCGGCCGGCGCCCTGGTACCAGCCGCCGGACACGAGTGGGGGATGCGGGGTGAAGGGCTTCGGGTAGATCCCGAACGACCTCGGCGGCGGCATCGCCCCGAACTCCTGGCGCCCGGCCTCGGGTCGTCTCACCACATTCTCGGCCCCACGCATGACGTACCTCCCCGGTCACGGCGTAAGGCCTGGTGAAGTGGCCTGTCGCCTGGCACAATTGCTGGTTGCGGTCAGAAACTTCGGCTGTGTTGCCCACTGACGATGCTGGCGGTCCGGGGAAGCGAGCGATGCGTCAAATGGAACACGGGGCCAAACCGGGCCCGTCGGAACGGGAGGGGCCACGTGACGGGTTCCTCCGCCATTGAGAATGGGGAACGCAGAGCCTGGTTCCGGCTGACGCAGTCGGAGCGGGCCGCCCTCACCGCCGCCGGGTACGTGAAGGTGTGGCGTCCCGGCCAGATCCTCGCCCTGCAGGGCAGCCCGCCCGCCAGTGTGTTCGTCGTCCTGCGCGGCTGGGTGAAGATCAGCGCCACCAACTACCGCGGCGACGACGCGCCGCTCGCCGCGCGTGGCCCCGCCGAGATCGTCGGGGAACTGGCCCCGATCAGCGGCCTGCCAAGGGCCGCGACGATGTCGGCCATCGACGAGGTGCACACCCTGGTGGTGGCGCGGGAGAAATTCCTGGGGGTACTGCGCGCCTGCCCGCGCATAGCCGAGGAATTCCTCCGCTCGGCGGCGATCCGCCTGCAGGAGTCCGATCGTCTCCGCCTCGAATCCGGAGGTCCGGACTTTCCGCAACGCCTGGCCGCGGTGCTCCTGGAACTGTCTTTGCAGCACTCACCCGGCGGAGCCGGGGACAAGCAGGTCGATCTCCACTTCAACCAGGGCGAACTGGCGAGCTTCGCCCGCGTCTCCCGCAGCACCCTGGTCCGTGGCCTCGACGAACTCCGCAAGCTGGGCATCGTGCGCACCGCCCGTCAGCGCGTCACGATCACGCGGCCCCACGCCCTCCGTGAACTGGCCGCGGGCCACTCGCCTTCGCCGCGGGAGGACCGGTTTGATTGATACGGCGTCGTTGTGGGCATCTCGGTTATCCTGGGAAACATCTGGCTCTCGCAACCTTTGGGTGGTAGAGGAGATCGGCACAATGAATTCGTTCTCGGCCAGTACCGAACCGGACATCGAATCCGCGTTGATCGACCTCGACGGTGTCCCTTTCACGGCATTGCGAGAGCTGGACGACGCTGCTCTCCGCCATTCGGCGAATCACGTGGTGGAACGCACCAGGCATGTCCGCCCGCGCTACCGGAGCACAAACGCTTCGGGTGGCGAGCGGATCGATTGATGCCGCCACCCGCAGGGGAGCACCCCACGTTCCATCGCTTGTCCTGGCGGGATTTCGACGCACTCGCGCGGCTCGACGGCGATGAGGACATGGCACGTCGGCTGCGCCGGGCCGAGCGGAGCAGACGGAAGCTGTTGTTGCACGCGCTGATGACCGAGGCGGCGAAAGTCCCGGAATCGCTGGGCCCGTTGCCGCCGCTGGACTCGGTCTGGGAACTGCTGGCGCGGGCCGAGGCCAGATCGCCGAGAACGGTGAACCGGATGCTCACCAGTCCCTATACCGGGAGCTGGGCGGGCTACACGACTCGCTTGCTGCGCAACGGAATCGACGGTGTCGGTCCACTGTGGATGCACCTGGGGCACGTGCACGCGATCGCGGCGGCCGCGGCGATCCAGGCGGAACTGGACTTCGAGATCGCCATCCCGGTGTGGCACGGCAACGCCATCCTCCCGGCGCTGGGCATGGCCCGATTGCCCGCCACCGCACAATTCTCATTGGCGACAGTACGCGGCGCGAGCAACCGCTACGTTGTCTCGACCGCCGACACCGCGGTACGGCTGCCGGTCGCGTTCGCCACCGACGGACCGGGCTGGTGGGGCATCCGGAAAGTGCGGAGCCGAGTCGGTGCGCACCGGTTCTCGCTGCGGTTGGACGACCTCGACCCCTACCGCGGCCTTTACGAGCCGATCCCGCCCGAACGACTGCCCACCGGAGACGTCGCGCGGTGGCAACGGCTGATCGACGAGGCGTGCCGGTTGATCGCCACGCACCTGCCCGAGCTGGCCGAGGTCATGCCGGTGGGGCTGAATTCACTGGTGCCGAAGCCACATGTCCTCTTCCGGAATCCGAGCGCTTCGACCGGGGAAGCGTTCGGCAGCGCGGTGGTCGGGCTGCCGACCGATGGCGCGGCGCTCGCCGCCACCCTGATCCACGAGTTCCAGCACATCGTGCTCGGCGGCCTGCTACACCTGATCGAGCTGTACGAGCCCGATCCGGGCGAGCGGATCTACGTGCCGTGGCGGGACGACCCGCGACCGCTCAGCGGTGCGCTGCAAGGGGTTTACGCCTTCTTCGGGGTCGCCGCCTTCTGGCGGGCCCTCGCTCGGGCGGATGCGACATCCCGGCGCGCGGCCTTCGAATTCGCGTACTGGCGCAGGCAAAGCTGGCACACCCTCCAGTCGCTGCATGCGGACGCGACCCTGACCGCCGCCGGACGCCGGTTCCTCGACGGCATCGCCGAACGCCTCGGCCCCTGGCAGGACGAGGCCGTATCGGCCGAAGTGAACGAACTGGCCGAGGCCGTCGCCCGGGACCACCTCGCGGGCTGGCGCACGCGTCACCTGCGACCGAATCCAGCGGCGGTCACCGAACTGACGGAGGCATGGCTGAGCGGACGTCCTCGGCCGACCGCCGCCATCAACGCGGCCGATCTACCGCCGACCCCGGTACCGGACGGTTCCTGGTCCCGTGCCCGGACCGACCTGATCCGGCTCACCGTCGACGACGCGGCCCCGTCCCCGGAAGCGCGGCCCAGGGTCCCGGGCGCCACCGCCGGCGATTTCGCTTACGCCCGCGGACATTTCGCCGAGGCGGCCGAGTGCTACCGAGGGGAACTGTCCGCGTCCCCGGACCGCCCGACGTCGCTGGTCGGTCTCGGCCTCGCGCTGTCCGCGCGAGGCCCGCATCCGGCCGCGCGCGCCCTGCTGCGCCGTCCCGAACTCGTCCGCGCCGTGCACCGGCAGCTGCGCACCGCCGCTTCACGGCCACCGACCGTGGAGCGGCTGGCCGCGTGGATCGGCCAGCTCATCCCCGAGTAGCCGTTCCCTACATCAACATGGGGTCGATGTCGCAGTCCGCGCGGATACCGCGGTTCGCGGCCTGGGTCCCGGGGTGTGCTTCGCCGAGAACCCGGCGGTACTTGACCAGAATCGGGTCCTGGAAGGGAGCGGCCTCCTCGGCACGGCCCGCGGCGGCGAGGTCCAGGCCGAGATTGAAGCAGGCAGCCAGAACGGTGGGGTGTTCCTCACCGAGCACCTGGCGACCGCGTTCGACCGCGTCGCGGCCCAGTTCGATCGCCTTTTCGAACTCACCGAGCGCGGAGAGGTCACTCGCCAGGTTGACCGTGGAGATGACCGCGTACGGGTGATCCGGGCCGATGCCGGCACGGAGGTGCTCGAGTGCGCGCTCGTCGAGGGTGCGGGCCGCCGCGGCGTCGCCCTGGTGCCGCAACGTCACCGCGAGGTCGACGGTGGCGGCCAGAGTGTGGGGGTGATGTTCGCCGAGGCCCCTCCGGTATCGCTCGAAGGTGTCCTCCCCCAGCTTCTTCGCCGCCGCGAGGTCACCCGAGTGGCGGAGATCGATGGAGTGCGCGAGAGCACAGGCCATGGTGGTGGAGTGGTCGTCGGTGTAGGCCAGCCGGAATCGGTGGAGGGCGTCGTTGGACAGGGGGAGCGCGCCGTCGTGGTCGCCGTCCTTCCGCCGGGCCACCGACAACAGGAAGCCGTAGGCCACCGCGTCCAGCTGATCCGCGCCGTAGCGGGTATGAAAGTTTTCCGTGACCCGTTCCTGCTGGACTCGCGCCTGACCGTATTCGCCTGCCTCACGCAAATCCACGTTCACCGCGCTGTTGACGCTGAAGGTGCGGACGTGGTCACGGCCGAGGACCTCGATCCGCCGCCGGAGGGTGTCCTGGTCCAGCTCCGCTGCGGCGCGGTAGTCACCGGACAGCCGGAGACTGAGCGCGTGCTGGTACGCGGCGTTGAGGGTTTCCGGGTCGTCCTCGCCGAACATCCGCTTGCACTTGGTGTAGATCTCCTCGCTCAGCTTGGTCCCCGCGGCGAAATCGCCCTGGGCCCGGAGATCGATCGTGATGTTCCGCTGGAGGGCGAAGGTCTCCTCGTTCTCTTCACCGGACACCTGCATGCGCAAGGCCAGGGTGCGCTGGTTGAGTTCCGCGGCCTCGGCGTAGCGGCCGATCGCCCACAGGTACAGCCCGAGCCGGGACGACACCTCGAGTGTCTGCGGGTTGGTCGGGCCGAGGATCTCGGTGAAATGCTCCCGTGCCTGCTTCCCGAGCCGGGCGGCCTCCTCGTGATCGCCGTATTCGAACAAGTACCGCATCAGGTTGATGTAGAGCTGACGCGGCCAGCTGTCGTCGCAGTCCAGCACATTGGCGGCGTAGGCGTGCGGCAGCAGTTCGCGGTAGCGCGACCAGTGCCTGCTCGACTCGGGGTCGTTCGGGTCGAGCGCGGCGAGCAGCTGGTGCGCGCCGTGCTGCATCCGGGCGTGCACCTGGGGTGCCATCACCCGGTTGCGCAGAACCAACTGGACCAGACGGTGCAACTGGAGAGTGTTGTTGCCGTGGTCGATTTTCGCGAGGCCGTACCGGTTGATGTCACGGATGGCACGGGCCAGCTTGATCGGATCGCGTAACGCCGCGTCCAGTTCCGGGGAGATCGAGACCCGGCTGACACCGGTGAGGAGATCACGGGAAATCGGCTCTGGCGAAAAGAAAGCACAAATGTGCAGGATCTGATGGGCTGCCGGGTTGCGGGTTTTCAGCTCCTCGAACGAGACGTTCCATGCGGCGGCGACGGATACTTCGTAGTCCGGGGCCGAAGCGGTGTCGAGGATTTCCTCCACCGACTCGTCGAAAAGACGCAGGTACTCGTGCACGGGCATGCCCGTGACCGCGCGCCAGGCCGCCGCCTGCTCGACGGCGAGAGGGAGGTCGCCGAGTTTCTCGGCGAGTTGGTCGGCGTCGCCGGGATCGATCTCCGGGCCGCGGCGGCCGAGCAGCTCGATGCTCTCCTCCCGCTTGAACACCGCCAGCTCCAGCGGCCGGGCGATACCGGCCCAGTCGGCATTGCGGGAGGTGATCAGGATTTCACCGGGACCGTTGCGCGGAAAGAACGGCAATACCACTTCCGGGCTGTCCGCGGCGTCGAAGACCAGGAGCCAGCGGCGGAACGGACGCCCGGTCCGCAGCGCTTCCAGGACGGCGGGCACCGCGACGTTGGCCTCGGTCGCGCCCTGCACGCCCAGCACGCGCGCGAGTTCGGTGAGACCGGCGCGGATCTGGGTGGTGTGGGTGGCGTCGATCCACCAGACGAGGTCGTAGTCCTGGAGATGGCGATAGATGTACTCGGTGGCCATCTGGGTCTTGCCGATACCACCGAGTCCGTGCACGGCCGACGGGAGGACGGCCGTGGTACCACTGGTGAGGCGTTTGGCCAGCTGGTCGAGAAGTTCACCGCGTCCGGTGAAATTCGGGTTGCGGGGCGGGACATTTCCCCAGACCGGCGGCGGATCCTCGGGCTGGCGGCTGGGGAAACTGCGCGTGCCCGCAGTCGCGGGATGCGGCATCGGCCTGGTCGCGTTCTCGGCCAAGTCGGGCTCGGCGAGACGAGGCGCGCGTCCCTCTGTCGCAGTTGATGTTCCGGCCGTCTCGGGCATCTTGGGACTCACAGTCTCGTTGGGTCTCACAGTTTTGCTCTGGATGGATTCAGAATTGGATACGTCAGGCTCCTGCAGCACCGCGTTCCGCAGCCTGTCAGCCCGGGACAGGTATGGGCCGGAGAGCGCGCGCATAACGGCGCTCTCCAGCTCGACGTCGGCCGACGACTCGAGGGTGAGCACCGGGTCCGGCGTGTTGTGCGGATCGGCAATCGCGTCTCGCAGAGCCGAGAGTACCGGAATCCTGCCCCCGAAGTGGGCGGCCGCCACCTGCACGACGCCCGCCGTTTCCGAACGCCGCGCGCCGCTGAGCAGCAATTCCCGAACTGCTTCGGGAAAGGTGAAGGCCCCACCTCTGTCCCAAGTGGACTCCCCCTCCTTGGGTCCGGGATCGTACAGGATCCCCGAAACCAGTAGCTCGACGAGGTGCTGAATACCCGCTTCTGGCAGGAAATGCTGTCCTACCACCCGCGCGACGTCAAGACGGACCGGGACGGCGGCCAGCAACTGGGCCAGTCGTACCGCCTGAGGGGACGCCACACTCCGGAATCGGTGCACCCGTTCCGCGGGTGACATCCTTCCGGGTGGACTTTTGGCTTCGTCCGGGTGGATTCGATCGCCCGCGAGCACAACGGTGCCCTCGGTCGTGCCCGCGTGCGCGCCGGTGACCAGCCTGGCCCACCAGGCCAGCCAGCGCGGCTGCAGTTCGAGCACCGGCACCGGCACGGCTCCCGCCGGTACCACCGGACCGGGCTCGAGCCAGCTGTCGGTCAGGTCGAAAGCCCAGCGGCTGTTGGGGCGCAAGGCATTCGACACCCGAAGGTGTGCTTTGCGCGGCCCCAGCCCACATCGGCCCCACAGCCATTGCGGGAGCAGGTGCACGATGCTCACCGGCATCACCCGTCCCCAGCGGGCGAGCATCGGGTACACCACGTTCTTCTGCCACGCGTCGCCGACACCGTCAGTCACCAGAAGCACAACACGTCGCCCGGACGAGTCGAGAATTTCATCCGGGTCGCGGGCGGGCGCACCGGGAGTGCCACCGCGGAGAACGGGCGTCGCCTGGCCGTTGTCCTTGCCGGTTTCGAGCAACCGGAGCTGAATGCTGCGAAAGGCTCCCAGCTGCCCGAGCAGGCCTGCGAACGCGGACACCCGGGGCCGCCACAACGCCATCGACGGGCCGTTGTCCAACACGAGCGTCAGGTCCAGCCAACGCTCTTTTCTCGATCGTGTGACAGGCCACCACAGTCCTGTCTCCGCGGCCCGGACGGCAGTGGCCTCCTCGTCAAGGACCACATCGTTGATTCGTTGCGAGACCGTCGCGCGTTTCAGCGTTCTCAGAGCGCGAAAATAGTCCAGCGAATCGGGCAACGCGATTCCGCCGCTCGCAGCACCGTCCACCGTCGGTTCGGGCTGTTCGACGGGGCCGGTCTCGGCCGCGGCGACGACCATGCCCGGATCGTCTCCCGGCGACAGGACACCGGCGACCAGAGGAGACCGAGGCGAAAGTGACGGCGCGGGCGGGTTCTCCCGGGGTTCCGACGGTGCCTGACGGATCGGCGCCCCACTGTCGAACGTCGGCTCCGGCTCTTCCACCGGCGCGGCCCTCGGAGTGCCTCCCCCGGGGGTGATAGCAGCGGCCAGCCATACGGCGTCCGCGACCTCGGTCCAGCTCAGGTCGTCGAACTCGAGCCTCGCGCCTGTTCCGCGCGAGGCGGCGCCCCGCGGTCCCGTCGGCGGGACGGAACGCGGGTCGGAACCGTCGGCTGGCCTGCCCATTTCACCGCACCGTCAGTCGTTGCCAGAGCGCGTCCACCAGCCGCGGCCACGCCTCGTGGTCCGGTTGATACGCACCCGAGGTCGCCAAGTAAACCGCGTCGAGCAACCGGTCCGTGGGCAGGCCCCCTTCTGCCTTGCTCCGCTCGGCGAACTCGCGGACGAGCCGGTCGTGATGATCGCCGTCCTGCTCGGCCAGATGACCCGCCACGATCGCGGCGAGTTGCTCGAGATCCGGATTCTCTATCCGCAGCTGAAGGCACCGGCGGAGGAATGCGGGCGGGAACTCCCGCTCGCCATTGCTGGTCATGACGACGATCGGAAAGGCACGGCAGGCGACCCTGCCGTCCCTGACCACAGCGGCACGCTGCGGATCGGCGGTGTGCACGGTGACTTCCGGCTGCCGGTTACGCACCCGGGCCAGCTCCTCGACCGGGAATTCACCGTCTTCGAAGATCGAGAGCAGATCATTGGGCAGATCCGCCTCGGACTTGTCCAGCTCGTCGATCAGCAACACACGCGGGAGCCGCGACGGCAGGAAAGCCGTGCCCAGCGGGCCGAGCCGCACGAAATCGCCGATCGGCGGCTCCTCGGCCTCACCACCCCGCTGCGCCTGGCTGGTCGCCGCGGCTTGGACCCGGCCGATCGCGTCATAGCTGTACAGTCCCGAACCCAGTGTGGTGTGACTGGTGATCGCCCAGCGGAGCACCCTGCCCAGACCGAGTTCGCGGGCGATCCGATAAGCGAGGCTGGATTTTCCGGTACCAGGATTTCCGGTCACCAAAAGCGGGCGCCGCAAATAAAGCGCGGCGTTGACCATGTTCAATTCATTGGGATCGATATCCTGCTCGGAAAGAGTGAACGCGGTGCCGAGCCGCCGTTCCGCCTCACCGTCGTCCTGCGGCGGAATGTCGTGTTCGGGCAGCGGGCCACCGCGGTAGGCGCGCCATGGCGGCGGAGGCGGCAGGATCTGGGCGAGGTCGATGTCGTGGATCGGCCTCCCGGTGCCACGGTAGATCCACCAGTCGGGTGCGTCGGGGAGTGGTCCCCGCCGGTCCGGCGCCGCCGTGTCCTGGTCGTTCACGCTCATCCGCGGTATCCCCTTACTGTCGAGGCGGGATCAACGGCCGGGATTAGCGGTTGGTCGAAAACGATTACCCTTTCAGGATCGTCCCACATTACCACCAAATCATGGGCCAGAGAATTCTTGAACGGTACCGTCGCCCGTGAGCTAGCCAATTTCCGGCGTTCCGGTAGCTCGATAAAGCCACGCTCCGTGGCCAGCACCCAGTCGAGTATCTCGCGCAACTCCTCCGGTCCGGCGTCCGGATGCCACAGGATCACCGGCAGACCGCTGCGGAGCGCACACGTCAACTCGTCCGGTGGAGTACCCGGTTCCGGTTGGGGCGACGGTGGTTCCGTCATCACCAGACCGACCCACCGATCGTCGCTCAACACCGCTTCGATGGGGTGCTCCTTGAACTCCGCGCAACCGGAATAGTGCAGCCGGCCCGCCGAAGGATCGTCGAACATGGATTCCCAGCGCACCCGCCAGGCACGGTGCCAATAACTGGACCGCATCCGTTCCAGCGACCTTATCCCGAGGCGGTAACCGTACCGCAGCAGTTGCGGCTGCCCCGTCGCGTGTTCCTTCGCCCAGCGCCACACCGGTAAGTTGATCAGTTGCCGTGGTAACAGGAACTCCACCGCCGCGGAGACACTCTGACCGGACCAGACGCGCTCGGCCTCGAGGATCACATCGTCGACCCGGAGTTCGACCTCGTCGATCCCGATCTCGCGGATGTCGCCGAGCGGCGGCGGCCACACCTCCGGGTCGTCCTGGCGCCAGAAGGCCAGGGTGCACCGGGCCGGATCCGCCGAGACCGGCTCGAGCATGATCGTCAGGTGCAGATACGCGCGCTCCGGAACCGCGAGCCGGAGCTGGGACTGCCGCGCCAGCGCGGGACCGAGACGCAGCCGGTGCGCCTGCTCCCCCACCCAGCCGGTGATGGCCTCGCCGATCCCGCCGCCGAATTGTTCGGCAAGCAGCCGCAGGAAAGTAACCGAAGGCGGGATACCGTCCGGGCCCGCGTTGAAGTCCATGAGCAGCTGAAAGGCGCTCCAGGCGTCGGTGACACCCTCGAGTGAGGGAACCGGAATGGCCGGGCCGAGCGAGCGGCTCACCATGACCGCCAGCTGGGGGACCTCCAGTTGAGTGAGGTAGTGCCGCAATTTCACCAGATCCGCGCGCGGGACCACGTCCAGGACGAGACCGTCCACTACGACCGTGGGCTGGTCGGCGGCCACCGCCTCTGGTGCGGCAGGCTGGAGAGACGCCGCGACGAGTTCACCGTGCAGCCGAAGGTAGGCCGTTCCGGTGAATGTCTTCACCGACACCGGTATCGGCGTGTACGACTCGGGCAGCAGGCCCGGATCGGGCGCTATGACCTCCTCGAAAAAGCGCTCCGACGAAATGACCGCGACCATCCGGCCCGACTCGGCGAACGCTTCCTTGGCCCGTTGCGCGTCCAGGATGCGAAAGACGGTGTCGACCGCCTCGCCGACCCAGCCGTTCCCGTCGTTCAGCACGTCGCCGGAGTTCAGGCCCACCCGGAGCCGGATCTGGGCCTGCGGGGTACGCGTCGAGTTGTACCGGCGGAGTTCCACCGCGACCCGCTCCGGCAACCGGTCGGCGACGACACTCTTGGATGTGCCGGGCGGCAACAGGATCAGTGCGCCGTCGCCACGATCCTCGCGTGCGCAGGAATCGAAATTGATGTCACTCTCCGCGAACGCCTTCGTCAGCACCTCGTACATGCCCCGGCGCACCGCGATCCGATCGGGCAAGCTCCGGTCGGGCGCGGTGAATCCCGCGACGTCGACTACGACGATCGTGTGATAGAGGGTGCGCGTCAGCTGTGTCACCTGCCCTCCCCTCCGTGACACCCACGTCGCCCTGGCGGCAAGCCCGAAACCTCGATTATGGCGTCACCGCACTGTGGATCATTGTCAAATGACAAAGAAGTGTCCACTCCTCAGCTGACGGACTCGCGGGAACGCGTGTCCCGAAGCACCGCGTGGTCTCCGGCGAGCCGGTCCGGATCCCCACCGGCCGGCCCGCACACCGACCGGCCGTGTCACCCACTTCGCCGCCGACTCGTGCCCCATCATCTCCCCCTCGGCCACACCCTCGCAGTCTGCCGCCCCGCCGCCCACCTCACGGCCCGAAGAACCAATACCACTCGGATGGCGTGCCCGCCAGACCACGCACCCGCGAAAACCACCACCACATCGAGAAAGACCGGAACCAGCCACCGCGCCGTCGGCCGTTCACCCCCGCCGCCGGGACGATGTCAATGCCCAACCATCGAATTACGCTCTCCTGAAGGAAAATCGTCGCGCGCGCGAGACAATCGGGCACGCACCGCGGTTACAGGCTCTCGTGGGTCGTGTTGAGGGTGAGAACGAAGTCGCGTGGGGTCGCCGCCTTGAGCACGACGTGCTCGTCGCCGGTTTCGAAGGACAGGACCCGGCCCCTGCCGGTGAGGTCGACCGCGGTGATCGGGCAGCTGCTGAGCCTGCTTCCGTCTTCGGCGCGCCGCGCGGTGTAGAGCTGGTGAACCGCGTCCCGCGGCTCGGCCATCACCTGCTTCACGTAGTCGACGTCGCCGGTGTCCGGTGGCTCGGCCAGCGGGCTCGCCGATACAGGGTGCGGATCGTCGAAAAATCCTCTCGGCACGCTGACGGTGCGCACAGGCGCGGCGGGAACCTCGGGAAGCGTGTCCAGCAATGTCGTGGCGAACCATTTCGGGGCGACCGGTTCGATGACGACGATGCTGTCGTTCACCACGACGCGCACCGCCACCCCGCCGCGATGCGCGACCAGCACCGCGCAGGACGTGCCATCCTGAAAGGCACTCCAGCCGTAGTACTCGCCTTCGGCGCCGTTGATGACCCGCAACGTCGAGCGCCACAGGCCGTTGAGCCGGTTGTGGCGCGCCAGACCGTGGTCGCCGAGCAGCTCCATGGTGCGCGCGTGCAACCGCCGCGCGAAGTCGTCGGTCATCACGTACCGGAGGTTGGTACCGATCACCGGATGCGGATCACCCAGATCGATCATTTCCCAGGCGGTCAGGAACGCCACCTTCGGCAGCACGACCGGTCTGTCGATCACCTCCACGCGACTCCCCTTCGCGCCCGCTCAGGCGCCGATTGTCGGCGGTACGGGCGGAAGTCCCGTCGTGGGATCCACCTCGTCCGGCCGTTCGCTCCCGGCGAAGAGGGGATCGTCCAGCACGAACCTGCGGTCGCGTTCCCGATCCTCGCCCCTGCCGTTCCGGCCACCACCGCCGGGAGCGATCCCCGCCGGACCGCCCGACGGCGCGGTCCCCGCGTTTCCGGCACCGCCGCCTTGCGCCGTCGTCGCACCGCGAAGCGCACTGCCGGTCTGTTTCCCGGTACCGGTCCCGAAACCGGGGCGGCCGGAACTGCCACCGGACGGGGCGTCCCGTCCGTTCCCGCCGGCAGCACCGGGAAAACCACTCCCGCTGGAGCCGCCGACGCCGGAGGCCCCACCACCGCCGGAAACAACGGAGGAGGAATCATTTCCGGGGAGTCCGAACCGGGAACTCGCGGGGACGAATCCCGCGGTCGTCGTGTCGTCACGGCCGTGCGGGACCGCGGCCTGCCGGCGGTCGATACCCTGCTCACCAGGACTCTGCGCACCAGGACGACGTCCGTGCTCGCTCGTGCTGCCCGGCACCGGCGCCGAGGACCGGGCCGTCGTCCTTTCACCCGCCTGCTGCCACGGGTTCTGCTGTCGTGGCGGAACAATGTGGTGGTTCCCCTGATCAGGGTCCTTGCGGCCACCACCGCCCGAGCCGGCCGCGGTGATCGCGCCGCCGTCGTACGCCCCGAGCTGGCCGTAGTCGATACTGAGCTGGGCGCTGCCTGCCCGGGTCTGCTCGGTGTACTCCCGATAGATCGCCATGTTCCGGTCGACGGTTTTGTTGTAATTGTCGATCGCCTTCTCCGTGTCGGTTTTCCACGGCGATACGACGTCGAAGAAGCTCTTGTCCGGCCGGTTCGGGAGCGGTTCCATACTGGTCTGCGCGCGGGTGAACCCGTGCCCGACCGTGGCGAGACTCCTGCTGTTGCCTTTGAAGGTCACGTCCGCGTCGATCGCTACGTCGCGGAATCTGCGGATCCTCGCCAGCGCCGCGTCCGACGCCGATCCGGTCCATGACGACTCGAGTCCGCTCAGAATCTGCGACGTCTGGCTCGTGAAATCCCGTTGCGCCACGGAAAGTGTTTCGGCAAGGCCGACACCGCGGAACCAGTCGCCGGAATCGCCGTTGATGACCTGGCCGATGACTTCCGGGGCGGGCACGGCCTGGGTACCGAGGTTTCCCTTGAACAGATCGTCCACCCACCCCGCGGCGCCCCCGGCGAGATGAGCGAGCGTCTTGCCGCCTTCCTTCACCTTGCCGAGCACGGATTCCCCGAGATGCGCCACCCCGTCGAAGATTCCCACGATCAGGCACCAGCCTTCGCGCGCAAGGTGGTGACGACCGCGTCCGCTTCCTTGGGGGCGATAGCACACGGATCCGCCTTACCGATCTTGCTCTCCCCGAGGCTCACCGCGGTTTCCACCGTGAGATTGTCGGCTATCCCGACACTGACCGCGCAGAACTCCCGGGGATCACCGCCGGTCGACGCGACATAGGCCACAGCGGGGAAGCCCTGGATACCCGGCAAGGGCTTCCAGACAGCAGCCTGCGGTTTCGTGTTCTCATACAGGCCGCTCAGGCCGCGACCGGTTTCCGTGACGTAGTAAACGGTTACCTTGGCGCCTCTTTCGAGGTTGTCCCAGATACACTTGGGCCCGATACCCGGCAGGGTGTCGGACCGTCCTTGAGCATCCACCCCGAGTGCCGTTTTGACTTGCTGTGGCGTCAACGCGGCGCATGGGCCGCTCGAGAGCACCGACGAGGAAAGCGGTTCCGCCACCTTGGGCGCCCCGGCATAAGGCAACGCCTGTCCATTCGCCCGGCCGCTCGAAGAGCCGGCCGGATCAACCGAGGACTTCGGTGGCGCCGCCGATCCGGTCTCCCCGCCGGAGCAACCCGCGAGCAGGAAAACAGCTCCCACACCGAACACCGAAGCGGTGATGCGAATTCTCATACGAGATCTCCTCCGGCAGCGGTCCCGGCTTTCGCGATTCCTTCTGCGGCGTTCTCATCGGATTCGTGCGTCCTGCCCAATGCCGTTTCCAGCCTGAAGACCAGTTCCTTGAGGTAAGCGTGCTGGACCCGAAGGTGCCCCGCACCGAAGGAGAATGCCGCGGGCTGTCCGTCGGCCCGGCGTGTCAGATCACCGTGGTACGCGATGCTGGCCGGGTCCCGGGCCGGAGGGTGTATCTGCGCCAGCGCGTTCGCATCCGCCTCGGCGTCCTTGACCCTGCCTTTCAGCGCGCGGGCCTGTTCGAGCATTCGCTCGGCTTCACCACGGTCCAGGCTGAAGCCCTTGCCCACGTCTCCTGTTCCTTGCTGGTCCCTGATCCGGAGTTGCTCGTGGGCGAGCCACCCTTGGAACTCGGCATCCAGTCGTGCCACGCCATCCGGCACAGCGGGCTGCGTCATGGCCGTGCGGCCCCCTCTCCCCTCGCCCCAACGACTTTCGGCGCGCCAGGCAGCCCGAAGGAAGTGGACGCAGCGGACCGCCCGGCGCGGAGCACACCGTACTGCGATCGGCCGTCTCGGGGTACAGCTCGGCAGAGGAAGGGGGAGAGCGATGATCGATTACCCGTGCGCGCGGTGACGAGGTGTCACTCGCACCGGTCACCGCCGGGCGGCCATCACACTTTGTCACCAGGCAAGGAAGACAGACGGCGACGGGCTTTGTCGTCACATTCGGGAGAGCTACGGCCGTTCGGGTGATAAGCGGTCGACACGAAGCGCAACACCCTCAGCGCATCGGCAACTGTTCGGTGCCGACGCGTTCTTCCTTCGACACCACGACATCGACCTCTCGACGCTCACCTGGCGAGGATGCCGTCGCAGCCGCGCCAGGTGAGCGCCGGGAGGTGTGGTCACATCTTTCCGGCGCCGGTTTTGATCGCTTCACGAATACGCGAGTAGGTACCGCATCGGCAGATGTTGCGGATTTCGTCGAAATCGGCGTCGCCGATTTCGCGGCCTTCGGCGCGGGCCTTCTTGACCTTGGCGATCGCCGCCATGATCTGGCCGGGCTGGCAGTAGCCGCACTGCGCGACGTCGTGCTCGAGCCAGGCTTCCTGCATGGGGTGCAGTTCGCCGGTGGCGGGGTCGGCGAGGCCTTCGACGGTGGTGATCTCGTCCTCCGGCTTGATCGCCGAGACCGGCACGGAGCAGGGATTGAACGCCTTGCCGTTGATGTGGCTGGTGCAGGCCTTGCAGACGTTGATCCCGCAGCCGTACTTGGGACCGGTGATGCCGAGCAGATCGCGCAGCACCCAGAGCAGCCGGACGTCGTCGGCGGCGTCGACGGTCACTTTCCTGCCGTTGACGATGAAGGTGTGTTGAGGCACGCGGAACTCCGTGGTCAGTAGGTGTGGTCGAGGCCGTCGACGGGCGACTGCGGAATCGGGGGAATCCGGGGTTTGGGCTCGAAACCCAGGGTGTCGTGGTTGATCGGGAACCGGGTGGGCGTCTTCCCGGTGGCACGGCCGTAGGCGCAGGCGACCGCGGCGAGCGAGCTTGCCACGCCCAGTTCCCCGGCACCGCCGGGTTCGCCGTTCGCGGGCATCACGATGATCTTCATCTCGGGCGGGGTGTTCCACTGCCGGGTGTAGAAGTAGTTGTCCCAGCTGCCTTCCAGCGGAAGTCCCTTGTCGATGTGCAGGCTGGAGGTCAGTGCCAGCGCGATGCCGTCGTTGACGCAGCCGATCATCTGGGCTTCGAGACCGCGCGGGTTGATCGGGAGCCCGACGTCCACGGCCATGATCGCCTTGGTGACCCGCGGCCCCGCGACGCCGTTGGGGATCTTGCGGTTCACGGTCTCGGGGCGGCAGTCGATCTCGACGAGGACGGCGCTGCAGCTCTTGTACTCGGAGTGGAACCCGATGCCCTGCGCGGTCCCGGCGGGCATCGCCTTCCCCCAGTTCCCCGCCTTCGCGACCGCGTCGAGCACCGCGCGGTAGCGATCGTTCTTCATGAACGACCGGCGAAACGCGAGCGGGTCCTTGCCCATCTTCGCGGCCAGCTGGTCCACGACGAGTTCCCGCGCGCAGACGACGTTCGGGGAGTACACGTTGCGCATGCTGCCGGTGTGGAACTTCAGCGGGACCTCGTTGAGCAGCTGCGTGGTGACACCGAAGTCGTAGGGAACCGACTGGGACAACGAGAAAACGGTTTCCGAGAAGCCGAGATCACCGACCGGGAGTTTCGCCGCGACCGAGGTGAGGATCTCCCCGAGGCCGTGACCGAAGTCGGTGGTGGCGCTGGTGTGGCGCTGTTCGTAGCTGACCACGTTGCCGAGTGCGTAGTTGACCCGGACACGGGAGATCGACATCGGGTGGGTGCGGCCGTGCCGGGAGTCGTCGGTGCGATGCCACATGAGCTTGACCGGTTTGCCGATCTTGCGGGAGATCTCCGCGGCTTCCAGCGCGGCGTCGCCGAACAGTTTGCGGCCGAACGAGCCGCCGCCGGTGACGACGTGCACCTTCACCGCGCTCACCGGGAGGCCGAGGTTCACCGCGAGCTGTTCCTGGGTGGTGATCGGCGACTTCAGCCCGGCCCAGATCTCGGCACTGCCCGGCCGGACGTCGGCGATGGCGCAGTTGGTCTCCAGCGCGCTGTTGCTGGCGAAGGCGAAGACGAACTCCGCGTCGAGGGAGCTGGTCAGCACCGGCGGAACGGCCATCGGCAGCGTCGCCGCCTTGAGCTTCGCCAGCACCGTCTGGTCGGACTCGCCGTCGACGGTGCCAGGGCCCCAGTTCACCTGCAGCGCGCGGACGGCGTCGATGCACTGGCCGAAGGTCTCGCCCCGCACGGCGACCCCGGTCGACACGATCGCGACGTCGGTGATGCCCGGCATCGCCTTGACCGCGGCGAGATTCCCCACCGATTTCACGGTTCCGTTGATCGTCGGCGGGCGGCACACCATGGTCGGCTTCGCGCCGGGAACCTGGAGGTCCATGGTGAACCGCTTGCGGCCGGTGACCGCGTCACGAGCGTCGATGCGGGTCTGCGGGGTACCGACGAGCTTGAACGCCGTCTTCGTCTTGGGCTGCGCGGTGACCTGTTCGGTCCTGCTGCTCGCGGCGGCCTCGGCCAGTGACCCGTACGTCGCCTGCAATCCGCTCGCCGAACTGATCACACCATTGTGGACGGTCAAAGAGGACACCGGGACGTTCCACTTCGCCGCCGCGGTGGACAGCAGCCGGGACCGCGCGATCGCCGCCGCGGTGCGGACCGGCCCGTAGATCGAGCGCACCGAGTTCGACCCGCCGGTGAGCTGGTTGAACAGCAGTTCCGGCCGGGCGTCGGCGAGGCCGATGACGACCTTGTCCAGCGGCAGGTCCATTTCCTCGGCGATGAGCATCGCGACCGTGGTGGTGATGCCCTGGCCCACCTCGGCCCGCGGCACCGCGAACGACGCCGTGCCGTCCTTGTTCACCTGGATCGCGATGAGGCCCGAGGTCGGCGCGGCGGCCATGGTGAGCGCGTCGCCGAGATCGAGCAGGTCGGCGGGTTCGGGCGGCGAGGGGATCGCCGCGCCCGCCGTCGCGGGACTGAGGGTGTCGGTGCCGATCCGCGCGGCCACCGCCAGCGTGGGCGCGGCGAGGAGGTAACCGAGGAAACGCCGCCGCCGCATGGCCCGCGGCTCGTCTGGGGTGGTCCGGTGCTGCCCTGCCATCGACTGTCCTCCCGGCCGATCCGAACGTTCGCACGCACGCGCCGAGCCGAAAGCCGCGCGGCGATGCGCCTCTGTCGAGAACGAGAGTGTGACACAGACTACTCCGAATGGCCTATGGACCGAATGCCCATTGTTCCGCGTGCCCGCCTGTGCACTGTGTCGAAGAGGTTTGCCCGGCCGATCGGGGCCATGCCAGAAAGGGAGAACTCTGGGCCCCGACAAGGAGAATCGATGCACGGGTTGATGCAGGACCGGCCGCTGACGCTGCCGCACGTGTTCCACCGCGCCGAGCGGATCTTCGGCCACAAGTCGATCCTGACGGCCACTGTGGACGGTGAGTCACGGGTGACTTACGCCCAGTGGGCGGAACGCGTCCGCCGGCTGGCGACCGTGCTCGACACACTCGGTGTCTCCGCCGAGGCACGCGTGGGCAGCTTCGCCTGGAACACCCAGCGTCACCTCGAGTTGTACTTCGCGGTTCCGTGCACCGGGCGGGTCCTGCACACGCTCAACATCCGGCTTTTCGCCGAGCAGCTCCAGTACATCGTCGAGCACGCGGGCGACGAGATCGTGTTCGTCGAGCGCTCGCTGCTGCCGCTCATCTGGCCGCTGGCCGATCGGCTGCCGGGTGTCCGGCACTGGGTGGTGATCGACGACGGCGCCGACACCGAGATCCCGGACGACCCGCGCGTGCTCGACTACGAACAACTGCTCGCCGCGGCGGAACCGTTCGACGGCCGGTTCACCGTCGAGGACGAGGACACCGCGGCGGCGCTCTGCTACACCTCCGGCACCACCGGAAACCCGAAGGGCGTCCTGTATTCGCACCGCTCGACCGTGCTGCATTCGCTGATCAGCCTCACCGCCGACACGCTCGGGCTCGGCGAACGAGACCGGCTCCTGCCGGTTGTGCCGATGTTCCATGTCAACGCGTGGGGCCTGCCGTACGCGGCCGTGCTCTGCGGCGCCGACCTCGTGTTCCCCGGTCCCGCCATGCGGCCCGGCGCGTTGCTCGGCCTCATCCAGCGGCATCGGGTGACCGTCACCGCCGGGGTGCCCACGATCTGGCTGGGCGCGGTCCCGTTGCTGGGCGACTACGACCTGTCCAGTCTCCGCATGGTCCTCGGCGGCGGTTCGGCGGTGCCGAAGTCGCTGTCCGAGGCGTGGCGGACCGGCGCGGGCCTGCCGATCACGCAGGCCTGGGGCATGACGGAGACCAGCCCGCTGGCCACCGTCGCCTCCCCGCGCAGCCACCACGACGGCCTCGGCGCGGCCGCGCTCGCCGGCGTCCGCGCGAGCCAGGGCCAGGCCGTGCCGCTGGTCGACCTGCGCATCGTCGATCCGGAGTCCGGCGCCGAACTGCCATGGGACGGCACGGCTTTCGGGGAGTTGCAGGCGTCGGGGCCGTGGATCGCCGCCGCCTACTTCGGCGGCGGGAGTGACGCGAACTCGTTCACCGGCGACGGCTGGCTGCGCACCGGGGACGTGGCGACCATCGACGCCAAGGGATTCGTGCGGCTGGTCGACCGGACCAAGGATCTCGTCAAGTCCGGCGGCGAATGGATCTCCTCCGTCGAGCTGGAGAACGAGATCATGGCCCATCCGGACGTCGTCGAGGCCGCGGTGATCGCCAAACCGGACGAACGCTGGTCCGAACGCCCGGCCGCCTGTGTCGTGCTCGCCGAGGGCGCCCGCCTCGGCACCGAGGACATCGTCGCCCACCTGACCGGCCGCGTCGCGAAATGGTGGCTGCCCGACGAGGTGCACTTCATCGACGAGGTGCCCAAGACCAGCACCGGCAAGTTCTCGAAAAAGGCCCTGCGCGAACGGTTCTACCCCTCGGGCGTGCTCCCCGGCGCCTGAGCCCTGCCCTCCCGGTACCGCAGCGCCGAGAGCGCCAGCGTGACCTGCGACCAGCTCGCGGTGTCGGTGAGGTCCACCCCGGTCAGCGCCCGGATACGGTTCAGGCGGTTCAGCACGGTGTTGCGATGGCAGTACAGCGTGCGGGCCGCCTGGACCGCGGACCCGGCCGAGCGCACCCACGCCGTCGCGGTGTCCAGCAGTTCCCCGCGTTCGGCGCCGGGCAGCTCCAGCAACGGCCCGAACGTGACGTCGATCAGCCGCCGCGCGAGCCGCGGCGAGCCGAGCACCAGCGCGTCCGGCAGGCAGTCGTCCAGCGCGACGATTCCCGTGGTGCCAGGCGGAATCGTGGCCATCGCCAGCTCCGCCAGCCGCCTGCCCTCCGCCACCTCGGTGAGCGTGCCGAGCACCGGCGAAAGTCCCGTCCGCCCGGACAACGACGGCGCGAGCACCGTGGCCAGCTCCCGCGCTTCACCGCCCGCCGTCGTCACGATCCCGACCGACGCTCCCGGCCTGCGGCGCCACACCACGTGCGAACCGGCCGCCCGCGCCGACCGCAGGGCTCCGTGCAACGCGGCCTGGCCCAGCACCTCGGTCACCACCACCACGAATCCGCCGTCCGGGGGCAGCCCGAGCAGCCGGGTCATCTCGGCGGTGGGCTCGGTGATCGTGCCGTCGAGCAAGGCGTCGAACAGTTCCAGCGTCCGCCGGTCCGGCGGCGCGTACATCTCCTGCTCCACCGCGCGGTAGGCCTCGGCCATCTCGGCGGTGAACTCGTCCACCACCCGCCACACCGTCGTCGCCGACTCGACCAGGCGGCGCATCTCGTCGACGTCGCCGGTGCCCGCCTGCGCGGCGAAGTCCTCCCAGATGACCTGGCCGCCGACGCGCCACGCGTGCCGCACCCATGCGAACGGGCAGTGCTGCCCCGCCCGCCGCGCCCCGGTCGCCCGCGCCGTCTCCAGCAACGCCGACCCGGCCGGGCCGGAACCACTGACCGCCCTGAGCATGCTGCTGATGTTCGCGTCGCACGACCGCCACAGGTCGTCCTTCCGCACCGGGCCGCGGGGCGCGTAGACGTCCTCCCACACCATGTCCACCAGGGTGTCGGCGAGCGACGGCGCTCTGCCCAGCGAGGACCGGCTCAACGACCTCAGCAACGTCGCCGACGGCTCGTGCGCTCCCTTGCCCATGTGATCCACCTTTGGCACTACCCCCGCAGGTGCCGGGCAGTGTAACCCACCGCCACGACAATGCCGGGAAAGCCGGATTTGACCGCCCTCACGCCGGGGCGGGCACGAGGTGCGCTCTTGGTGATCGCACTGTGACTCCGAGGTCACGACGCCGGCGCGGTCATCGGCTGCACTGGCCCGGTGATCATCCGATCGCCGTAGCCGACGAGTTCCGGAGGACCAGCCGTGCCCTTGCCACTTCCCGACGCCCTGGCCGAGCAGGCCAGGACCGCCGAATCCAAGTTCCTCGAGTTCCGGCGTCCCGGCCGCTATCTGCTGAGTTCGGCGCTGGCCGGTGCCTACATCGGGATCGCGGTGGTCCTGCTGCTCGCGGTCACCGGCCCGCTCAACGCGGCCGGGTCACCGTGGACCAAGCTGGTGCAGGGCCTGGTGTTCGGGATCGCGCTGACCGCGGTGCTGTTCGCAGGCGCGGAACTGTCCACCGGCAACATGATGACGATGGTGCAGGGCGCGATCGCCCGGCGCGGCGGTGTCGGCGCCGCGATCGCCGTCATCCTCGGTTCCTTCGTGGGCAACCTCGCCGGTTCGGTGGTGTTCGCGTGGCTGGTGCACGAAAGCGGGGTGCTCCAGGCGGGCGGCACCCCGGGGCACACCGCTCCGGCCGCCGCGCTGCTGGCCGCGACGCTGAAGACCAAGATCGCCGAGACGAGCGGGATGCTCTTCTTCCGCGGTGTCCTGTGCAACTTCCTGGTCTGCCTGGCGGTGTGGATGGCGGCCAGGACCAGGTCCGACGGCGCCAAGCTGGCCTTGGTCTTCTGGTGCCTGCTCGCCTTCATCGGCTCCGGCTTCGAGCACGTGGTGGCGAACATGACCCTCTTCTCGCTCGGCCTGTTCGGCGACGTCCCCGGCGTCACCTTCGGCGCCTTCGAACACAATCTGCTCTGGGTCGGGCTCGGCAACCTCGTCGGCGGAGGACTGCTCGTCGGTGCCGCCTATGGCTTTCTCGGCCGGACCCCCGCCAAGGCCCCCGTGCTCCGCGAATCGAGTGAGCACCGGGAACCCGAGCCCGTCGCGTGATCGCACTCGTCCGCGGTACGGCGACGGCTGCTTGCCCCTAGGCTGTCGGAGGCGCGCGGTAGCGCCGAATTGTTTCGCCGAAACCACTGACACGCCGTGGCGTGGACGAGAGGACAGCCCATGGGCATCATCAGCTGGATCGTGCTGGGTCTTGTCGCGGGGATCATCGCGAAGGCCCTCATGCCGGGCAAGGACCCCGGCGGCTGCATCATCACGATCCTGCTCGGCGTCGCCGGCGCCTTCGTGGGCGGCTGGGTCGGCAAGACGCTGTTCCACGTCCAGCTGGGGACCTTCTTCGACCTGCGGACCTGGGGCCTGGCCATCCTGGGCGCGCTGATCATCCTCGTCGGCTACCGGCTGATCACCGGAGGACGCCGCGACTGACGTCGTCCGCCGAAAGCCGGTTGCCCCGGGCGACCGGCCGGCATTAGACACGGGGCCGTGCGTCTCGACGAACTCTCCGCCGTCCCGGGTGCCGACATCGCTCCGCTCCTGCCCGGCGAATGCCCCGAACTGCTGGTCCTGCAACGCTGTTGCTGGGTGCAGGAAGCCATCGCGAACGACACCCTCGCCATCCCGGCACTGCACGAAACCCTCGACGACGTCCGCGATTGGACCAGGACGTGGTCGACGTGGCGTGTGCGGCAAGGCCCTCGGATGATCGCCGCGGCACGCGCCCGGCTCGACGGCCGGACGTGGGAACTCGGCAGGCTCATGGTGGCGCCCGATCTGGCCGGGCGCGGCCTCGGCCGCTGGCTGTTGTCCTACGTCGAGAACCAGGCGCCCGCCGACGCGCGGCGGTTCACGCTCTTCACCGGACACCGCAGCATCCGCAACCTCGAGCTCTACCAGCGCGCCGGTTACCGGCCGGCCGACATGGACCACCCCGCGCCCGGCCACATCGCGGGCGCGGTGTTCCTCACCAAGCCTCGCGGGTGACCGGCCGACGGCCCATTTGTCCACTGTGGACTGAAGCGGCCGGCCTCTCATCGGCTGCTTCCGGGGCGACCATCCGGGCCGGTACCGCGCACGCCCCCGGTTTCCGGTGGCGCGAGTGCCTTCGCCGGTTCCGGCACACCTCGCCGGAACTTCGTGTCGGTGAAGTCAGCGGCCCCACCGAATGTCGCGTCGGCGAATCGCACGTTCCCGGCGAAGCTCGCCCTGCCGAACCGGGCGTCTCCAGCGAAGCCAGCCGTGTCGAACAGGGCGTCTCCGGCGAACGTCGCTCCGCCGAAACCCGCGTCACCGGCGAAGGTGGCCCCATCGAACACCGTATATCCGGCAAAGGTGGCGTTGTCGAATACGGCGTGCCCAGCGAAGCTCGTGGTGCCGAACCCCGTGTACGCGACGAATCGCGTTCTGACGAATCCGGCGTATCCGGCGAAGGAAGCCCCGTCGAACGCGGCATGCCCGGCGAAAGTGGCTCTACCGAAGCGGACGTCTCCGGCGAACGAAGCACCGTCGAACGCGGTGTTCCCGGAGAACCTCGCCCCGCCGAACCGTGCGTCCCCGGCGAAAGACGCTCCGGCGAAGCCCGCGTATCCGGCGAAAGTCGCTCCCCCGAACCCGGTGTTCACGGGAAAGACGGCGGCGTCGAACCGCGCGTCCCCGGTGAAGGTCACCCCGTCGAAGCCTGCGCCTCCGACGAACTCGGCGCCGGTGAAAATTGCCGTTCCGAGCCGGCTGCCGGCGAGGTCGAAGTCGATGAGAGTGGCGCCGGTGAGATTGAGGTCGACATCCGCCCAGAAGGCGCTCAGCGGATGACCGTGATCGTCGGTGGGCCGGAGGTGCGCGGTCAGGATGCGTTGCGCGGTCAGCCGGACCTCGCGTTCCTGCTGGACGTCGTCCCGCAGGAC
Source organism: Amycolatopsis sp. NPDC058986 (assembly GCF_042741125.1). Classification (NCBI taxonomy): domain Bacteria; kingdom Bacillati; phylum Actinomycetota; class Actinomycetes; order Pseudonocardiales; family Pseudonocardiaceae; genus Amycolatopsis; species Amycolatopsis sp. NPDC058986. The sequence continues at coordinate 85,869 of NZ_JBHYJW010000014.1, read as the reverse complement.
GGATCGTGGCGGCGCGGCCTGGCGTGGTGACGACGGGGCGAGGGGACGGCGGATCCCGCGCCGCGGTCGCGAGCGCTCCCCGCCGGGAAGCGCGTAGGGTGCACGCAGGTAGGCGCAGAGCACGTTGACGACGGTTTGCCGGTGCGCGGGGTTGTCCTTGGCGACACGTTCGAGGGCGTGGAGCCCACCGTGCCGGACCGCGGCCTCGCCGGAGCCAAGCTGTTCCACCGCCTTCACGTACAACTCCGTCAGACGCCGTTCACGCGCGTCGTGCTCCGTGGACCACTGACGCCGCCCGTTCAGTACCAGCGCGACCACACCGGCGGCTCCCGCACCGACAGTGAGCCCGGTCCTGATCAGCTCGATCCGGTTACGCGCCTGCTCACCAGGCTGGCCGTCGTCGCCGACGAAAGCCAGCAGCGCCGTCACGGCCGCGGCGGCCACCGCCGCGACGGGGAGGACGATCACGACTATCGACCACCACCACGTCCCTTCACGACCGTGCCACCATCGCGCCACCCTGCCGTTCATCCGGTTCATGTCCGCAAGTCGCCGGAACGACGTCCGGTGCTACGCGGAGTTCGGACGGCTGCGAGGTCCGTGAAGGCCTCCTTACCGGCGCTCAGGGAAGGCAAGGAGGCCCTCACGGGCCGGACACCCTCGGCCCCCGGGCCGTCACCGGCCGACGGCCCGGAGGCGCTGAATGGAAATACGCAAAGGCGAATTGCACACCAGGCGTGTCCGGACAAACACATCTCCGACAATTCACGAAATTCCTTCGCGTCTCCCGCGAGACAAGCCATTCACATTTACTCCCGCACGAAAAGTCCACTGTGGACAATAAGATCCCCCGCGCGGGGGACGCGTTTCACGATGCCGAATTCTGCGATCAAAACGTTACCCCGGATGGCCCAAGGAGGTCGTATCTTTCGGACTAGTGCTTGCGTTGGGCAGTACGAAGAGGAGGACGAGGGCCCGCACTCGTCCGGCGGCCGGTGTGACCGTCGCGCGGTGAAGGAGCGGGAGGGGCAGGCCAGTCGAGGAGGTCGGTCCCGTAGGCGCAGGTCGCCGGTTCCGCCGGTCGCTCGTGAACGACCGCGGACCTCGGTGACGACGCGACACAAGCGCAGAGCGCTCACATAATTCGGGAAAGAGTCAGCGGTTCCGCACGGCCGACTCACCGTGGACAAGAACCACTGGTGATCCCATTTCGTGGTTACGGCAGGCGGCTGCGCGGTCAATTCCGCACACGGTCGTGGTCTCCCCCTTCCGGGTTACGACGCGCCCGCCGACGGCGTTTCGGAGGATTCGCATGATGACGTCCGCGATCTCGGGTTTGTCTCCTGGAGACCCCGAGCCGGCCCGTGGCCACCGATACCTGTGCTTCCCGCCCGCCGGGGGCACGCTCGGCACGATGCGGGGCATCGGGCACGCGACGTCCGGCGCCTGGGGTGTGGAGTACCCGGGGCGGGGCGACCGGCTTCTCGACCCGCTGCCCGGCACATTGGAAGAGCTGGCGGAGCAAATCGCGCGGGAGATCCTCGGCGAGTTCGGCCCGCGCTCGGTGCCGCGGACGGTGCTGGCCGGGTTCAGCATGGGCGCCTTCGTCGCGTTCGAGGCGGCTCAGCGCATCCAGGCATGGCACGGCGTGGCGCCCGCCGCGGTCGTCGTCGTGGGGGCGTGCGCACCGCAGCGGCGGGTGCCCGGCGGCTTCGCGCGGACCGACGCGGTCGCGCTCGGACGGCTGCTCGACCGCAACGGCCTGACGCCGGTGATCGGCTATCGAGAGCATCCCGAAGCCTGGGAGTACGCCCTGGACCTGCTTCGCGGCGACCTGCGGCTGATGGGTGCGTATCACGGGCCCGCCGAGGTCGCGCTGCCGTGCCCGGTCGCCGCGCTGTGCGGCAGCGACGATCACGCGTTCGGCACCGTCGACGACGCGACCGGCGCCTGGCGGCGGTGGACGACAGGGCGGTTCTTCTCCGCCGTCGTGCCGGGCGGTCACCTCGGCCTGCTCGACGCCGGGCGGGAAGCGGAGTTCTGGCGCTGGATGCACCGGATCGAACAGGCCGTCACCGAGCAGGAGAACAGCGATGCCTGAACCTCGATTGTCCATTATGGATGGTGTGACGCGGCGGCTGCCCCGGACGAGCTGGGCCGCGCTGGTCGAACACCGCGCCGCGCTGTCCCCGCGCCGGATCGCACTGGTCGCCGACGGTGCCGCGTGGACGTTCGCCGAACTCGACCGCTGGAGCGCCCGCCTCGCCCGGCTGCTGCGGGAGTCCGGTGCACTGCCGGGATCGGTGGTCGCCTGCGCGCTGTCACGGTCCGCCCCTGCCGTGCTGGCCCCGCTCGCGGTCGCGAAGGCGGGGGCCGTGTATCTCCCGGTCGATCCCACCTGGCCAGGGGAACGGGTGGCCACCATTCTCGCCGAGGCCCGTCCTTCGGTGTTCCTGACCGACGTCCAGCGGCTGGGGCACCGAGCCGACATCGTGCTACCGCCGGACGGCTGGCAGGCCCGAATCTCCCACTACGACGAGAGCCGGATCTCCGGCGCTTCGCCCGACGGCCCCGCGTACATCCTCTACACGTCCGGCTCGACGGGTGTCCCCAAAGGCGTTGTCGTGGGACATCGGAGCCTGGTCAACCTCTACGGGGAACTCGCGGCCCGGTTCTTCCCGCCCGGCGGCAAAGCGCAACGAGTCGCGCACGGTCTGCCGCTGGCGTTCGACGCCTCGTGGGATCCCTTGCTGTGGCTGGCGGGCGGGCACGAGCTGCACCTGGTGCCCGACGAGGTCCGCGCCGATCCCGAGTGGTACGTCCGGTTCATCCGCGACCATCGGCTGTCGGTCGTCGAAGCGGTCCCGCCGCACATGGCCGCGATGCTGGACACGGGACTGCTCACCGGCGACGAACGTCCGGAGCTGCTGCTGATGGGCGGCGACGCGATCGGCCGGGAGCTGTGGTCACGGCTGCGCACGGCACCGGGGCTCACCGCAGTCAACCTCTACGGGCCCACGGAATGCACCGTGTTCACCACGACCTGCCCGCTGGCCGGCCGGGACACGCCCGCGATCGGCCGTCCCATCGGCAACACCGGCGTCCGCGTCGTCGACGCGGCACTGCGGCCGGTACCGGTGGGCGCGGCCGGTGAACTGGTGGTCACCGGAGCCTGTCTCGCGCTGGAGTACTTCGGCCGTCCCGAGCTGACCACCGATCGGTTCGGCACCGCGCCGCATCGGGCGTACCGGACCGGCGACCTGTGCCGGTGTCTGCCGGACGGACGGCTGGAGTGGCTCGGACGGCTGGACGATCAGGTCAAGATCCGCGGGTATCGCGTCGAACCGGGCGAAGTCGAACACGCCACGTTGGCGTTGCCAGGAGTACGCCAGGCCGTGGTCCGTGCCGAGGGTGAGGGGCCGACGCAGCGGCTGGTCGCCTACGTGGTGCTCGACCGCGGCACCGGTGAGGACGTGCGGACGCGGCTTCGCCAGGTACTGCCGGATCATCTGGTGCCTTCGGCCGTCGTCGCACTCGACGCGCTCCCGCTCGGGCCCCACGGCAAGATCGATCGTTCCGCGTTGACGTCGCTCGCCAGAACGCCGCGTCCCACGCTGACCGCCACCGAGGAACTGGTCGCGGCGCCGTTCCGAGACGTCCTGGGAATCCTCGACGTGCACGCGCACAGCGACTTCTTCGCGCTCGGCGGGCACAGCCTGTCCGCCGCCGCGCTCGCGGGACGGCTGCGGGCTCAGGGAGTGCCGTGCTCCCTGCGCGACGTCCTGCGCCGCCGCACGGTGGCCCGGCTCGCCGAACTCGTGCCCACCGGGGCGGAAGGAGCGGAGCTGTGACGAACGACTTCGACGTGATCGTCGTGGGCGGCGGTCCGGGCGGTTCGACGGCGGCGGGCCTCACCGCGGCGGAGGGCCACCGGGTGCTGCTGCTCGACAAGGAAACGTTTCCCCGGTACCAGATCGGTGAATCACTGCTGCCCGCGACCGTGCACGGGATCTGCGCGCTGCTCGGGGTCCGCGAGCGCGTCGAGCGGGCCGGGTTCGTCCGCAAGTTCGGCGGCCTGTTCCGGTGGGGCACGAACCCCGAGCCGTGGCTGTTCGCCTTCGCGGCGTCGCCCCGGATGGCGGGCCCGACCTGCTACGCCTACCAGGTCGAGCGCACCCGGTTCGACACCATCCTGCTCGACAACGCCCGCAGGCTCGGCGCCGACGTCCGCCAGGGCCGTCGGGTGACCGGCACGGTGCGGGACGGGGACCGCGTCAGCGGCGTCCGCTACGTCGACGACACGGGACACCAACGGCTGGCCACCGCGCGGTTCGTGGTCGACGCCTCCGGGAACGGCAGCCGCCTGCACAACGACGTCGGCGGCAGGCGGGAGTATTCGCCGTACTTCCGCAATCTCGCGCTGTTCGGCTACTTCACCGGCGGCCGGCGGCTGCCCGAACCCCACTCGGGCAACATCCTGTGCGCGGCGTTCGGCGACGGCTGGTTCTGGTACATCCCGCTGTCCGCGACCTTGACCAGCGTCGGCGCCGTGATCAAGTCCGAAGCCGCGGCCAGGGTGCGGGGTGACGTCGAGAGCGCTTTCCCCGCGCTGATCGGCGATTGCCCGCTGATCGCGGACCTGCTCCGCGACGCGAGCCGCGCCACCGACCCGCCGTACGACCGCCTGCGGGTGCGCAAGGACTACTCCTACGACCGGACCGCCCTGTGGTGTCCGGGAATGGTCCTGGTCGGCGACGCCGCCTGCTTCATCGACCCGGTGTTCTCCTCCGGCGTGCACCTGGCCACCTACAGCGCCTTGCTGGCCGCGCGATCGATCAACAGCGTGCTGGCGGGCGAGGTGGCCGAGAACCGCTGCTTCGCCGAGTTCGAAGCCCGCTACCGGCGGGAGTTCGCGGTGTTCCGCGAGTTCCTGATCGCCTTCTACCGGACGCGGACCGACGAAGGAACGTATTTCCGCCAAGCCCGCCGGGTCACCGGGCACCATGGCACGGATCGGGAAGCCTTCGCCGACCTCGTCGGCGGGATGTCCTCCGGCGATTTCGCGGGCGATCTCCTCGACAACGTGCTCGCGGAGGGGGCACAGCTGCAACTGCGCGGGATGCTGGGCGACGCCGCGGGTGACGAGCCGCCGATGTTCCCCGGCGGGCTGGTGCCGTCGCGGGACGGCCGCCGCTGGCAGGTGCCCGATGTCTGACAGCACGATCCTGCTCGCCACGTTCGCCGTCCTGCTGGGACTGGCCCGCGTCGCCGGCGCGGCGGCGGGCAGGCTGGGCCAGCCCGTGGTCGTCGGGGAGATCGCCTGCGGGCTGGTGCTCGGCTTCGCCTTGCCCGCCAAGGGACTTCCGGCCGCGGTGACCACGACCCTCGACGCGGTCGCCCAGCTGGGCCTGACGTTGTTCCTGTTCGGTGTCGGCGCCCGGCTCGCCCCGCACCTGACCCGGCGGCGCGTCACCGCCGTCGTCGTCCCGGCCGCCGGTGCCGCCGTGGTCCCGTTCGCGTTCGGGGCGGGGATCGCCCTGTGGCTGGCGCCGCGCCACGCACCCGCGGGCACGACCGCGTTCGTGCTGTTCACCGCGGCGGCCATGGCGGTGACGGCTTTTCCCGTGCTCGCAAGGATTCTCGGCGAACGAGGCCTGCTCGACGACGCCAGGGGCCAGTGCGCGCTCACCGCGGCGGCGATCACCGACGTGGGCGCCTGGACCGTGCTCGCGGTCGTCGTCGCGTCGCTGCACGACGGATCCCGGGCCTGGTCGCCGATGCTCGCGGCGCCGATCCTGATCGTCCTTTTCGGACTCACCGGGCGGTGGTTCGGTCGCTGGGCCGAGCGCTTGTCCCGCCAGGCGACGATCGCGCTCCTGGTGGCACTCGCGTGCGCCGGAGCGGCCGCCACGGACGCGATCGGGCTGCACCCCGCACTCGGCGCGTTCCTCGCCGGTGTCGCGGCGGGGCGTTCGATGCCCCGGCTCGATCCCGCCGGTCTGGTCGCGCCGGTCGGCTCACTGCTGGTACCCCTGTACTTCGTCCTCATTGGACAGAAGGTCGACCTCGGCGGCCTCGACCTCCGCGTTGCCGGGGAAACCCTCGCCGTCATCGTGGTCGCAGTGCTCGGCAAAGGCGGAGGCGCCTATCTGGGGGCCCGAGTCGCCGGGCAGACCCCGCGTTCGGCCGCGCTCTTCGCGACCCTGATGAACACCCGAGGGGTCACCGAACTCGTCTTCGTGAGCATCGGGCTGAGCCTCGGCGTCGTCGACAGCGTCTTCGCCACCGCGATGATCGTCATGGCGCTGGTGACCACCGGGATGACCGGCCCCCTCCTGAACCGCCTCCGCCCGACGATCGAGGTGCGCTGACATGATCGGATACCCGCCCGAACCGTGGCGCGTCAAAATGGTCGAACCCATCAGGGCGACCACCAGGGAGTACCGCGAGCAGGCGCTGCGCGACGCCGGGTGGAACCCGTGCCTGCTCCGGTCCGAGGACGTCTACGTCGACCTGTTCACCGATTCCGGCACCAACGCGATGTCGGACCGGCAGTGGTCGGCGCTCATGCGCGGCGACGAAGCCTATGCCGGGGCACGCAGCTTCTACGTGTTCGAGGAGGCCGTCCGCGCGCATTACGGCTACGAGCACGTCATCCCCGTGCATCAGGGGCGCGGCGGGGAGAACATCCTGTCCCGCTGTCTGATCCGCCCCGGCACGCACGTGCCAGGCAACATGTACTTCCCGAGCACCCGCGCGCATCAGGAGCTCAACGGCGCGACCTTCCACGACGTCATCATCGACGAGGCCCACGACCCGTCCTGCGAACATCCGTTCAAGGGCAACGTGGATCTCGGCAAGCTGCGCGCGGTCATCGCCGAGTTCGGCGCCGCGTCGATTCCGTACGTGTCGATCGCCGCGACCGTGAACATGGCCGGAGGTCAGCCGATCAGCGTCGCGAACCTCACCGAGGTCAGCGAACTGGCGCACGCCAACGGAATCCCGGTCTTCCTCGACACCGCCCGCGCGATCGAGAACGCCTGGTTCGTCCAGCAACGCGAACCCGGCTGGGCGAACGCGTCCGTCGCGGAGATCCTCCTCGCGCTGTGCGCGGCCACCGACGGTGCCGTGATGTCGGCCAAAAAGGACAGTCTCGCCAACATCGGTGGCTGGATCGGCCTGCGGGACAACGAACTGGCCGAGCAGGCACGCGGGCTCGTCCTGCTCTACGAAGGCCTGCACACCTACGGCGGCATGGCGGGCCGCGACATGGAAGCCATCGCGGCGGGCATCGCCGAATCCGTTGCGGAGGACCACATCCGGGCCCGCATCGCCCAGGTCGAGCACCTCGGCGGGCGGCTGCGCGACGCGGGTGTCCCGATCATCCTGCCGCTGGGCGGACACTGCGTGTGCGTCGACGCCACCGCCGCCCTGCCGCACCTTCCACGCACCGGCTTCACCGCGCAGACCCTCGCCGCGGCCGTGTACCTCCAGGCGGGCGTCCGCGGCGTCGAACGCGGCGCCGTCTCCGCCGGACGCGACCCCGTCACCGGCGAAAACCGTTTCCCGCCACTGGAATTCCTCCGCCTCGCCATCCCCCGGCGGGTCTACACCCGAAGCCACATCGACTACGTCGCGGACAACGTCATCGAAGTCCACCAGCAGCGCGAAAGCATCGTCCGCGGTCTCGCCTTCACCTACGAGCCACGCCACCTCAGGTTCTTCCAAGCCCGGTTCGCACCGGACGGCGGCGCGACCATCTTCGCCCGCTGACCCCGGCGTGGGGTTTGGTTCGGCTCACCGCCGGTTATCCCTCCGCCATGGACCACAGCAGGGCACCGGTTCTCGATGCGTTGTGCGAGTACCGTGACCAGGGCATCGCGCGAAAGCGGATCGGCCTGCTGTATCCCGCACCCGACGCGGGCGAGGACGACTTTCCGGACCTCGCCGTGCCCCTGCGGGGGCGGCCCGGCTGCTGGGCGTGCCCGCCGTGTTGACGGAAGCGGGGCCGCTCTTCACCGCGCCCGTCCTTTGAGGACAGACGCTCAGCGTTGCCTGCCTCGCCGCCGGGACCGGTGGATCGAGCTGGCCACGATCAGGACGGCGAACAGCGCCGCGCCGGCGAGCGAGAGCCAGCTCCACCCGGCGACCGCCATCCCGGTGACGGACAGCGCCACGCAGAGCGCTACGAGCAGAATGAAGGCGATAGCCACGCTGGCCTCCGACACGATCCGTCCGGCACCGACAGCGGAGGTTACCCGTTGACAGCGAGGCGAATCCTCGGCGCGGTCAAGGCCGCGGTCGACCGGGCCGGGGCCGGCGGCTACCGCGAGGCCACCGGCGACCGGCCCGGCGAGGACCGACGGGACCGGTGCGCCCGGCTCCGGACCCGGCCGATGAACGGGCCGTGCCGCGGGATCTCCCTCCGAACTCCGTCCTCGTCCAGCCGGTGGGTGTGTCGCGAACCCGAGCTCCGTTCGGGACGCTCATCGTCGGCAACGGAGCGTTCGCGACGTCGGGCGCCGCCGCGGCCCGGCGCGCACGGGTCACGTGGAGATGACGATGTCCGGAAGCACCGCGAAGCACATCGCCCGATGGCACAGGCTGGGCACCATGGCCGAGGACATCTACCAGGAACTCGAACGACGCCGCCGCCGCGAGGCCGAGCTGGCCGCGTTGTTCCGGACCGCGGGCGACCTCGCCGCGCTGCGCGACCTCGACCAGGTGCTGCAGGCCATCGTGCACCGCGCCCGCGCCCTGCTGCAGGCGGACGTGTCCTACCTGGCCCTGCACGACCCCGAACGCGGCGACACCTACATGCGCATGACCTCGGGCTCGGTCTCCGCGGCGTTCCAGCGGCTGCGGCTGCCGATGGGCGCCGGTCTCGGCGGCCTGGTCGCGCAGACCGCAGCCCCGTACGCCACCCCGGACTACCCGTCCGACTCGCGGTTCCAGCACACCCGGTCCATCGACGACGCGGTGTCCGAGGAAGGCCTGATCGGCATCCTCGGCGTGCCGCTGCGGCTAGGCTCGGCGGTGATCGGCGTGCTCTTCGCGGCCGACCGCAGGCAGCGGCCGTTCCCCGCCGAGGAGGTCTCGCTGCTCGGCTCGCTGGCCGACCACGCCGCGATCGCCATCGACAATGCCCGCAGGCTGCAGGAAACCCGGGCCGCGCTGACCGAACTGGCCACCACGACCCAGCTGTTGCGAGAACGCACCACGTCCCTCGAACGCGCCGCCGACGCCCACGATCGGCTCACCGACCTCGTCCTGCGCGGCGGCAGCCTCTCCGACGTCGCCGGTGCCGTCACCGACGTGCTCGGCGGGAGTCTGCTGGTGCTCGACGCCGCCGGCCGCCGGCTCTGCGGCGAGTTCGACGACGAGAACGCCATCACCGTTGCCCGCGCGCATTCCCGGGTCACCCGCAGCGAGGGCCGGTGGATCGCCCGCATCGCCGCGGGTGCCGAGCAGCTGGGCGCGCTGGTGCTGTCCCGGGAAACCGAGCTGGACGACGGGGAACAGCGGATCCTCGAGCGCGCCGCGCTGGCCACGGCGGTGCTGCTGCTGTTGCGCCGCTCGGCCGCGGAAGCCGAGCACCGGGTCCGCGGCGACCTGCTCGCCGACCTCATCCTCACCCCGCACCGCGACCCCGACCGGCTGACCGCCCGCGCCGACGCGCTGGGCATCGACCTCGCCCAGCCACACACCGTGGTCGTCGTGGACGCCGGTGAGCACGAGCCGCATCACCTCGGCCGCGTCCTCGTCCGCCTCGCCACCGCCAAGGCCGGGCTGGCCACCCGTCACCACGGCAGGCACATCCTGCTTCTGCCCGGCGACGATCCCGGCGCGGCGGCCCGCGCCGTCGCCACCGAACTCGGGGTCACCACCGGCGCCGCCGGCCCCGCCACGGGCCTGGCGGCGATACCCGGCGCGCACGACGAGGCGACCCGCTGTCTCGACGCCCTGCTCGCCTTCGACCGCGTCGGCGAGGGCGCGTGCCTGCGCGATCTGGGTTTTCTCGGGCTGGTCATCGGCAGGCACAGCGATCTCCCGGGCTTCGTGCACGACGTCGTGGGACCCGTGCTCGACTACGACCGGCGCCGGGGAACCGAACTGGTGTCCACTGTGGAGGCTTATTTCGCGGCGGGACGCAGCCCGGCCCGTGCCTGCGGGACGCTCCACGTCCACGTCAACACCGTCACGCAACGGCTGGAGCGAGTCACCACCTTGCTCGGCGAAGACTGGCAGGAACCCGAGCGCTCCCTGGAAATCCAGCTCGCGCTCAAACTCCACCGCGCGACGACACCACGACGGTAGCTTCGCCGGAATCCTCGGTGTGCAGCGACGTTCCCCGCGTTTCCCGGGCCGCCAGCAGCGCCAGCACGGTCAGCGCGCACATCGCGGCGACGTAGAGCGAGACCGGGATCGTGCTGCCCCAGCGCTGGAAGAGCGCGACCGCGATCAGCGGGGCGACGGCGCCGGCGGCGATCGACGACAGCTGCCCGCCGACGGAAAGCCCGGTGTAGCGGACGCGCGTCGGGAACTGCTCGGCGAAGAACGCCGCCTGCGGCCCGTACATCGCGCCGTGCAGCACGAGCCCGATCGTGGTCGCCACCACGATCACCGCGGTCGATTTCGTGTCCAGTAGCGCGAAGAACGCGAAGCCCCACACCGCCATCGCGATCGCGCCGAACAGGTACACCGGTTTGCGGCCGGCACGGTCGGAAAGCAGGCCCCACAACGGAATAGTCACGAAGTGCACCACCGAGCCGAGCAGCACCGCGGTCAGCCCGGTCCCCTTCGGCAGATGCAGCCCGGTGGTGACGTAGACCAGGATGAACGCGGTGAGCACGTAGTAGGACACGTTCTCCGCCATCCGGGCGCCGATCGTGACCAGCACCTGACGCCCGTTGTGGCGGAAGACGTCGACCACCGGCACGTGCCTGCCGCCGCGTTCGGCGGCTTGCCGTTGCGCGGCAAGGAAAACCGGGGACTCGGCGACGGCCAGCCTGATCCACAGCCCGATCAGCAGCAGCACGCCCGAGAGCAGGAACGGGATCCGCCAGCCCCACGCCAGGAACGTCGCGTCCGACTGCGTCGCGGCCAGTATCGCCAGCACCGCGGTGGCCAGGAGGTTGCCACCGGGCGCCCCACACTGCGGCCAGGACGCCCAGAAGCCGCGCCGCTTCTCGTCGCCGTGCTCGGACACGATGAGCACCGCGCCGCCCCATTCACCGCCGAGCGCGAAACCCTGTACCAGCCGCAAAAAGGTGAGCAGCAGAGGTGCCGCGACACCCGCCGTGGCGAAGGTCGGGAGCACCCCCATCGCGCAGGTCGAACCGCCCATCAGCACCAGGCTGAGAACGAGGAGCTTCTTGCGGCCGAGCCGGTCGCCGAAGTGCCCGAAGACCAGTCCGCCGATCGGGCGCGCGAGAAATCCGACGGCATAGGTGAGAAACGCCAGCAGCGTGCCGGTCAACGGATCCGACGCCGGGAAGAACAGCTTGTTGAACACCAGCGCCGCGGCCGAGGTGTAGAGGAAGAAGTCGTACCACTCGATGGTGGTCCCGATCAGGCTCGCGCCGACGATCCTGGCGATCGGCGGCCGGTTCGCTGTGTGCACTGCGGACTCCACTTCGTCGGGGGCCAGAGGTGGTGGGGGGAAAGGATTTTCAGGCGGCGGTCCAGCCGCCGTCGAGCGGGAGGGAAGCGCCGGTGATGTGGTCCGCGTGCGGGCCGCACAGCCACACCACCAGTGCGGCGACGTCGGCGGGTTCGATCAGCCGCTTGATCGCCGCGCGCCGCATCAGCACCTGCCCGACGACGTCGTCACGCGGGATGCCGTGTTCGGCGGCCTGCGCGTCGATCTGGCCGTCGACCAGCGGGGTCCGCACATAGCCCGGACTGACGCAGTTGCTCGTCACCCCGTGCGCCGCACCCTCCAAAGCGGACACTTTCGACAGGCCTTCGAGCGCGTGTTTCGCCGCGACGTACGCGGCCTTGTACGGGCTGGCCCGCACTCCGTGCACGCTCGAGATGTTCACGATCCGGCCCCAGCCCGCCGTGTACATCGCCGGCAGGACGCGGCGGATCAGCAGGAACGGCGCGGTGACCATGAGGTCCTGGATCATCGTGAACCGCTCCGGCGGGAAGTCCGGCAGCGCGGCGACGTACTGGATCCCGGCGTTGTTCACCAGGATGTCGACGTCGGCCGGCAGCGCCTCGATCGCGACGGGATCGGTCAGGTCCGCGGCGTGCGCCCACCCGCCGCTCCCGGCGGCCGCCCGCTCGGCCCCGGCGGCGTCGATGTCGACCACGTGCACCTTCGCACCGGCGGCCGCCAGTGCCCGGACACAGGCCAGGCCGATGCCACCGGCGCCCCCGGTCACCAGAGCGGTCTTTCCACTCAACTCGCTGGTCATGGCGCAGAACGGTAAGCCAGGGCAGGGACCCCGGCCATGTCCGTGGAACCCACAACCCGCCCTCGGGACATGGCCGCGGAGCACATGTCCGCCGAAGCGTTTACCGGACGGAGGAAGCGAGTTCGCCGAAACGCCGCAGGAGTGCGTCGCTCTTGCGGCGAGTGGGCCACAGCAGCCGCACGGCCACCGGTGGGGCGCCGTTGAGCGGCACGTGGGCGACCCGCGCGTGAATGTGCGTCTCGGCCGCCGAGGTGGTCGTCGAGCCGACGCCGCGCCCGGCGGCGATGATGGCGAGCCACTCGTCGTAGCTGCCGCATTCGATCACCTGCGCGGGCTGCTGCGCCGGCGGCCACAGGCCGGCACTCGTCGCCCCGCTCACGGTGTTGACGACCAGCGGATACGCGGTCAGCTCCGACCACTCCAGCTCCGCACGGGCAGCCAGTGGCGATTCGACGGAAACCGCCGCGACGCGCTCCTCCTCGAACAACACCGTCTGCGTGATGCCCGGGGCGTGCACCGGGGCCCGCACCAAGGCGACATCGACGTCTCCGGAATGCAGGGCCGTCACGATGTCGTCCCGGCGCAGCAACGTCGCCGTCGCGCCCGTGGCGTTCTCGAACGCCGCCAGCAGGTCGCTGATCCACGGGTCGGGCAGCGCCCACTGGAAGCCGATCCGCAGGCTCGCCCGCCCACTGGCGGCGATCAGGGCCGCGTCGAGGTCGTGGAGCACGACACGCAGGCGTTCGAGCAGTTCGCTGCCGGTGTCGGTGAGTTCGACGCTGCGCGACGTGCGCTCCAGCAACCGGGCCCCCACCGCCGCTTCCAGCTGCTGGATGGTGCGGGTCAGGGCGGGCTGGGTGATCAGGAGGTCACCGCTGGCCGCCGTGAACGAGCGCCGCGTCGCGACCGCGACGAACGCCCGCAGGTGCCGTAGTTCCACCTCCACAAGAGCCACCCTACCGATCTATGCCGGGGACGCATGGATCGCCCTCAACAGGCATTTCTCTTCGCGCTTTCGGCTGCCTACCGTCGAAATCGAGCAGATCACCCCCGCGCGGAAGTACGGAAGAACAGGTAAGGAACACGATGAACACGACACCCGGAAATCCGCGTGCGTTCGACGAACTCATGGCGATCCGAGGCGGGGACAAGCTCGCCGCCGACGAGGTGACGATCAGCGGCTCGGACCCGCTGTTCGCCTCGCCGTTCCGGATCGGGGCGACCCTCGCCGACGCGCTGGCGGCCCGCGCGGTCGCGGCGAACGACCTGTGGGAACTGCGCACCGGCCGTCGCCAGCGCATCGCCGTCGACGTGCGAGCCGCTGCCGCCACGGCCCTCGGTGGCGAGGACATGACCCTCGTGCGCGACGCGTCCGGCGAGTACCGGCCGGCCCCGCTGTCTCCCGATGTCGAGCACATGGTCTCGCTCACCCAGCCCTGGCGGACCGCCGACGACCGGTGGTTCGTGCCGCACTTCAATCTGCCGCACCTCGAACGCCGGGTGCTGGACGTCCTGCGCTGCGAGGCCACTCCCGCGTCGGTCGAAGCCGCTGTCCGCACCTGGAAAGCGGAAGATCTCGAAGACGCCATCGCCGCCGCGGACGCTTGCGGCGGAATCGTCCGCACCGCCGGGGAATGGCTGACGCATCCGCACGGCGCTCATCTCGCCTCGCGCCCGGTCGTCGAAATCACCAGGATCGGCGACAGCGCGCCCGAGCCCCTGCCCGGCGGCGGCGAACCCTTGTCCGGCATCAGGGTTCTCGACCTCACCCGCATCCTCGCCGGTCCCACCGCCGGGCTGAGCATGGCCGAGCACGGAGCGGACGTACTCATGGTGACCGCCCCGCACCTGCCGCAGGTGCCCCCGTTCGTGCGCGACACCAGCCACGGCAAGCGCAGCACCTACCTCGACTTCACCAAGCCGGACGAGGCGGCACGCCTGCGCGACCTGACCCGCGACGCCGACGTGTTCATCGAGGGCTACCGTCCGCACCGGCTGGAAGCACACGGGTTCGGAGCCGAAGAACTCGCGCGGCTACGCCCCGGACTGGTGTACGTGAGCGTCAACTGCTTCGGGTCGGGCGGTCCGTTCGGTGCTCGTGCGGGCTGGGACCAGGTCGCCCAGGCGGTCACCGGGATCTGCGACATCCAGGGCGCCGCCATGAACGCCGGCCGGCCCCGGCTCACCCCGGTCTACCTCTGCGACTTCCTCACCGGTTTCCTCGCCGGCTTCGGCGCGATGCTCGCGCTCGCCCGGCGCAGCCGCGAAGGGGGCAGCTACCGAGTGCAGGTCTCGCTCAGCCAATCCGCGATGCTCCTGCAGCGCCAAGGACTGATCCGCGACTTCGAAGGCGCACCCGGCCGTCTGCGGCCCGACGAATTCGAGCGCTACGCGGTCACCGACGACAACACCGTCTACGGGGATCTCAAGAGCCTCGGCCCCGTCATCCGCATGTCCGAAACACCGCCCCGATGGGCGCGGACCACCCCTCGCCTGGGGAGCTACCGTCCAGAGTGGATTCAACCGGGTCTCGAGCGAGTCCCCGGAGCGGCCCAGTATCCTGCCACGTAATTCCGCAGCACGTGTCCGGCGAACAGGAGACCTGCCGATGGCCGAGCCCGAAGTCCGGCCGGCATGCTTCGGCGACCTGCGCCCGCTCGCCGACGTGTTCGGTGACCACGGCTTCTTCGTCGAGCGCCACGAACGGCAGAAAAACGGCAAGGGCATGCTGTTCGTCGCGTGGCTCGCCGGCCGGCCGGTCGGCGACGTCTACCTGTGGCAGGAAGAAGCCGAGGAGGCGCCGATCCGCGCGTACCTGCCCGGCGTCCCGCTGCTGACCCACCTCGAGGTCCGGCCGGACCGGCGCAACCGCGGCATCGGCACGGCGATCGTCGAACGGCTCGAACAGTACCTGCGCGAGCAGCAGCAGGATCGGATCGCGCTGGCCGTGCGCACCGACAACGCCGACGCCGCCCGGCTCTACGAACGCCTCGGCTACCGGGACTGGGGCCACGGCACCGTCGTGTGCCACACCGAAACGCTGGAAGCCGAAGAGTGCTACGTGCTGGTCAAGGACCTCGCCGTCGACGAGCCGTCACTCGCCGCGGCGAACGTAGCCGGCGCACTCCATTAGCCCGAGTTCGCACAGCACCTTCTCCGCCCTCGTGCCGCCAGGATGACGGCTCAGGCCGGCCGCGTGGTCGACGAACATCGTCTCCACGTGCTTGTGCCAGCGCTCGCGGTCCTCCCGCCATGCCGTGAGGTAGTCCACGCACAGCGACGGCGTGATCCGCGCGCTTTCGCCGCGGGCGGCCTCCAGCGCGGCTCGCATCCGTTCGGCCCGCTCCGGCGGGTGCTCGGTCCGGTCGAGCCTGCCGATGATCTCGCCGATGAACCGCCAGCGATGGTCGAGGAACTCCCGCCAGTACGCCGCGGTCGCGCCTGCCAGCCCCTTGCCCTGGTCCAGCAGCCAGAACACGCCCTCGGCCAAGCTGTCGCCGAACTCCTCGCTCCGTGCTCGCTCCTCGGTGGCGAAGGGGTCGTAGAACTTCTGCTCGGCGGCGCCGATCACGGCCGCCGGGCGCAGCCGGTCACCGTTGAGCAGGAAGAACCAGTCCTCGTTGTAGATCTTCGGGAAGAACGACCCCATCGACGCCCGCCCGACCGCCAGCGCGCCACCGCCGATGAACGTCGTCTGCTCGCCGTGCGTCGCGCGATGGGCGTGACAGACGACGGAGTTGTCCGGGAACTCGCCGATTTCCAGCCCGACGACCTCGTAGTGGTCGAGCAGCTGCGCGGCCCGCTCCAGATCGTCCGGGTCGGGCAGGTGGATGTCGTCGTCGAGGAACACCACCCGTTCCCAGCCCGCGAACCGGGCGAAGACCAGCCCCAGATTGCGCTTCGCACTGGTGTCCTTCGCGTAGTCGAAGGCCGCCCCTCGCAGGACGTCGGTGGTGGCGAACGCCGGCAGCAGGTCGGCGGGCATGTCATCGATGTCGACAGCGACCAGCTCGACGCCGCGGCCAGCGGCCAGCCGGACCGCTTCGGCGGCGGAAGCCCGTTGACTGCAGAAGGCGACGAGCACACAGTCCAGCCGCGCGGCGAACCCGATCGCCTTGGTCAGCTCCGCGGTCTCGTGGGCGATGGGGACGAGGATGGCGTCGAGCACCGGCTCGGCCTCCGCGCGAAACGGGACCTGTTCCAGCAAAGCCCGGTGCGAGCCGTGATGGTCGGGCGAGGACTTGCTCCGGTCACGCGTCCCTCCCCTGGCCTCTGACAAACCCCACCGCCGCCGACCACTCGTGCAGGCGCGTCGCCCGATCGGTCCAGTCGGGCGGCACCACTTGCCGGTTCACGATCTTCACCCGCATCAGCAAAGACCATTGAGCATAACCGGGGAGACGCTCGCGGACGTAGTTCTCGTTACGTTCGCGGAAACGAACGTCGGTCAGGGCACACACCGCCCCCAGGGTGCCGCTGGCGTACATCCCGTTGAACGACAGGACGGTCCGCTCCATGTTGTATGGGCTGGGGCCGCGATAGACGTGCGCGACGTCCTCGATCACCTCCCGGCGGCCCGCGTTGTCCCGGAGCTGGGGTTCGAACCGCACCACTCCGTCCTCGGTGTCCGCCTCGAACCAGCCGACGTCGTCGGAATCGTCCCGCGCGACCTGCCGGACGGGCAGTTCCAGGCGCCGCTGCAGGAACAGGTCCCTGGTCGCCTCGTTCCAGTCGACCCCGCCCAGCAACACCAGATGCGAGGTGTAGTCGGCGAGCGTCAGTTCGTTCGACAACCGCAGCTTGACCGCGTTGCCCGGGTTGAGCGCGCGGATCTGGCCGTACAGCTCGACCAGGGCGCCGAGGTCGGTGTAGCTGTACAGCTCGTCGTAGTCCGGGCTGTCCGGGTCGGAGTAGGGGTTTTTCGCCCGCATCTCCGGCGGCAGCGGCGCGCACACGATCGCGATGTCCTCGCGGGGCGGGAAGCGCAGCAGCCCGCCGGCCTCCTCGTCCGGATCTCCCCCGGACTTCCCGCGTGCCGCGTCGCGCAGTGCCTTCAGCTCGTCGAGCAGCCTGTCCCGCTCCGCGCGCTCGTCGGCGGTCAGCTCGTCCAGGCCCAGCAGCCGGTACGGCGGGCGCTCCACCGAACGCGGGGTGGCGAAGAACCGCGCGTACGCCTCCAGCCGTGTCTCCGGTGGCGTTTCGGGCTGCGACGTCCGCTCCCACGACGAGATCAGCGGACCGCTGCCGTCCAGCGCCTTGGCCAGCTGCAGCTGGGTGATGCTCGCGCCGGGCCAGTGGGACTTGCGCAGCTCCCGCAGGCGCCGCGCGAGTTCGACGGCCGGGCCGACCGGTGATACCACGACGAGTAGCTCCTCGGCTGAACTTCAGCTCAACTACTGAATACGAGCACCATACACCCGCGATCCGGCCACACATACCTTGACACGCAAGTACGTATCGCATCCCGTCGACCACGAGGCAACAAGCTGGAAACGGTCATTGCCGGGTTGCACACCCAGCCTCTAACCTGAATGCAGCTGAGATACCAAAATTTCAGTTTAATACCTGAAGTTCGAGCGGACAGGAGTCGATGAACACCCCCGTCAGCACCCTCCCACGCGGCCCGCCCGGCCGTGCCACCCGCGACGTCGCAGTACCGCGCACGGTGCCGCTCGACGTCCATCGATTCAGGGGAGCGCATGTCATGAACCCGGCGATCGAAACCTTGGCCACCGAAGCCGCCCCTGCCGCGCAGGGCATCTCCACCGGCCCCGCACTGGCTGTCGTCCTCGCGCTGATACTGACCATCGCGTTCGCGAAACTGCTGCGCCGGGTGGCGACCGTCGTGTCGACCCTGCTCAGCTCGGCCGGTTCCCTGATGGGCCTGCTGGCCACCGTGTTCGGGGTCGGCGCGCTGGCCGCGCTCACGATGATCGCGGTCGTGGTGGTCCGCTGACCACGACGACGTGCCCGCTCACCGGGCACCGGACTTTCCTTGCCCGGCAACGGCAACGCCCTAGGCCGAACGCAACGGAACCCGCCAGGTCACCGTGGTCCCCCCGTCGGGCCCCGCGGTGAACGTCACGGTCCCGTCGTTCTGCTCCGCGCGCCGCCGGAGGTTCTCCAAGCCACTGCGCGGAACGTCGTCAGGGAGGCCGATCCCGTTGTCGGCGACCGTGATGACCAAATCGTCGCCCGCCACGACGTCGACGGAGATCCAGTCGGCGCCCGAGTGCCGCAGCGCGTTGCTCAACGCCTCACGGACCACGGCTTCGGCGTGCTCGCGCAGGTCGCCCGGCACGAGCGTGTCGACGGCGCCGGAGATCCGCACCGAGGGCGCGACCGTGGTCGCCGTGGTCAGCTCGGTGATCAGGTCGAGCAGCCTGCGCCGCAGGCTGGTGGAGGCGTCGGTGCCGGTGCTGTGCAGGTCGAAGATCGACGTCCGGATCTCCCGCACGGTCTGGTCCAGCTGCTCGACGGCGGTCGTGACCCGGGTCCGCGCGAGCTCGTCGGCGATCCTCGGCATGATGCTCTGCAGGCTCATCCCGGTCGCGAACAACCGCTGGATGACGTGGTCGTGCAGATCCTGCGCGATGCGGTCCCGGTCGGCCAGCACGTCCAGCAGCCGCTGGCTGCGCTGCTTGTCCGCGAACTCCAGCGCCACCGCCGCCTGGTCGGCGAACGAGGACAGCATCGGGACCTGATCGGGTTTGAACTGCGCCGCGCCCTTGTCCCGCACGGCGAGCAGCACCCCGCCCACCCCGGCCGTGCTGATCAGCGGAACCGCGGCCGCGGGCCCGAACCCGGCCACCGCGGGCTCCGGGTCACCGGGCAGCGCCGAGTCGATGTCGGGGATCAGCCGCGGCTGACCGGTCGTCATGATCTCGTCGATCACCGTGTTGTCCATGGCGATCGACGCGCCGAGCACCAGGCCCGCCCTCGCCCCGGACGCGGCACTCACCGACATCGCCGGGCCGGGGGCGCCGAGCAGGATGAACGTGCCGTCCGCGGCCACCACCTCGCACGCGCGCTCCACCACCAGGCCGAGCGTGTCCGCCGCCGACGCCCCGCCCAGCAGGCCGCCGTTGATCTCGGCGACCGCCGCCAGCCACCGCTCGCGGGTCTTGGACCGCTCGAACATCCGCGCGTTGTCGATCGCCACCCCCGCCGCGGCCGCCAATGCCTCGAGCACCACCTCGTCGTCCGGGGTGAACTCGGCGGCGCCGCGCTTCTCGGTGAGATACAGGTTCCCGAACACCCTGTCCCGCACCCGCACCGGAACGCCGAGGAAACTGTGCATCGGCGGATGGTTCGCCGGGAACCCCACCGACGCCGGATGCCGCGCCAGATCCGGCACCCGCACCGGGCGCGGATCCTCGATCAGCATTCCGAGCAGGCCGCGCCCCTCCGGCAGGTGCCCCATGCCGGCCCGCGTCTCGGCGTCGATGCCGACGTAGACGAACTCCGACAGCCCCTCCTCCTCGGCGAGCACGCCAAGGGCTCCGTACCGCGCGTCGACGAGATCGACCGCCGCCTGCACGATGCGCTGCAAGGTCGAATCCAGCTCCAGACCGGTGGCCACCGCCATCACCGCGTCCACGAGCCCCTGCAGCTGGTCGCGGGTCTTCGCGATCTCGGTGAGCCGGTCCTGCACCTCGTGCAGGAGCTCGTCCAGGCGGAGACCGGTGAGCGACCCCGGTGCCGACGCCCGTGCCTCCGCACCCGCACCCATCACACATCGCTCCGTAATGTCCCGAGGCACACCCCGCGCGGCCTCCCGCGACATCAGGGTTCCATCTCGCGATTCCGCTGCCAAGGTGGGGACTCCGCGATCCGTGGCGGTCCGTGGCCCTCGTGGAAGACCTCGGCGGCCGGGCGCCGCGGTGTCCGGTGGGCCACCGGTTCCGCCGGGCGCCCGAACCGCATCACCAACTGGGGCATCCCCGGCAACCGCAGACGATCCGCCACCTGCTCGCGGACCGGGGCCACGTGCAGCGGCTGGGTCAGCACGGAAGCGGCGAGCCCCGCGTCGACGGCGGCCAGCCACGCTTGCTGCATGGCGATTCCGGCACGGACGTGATCCGCCCGCTCGTCACCCGCTGTGACGAAGAAGAGGAGGTGCTCTCGCTCCATCCGGGTGAGCAGCGTCTGCTGGTCCGGCACCCGGTGCCGCGCCGGGACCAGGTCCGCCCACAGTGGTCCGGCCAGGCCGTGAGCGGGCGCGAGCAGTCCGTCGCCGACGCCGTCCGGGCGCCACGCGGTCGTCCACTCCGCCAGCTCCGCCTGGTACTCCCGGTCACCGCGCAGGACCCGCGCGGCCCGTTCGAACAGCCCGGCCAACGCGGGGAGGTGGTCGTCCCGCACCAGCGCGGCCGCCACGCCCTGCCTCGTCGCCGCGCTGGCGACGACGTCGGCCACCTCGTCCGGGACACGGGCGCCCGCGAACGGGCGACGGTGACTGCGCCGCCGGGAGATCGCCTGGTACGCGTGCAGTTCCGCCGCGGACGGGGGCTCCTGTCCGTCGACCGGTACGGCCCCTGCCAGGGTGGCCGTACCGGACCCGGGAAGCGTGATCGCCGCCCGTCGGCCGAGCACGCGGACGGCGAGCTCCAAGTTCGCCAGCGCCGCGCCACAGGAGATGAGCCGGTCGCGACCGTCCGGGTCGTGCCGGTTCAGGGCCAGGTCGGGTCGTTCGAACACCTCGGCCCGGCCCGGCGGCAGCGCCAGCCGCCACGGCTGGGTGTTGTGCACCGACGGCGCCCACACCACCGCCCGCGCGAGCACCTCCACATCGCCCGCCGACCAGTCCTCTGTCACAGCCACGCTCATCCACGACTCCATCACGCCCCGTTACCCCCGATCCTGGGCGCTCCGCCGGGCGGGTGAAAGACAGCGAAAGGCCCCGCGCGTGGAGTCCTAGGTCCCGCAATGGACGTCAAGCGGCCGGTTCACCGGCGGACCGGGCAGCCTCGTCCGTCCACATCGGACTCGAATGGGGTGACCGGACATCGCCCGGTCACCGGGTCACCTCCGGGCGCACGACCAGCACCGGGCAGTCGGCGTGCTGCACGAGGGCCTGACTGGTCGAGCCCAGCAGCATGCCGGTGAAGCCACCGCGTCCGTGGCTGCCGACCACCACGAGCCGGGCCCGCTCGGCCAGTTCCAGCAGCGCGTGCCGTGGCCGGTCCATCCGCAGGTCACGGCTGACCTCGACGTCCGGGTACTTCTCCCGCCAGCCCGCGAGCCGCTCGGCCAGCAGCCGTTCCTCGCCGGCCATCAGCGACTCCCACTCGGGCAGCAGCCGGGCCGTGGCGCGAGCGGAGTCGTAGACGACGTCACTCCACGCGTGCAACGCCACCAGCGGCGCGTTCCGCAGCGACGCCTCCTCGAACGCCACGGCGATCGCGCGCTCGCTGGTCGGGCTGCCGTCGATCCCGACCACCACCGGACCGTCCACCGGGACCTCGCCGCCGTTCGCACGCCCCCGCACCACCGCGACCGGGCAATGCGCGTGCCCCACCAGCGCGGACGTCGTCGACCCCAGCACCGTCGACAGGAACTGCCCGTACCCGGAACTGCCCACGACGAGCATCCGCGCGTCCCGGGACTGCTCCACCAGCAGCGGCACGGGCGCCTCCGGCTGTGTCCGGCCCTCGATCCGCAGATCGGGCCGCACCGACCGCGCGAGTTCCGCCGCCTCGCGGACGAAACCTTCGCTCGCCTGCTGCAGATCGTTCAGCATGCTCTCCCCGAGCGGCGCGCCACCGCCGTAGTACAGCCCGGCGATGTTGACCGCGCTCACGATCCGCAGCACGTCGCCGTGCACGGCGGCGGTCGCCGCGGCCCAGGCCACGGCCCGGTTCGCGCCGTCCGAGCCGTCGGTCCCGACCAGGATGGTGTCGGTCATCGGGTGCTCCCCTCGTGTTCGGAAACGACCCGGGCGTCCACCACGCCAGGCACCGCCTGGGCCAGCAGGGTCGCCACGTGCCGGTCGGTTTCGTCGTCGTAGGCGTCGACCACCCGGACGACGCCGTCCGCCACCTCGACGGTCCAGCGGTCCGCTCCGCCGTAGATCTCCAGGTGATGCCGGACGTCGTTCAGGATCGCATGATCGTCCCGTGCCAGCACCCGGACGATGTCACCGCGGGTGACGATGCCGATCACCCTCGCGCCGTCGACGACGGGCATCGCACGGATACCGGACTCGACCAGCGCACGGGTCAGGTCGGCGACGTCGGTGCCCGGCGACATCCCGGTCGCGGGGCTGGTCATCAGCGCGCCGACGGTCGATCCGGGATCTTCGCGCCGGGCGCGGTACTCGGCGTCGCGACGGTGGCGCGGATCGGCAGGGACCCGGTCGCGGATCAGATCCGCCTCGGTGACGATGCCGATCAGGCGATCGTCGTCGTCCACCACCGGAAGGGCGGTGAACCCGCGCGACGAAAGGATTTCCGCCGCCTCCTTCGCCGTCGTCGCGGTACCGACGGTGATCACCGGCGAGGTCATCACGTCCCGGGCTCGCATGGGCAGCCTCCCTGCTCGTTGCCTGAACCCGACGGTATTCCGGCCGATCCCCGCCGCACCGCGTTCCTTGGTCACCACCGGACGGGACCTAGGTCCCATCGGTCCACAGTGGACCAGGAGGTGACGCGTCAGTAACCGATCTCGAACTTCGCCACGGTCTCCTCGTCGAACTCGATGCCCAGGCCCGGCCGGTCCGGGATCTCGACCAGGTTGTCGCGGTAACGCAGCCGGGTCTCCGGCGTGAGCAACAGCTCGAAGTTGTAGATCCCCTTCTCCAGCGCGAAATACTCGACGACGAGCGTGTTGGCCACCGCCGCGGTGAGGTGGACGTGCAGGTTGTGGTGCCAGTGCGGCGCCATCTGCACCCCGAAGCTGTCCGCGGTGTGCGCGACCCGCAGCCATTCGGTCACCCCGCCCACGACGGCGGCATCCGCCTGCAGGATCGCCGCCGCCCGTGCCTCGATCAGCCCGCGGAACTCCCAGCGGGTCTGATGGATCTCCCCGGTGGCGACCGGGGTCGTGATGCGAGCGGCCAGCTCCCCGTGTCCCGCGACGGCTTCCGGCGACAGCGGTTCCTCGAACCACCACAGTGGACGGTCGCCGGCGGCCCGTTCGAAGGCCTCGATCGCGACCTGGGCTTCCCGGACCGTCCGGTAGGCGTTGTTCGCGTCGAGCGCGAGCCTGCCCCGATCGCCGATGGCCTCGACCGCGGCCGCGACCCGGCGGGCGTCCTCGGCCACGGAAAGCCCGCCCACCTTGATCTTGTGGTCGGTGAAACCCTGCGCGGAGTTGAACGCGATCTCGTTCACGACGGCCTCGGTCCACTCGCCGTCGTCCGGCCGGTAGTAGCCGCCCGAGGCGTAGGCGGGTTGCGGGGTGGTGGCCCCGCCGAGCAATTTCGCCAGCGGCTGCCCTGCCCGCCGGGCCTTGAGGTCCCACAAGGCAATGTCGATGGCCGACAGCGCCCTGATCACCGCGCCACGCCTGCCGGCGAGCAACGTCTCCTGGTAGGCGCGGCTCCACAGGCCCACGACGTCGTCGACGTCGGCACCGGCATACCCGGGCGCGAGCAGATCGTCCACCGCCGCCTTGGTGACGAACGCCCCCGCGGTCCCCGCGTAGGTGTAGCCGACGCCGCGATTGCCCGCGTCGTCGTGGACTTCGACCAGTACGTACTGCCGGGTGCCCAGCTCCCGGTTGGACATCCGGGTCGGCTTGTCGACCGGGACACCGATGGCGCGGGCACGAATCCTGCTGATGGTCACGAGTTCTCCTTACGGGCGGGGAAGGCCGTGCGCACGGCCTGGAGGTTGGCGAATTCGGTGATTCCGGCGCGGCCCAGCTCGCGGCCGTGGCCGCTGGCCTTGACCCCGCCGACCGGTAGCCGCGCGTCGGACTCGGAAACGCGGTTCACGAAAATCGAGCCGGTGCCGATGCGCTCGGCCACCGCCAGCGCCCGGTCGGGGTCACCACTCCAGACCGCGCAACTGAGCCCGTAGCGGGTGGCGTTGGCCGCGCGCACGGCGTCCTCTTCGGACTCCGCGGGGAACAGAACCGCCAGCGGGCCGAAGGTTTCCTCCTGGAACGCTGGTCCGTCCACACCGGACACTTCGATCGCGGTGGGGCGGAACCACGCGCCGGGCCGTGAGTCCGGCGCACCGCCGGTCAGCAGCCGGGCACCGGCCCGCAGCGCCGCGTCCAGCTGACCGCGCAGGGTGTCGCGGAGGTCGGTCCTCGCCATCGGTCCTATGTCCACACCGGACTCTCGCGGATCGCCGACCACGAGCTCGCCGATCCCGGCGACCACCGCTTCGGCGAATTCCCCGTATACCGCCCGGTGCACGATGAGCCGTTTCGCCGCGATGCAGCTCTGCCCCACGTTGAGGAACCGGGACCGGACCGCTGCGCGGGCGGCGGCGGGGACGTCGGCGTCGGGCAGCACGACGAACGGATCGGAGCCGCCCAGTTCCAGCACGGTCTTCTTGACCGCCGCGCCGGCGCGGGCCGCGACAAGCGCGCCGACGCGGTTGCTCCCGGTGAAGGCGACCGCCGCCACCCGTGAATCGTCGATCAGCGCCCCGGTTCGCTCCGGGGGAAGGACGACGCTGCCGAGGACCCCCTTGCCGAACACGTCGTCGAACAGCCCGGTCAGCCGCTCCGCGCTTCCGGTCACGTTGTCCGCGTGTTTGAGCAGCACCGTGTTCCCGGCCGCGACAGCGGGCACCATGGACCGGATCACCTGCCAGAACGGGTAGTTCCACGGCATGATCGCCAGCAGCGTGCCGAGCGGGCGCAGCCGGACGACGCCCGAGTCCGGGGCGAGGTCGATCCGCTCCGGCGCCAGCAGTTCCGGCAGCCGCTCGGCGTAGAAGGCGCACGTCCGGGCGCATTTGGCGATCTCGGCCAGTGCCTGGTCGATCGGTTTGCCCATCTCGGCGGTGATCAGCGCGGCGTATTCGGCGCGGCGCGCGGTCAGCTTGTCCGCCAGTGCGCGCAGTGACGCCTGCCGCCGAGTCACCGAAGATCCGCCCCAGCACGCGCCCGCGGTCACCGCGGCGTCGAGTGCCGCGTCCAGCCGACTGTCCGATGTGTACGGATAGCGGCCGAGGACCGCGCCGGTGGCCGGATCGATCGTGGTCACACCGCTCATCGGCCCGCCCCTGCCAGCCAGTCCTGGAACCGGCGGGCGAGGACCACCGGATCGGCGAGCAGCTTCGGCACCTCGGCCGCGTTGCCCGGCTCGATCCGGACGTGCAGGAACACCGGGCCGTCGGCGACCAGCGCCGCGGCGAACCCGGCGCGCAGCTCGTCCCGGTCGCGCGCCTCGGACACCGTCCACCCGGCTGCCTGGGCGAGCGCGCCAAGATCCACGCGATCCGCGTAGGTCGGCAGGTTCGCGGTCGCGCCGTAGACGCCGTTGTCCAGCAGTACCAGGAGAAGCTTGTGCGGGGCGAGATAACCGCCGGTGGGCAGCACGTTCGGGTTCATCAGCAGCGAGCCGTCACCCTCGATCGTGACCACTTTGGACACCGGGCTGTCCGCGAGCGCGAGCGCCAGCCCGGTGGCCACCGACCCGGCCAGGCCCATCGAGTCCAGCAGGTAGAGGTGGTTCGGGCGGTCGGCCACCGCGGCCAGCTCGCGGCTGGAGGCCGCGCAGGTGACCACCACGGGCAGCCGCCCGGTGAGTTCGGCCAGTACCGTCAGCGCGTCGATACGTCGCATCACTACGCCGCCTTTCCGTCGGTCGCCCAAAACTGGGTGAGCACGACGACCGGGCGGAAGGTCATCCGCGCGTGCTCGCCCGCCTCCTCGGTCACCGCGGCCCAGCCCGCCGGGCCGCTGCGCCGGTCCAGCTCGAAGAACCGCAGTCCGACGGCGTCCAGCAACCGGGGAACGTGCTGGCTCACGGTGTGGATCATCGAGTTGTACTCACCGAGCCCGCCGCGCGTGTTCGCGACGATCAGCAGTGGCAGGTGATAGGCGAGGTTGAACGTCGCCAGCGCCGTCAGCGCGTTGCCGAATCCGTTGTCCTGCATGACGATCGCGCCGAACTTGCCGGCCAGCGGCAGCGCACCGAGCACGCCCATGGCCTCTTCTTCGACCGACAGCGGGAACACCCGCGCCGAGCGGCCCTCCGCGCCGCCGTCCGCCTCGACCAGCTCGGTGATCACCGGGGCGACGCTGACCGAGGGCACGTACCCGACGAGATCCGGCCGCGCCGCCCGGATCCCCCTGGCCAGCGCCGCCGCGTATGTCTCGGAACTCAAGACCCATCCTCCTTTGGTGGCGAGCTACATTTAACAAGTAGCATGCTACTCATTCGCAATAGAAGGCCTCCCGCGTGTGACTTGCGGCGCAGGACTCGAGCGTTCCGGCCGGTTCCCAGTGCGCGGTGGTGCGACAGGCCCGGCGCCGGTATGTCGCGAACGCTCCGTTCGGGACGCTCAACGTCGGCAACGGAGCGTTCGCGACATCGAGCGAACGGCGTCGGCGAGCGGCTCTAGGGAATGACGCGGTCCTCGGCGGGCACCGCGATCTCCACCCAGCGGCGCCATTCGGCCACCAGGCCCCGGTCGTCACCGCTGGTGTGCTCGACCAGCAGGTCGCCGGACCGGACGAGATGCCGCCGCATCGCGCTCGCGGCGGCCCGGCCGTCGCGGCGCCGCAGCGCGTCGACGATCGCCCAGTGATCGCCGAGCGCGACGTCGATCGGCTGGTACTGCGGCACGCTGAACCGGCCGTCCAGCGCGAGGGTCTGCCGCAGCTCGGCGACGAACTTCGCCAGCCGCGCGTTGCCGCTGGCCTCGAGAATCAGCGTGTGCAACCGCTCGTCGGCGGCGAAGTACTCCGGACCGCCGTCGGCCCGTTCCTTCATGATCTCGTACTGCGCCAGCAGCGCGGCGTCGTCCCGGCCGGTCATCACCGCCGCCGCGCTCTGGCACGCGGGCGGTTCGAGCAGCACCCGCATACTGCACAGCTCGACGATGCCCCGGCCGTCCGGGCCGAGGATGCGCGCGCCCCGGTTGCGCTCGATCCGGACCAGCCCGAGATCGGCGAGCTTCAGCAGCGCCTCCCGCACCGGTGTCCGGGACGCGCCGAACCGTTCGCCCAGCTCCCGCGAGGAGTACAGCAGTCCGCGCTCCAGGCCACCGGACCGGATGGCGTCCCGGATCTCCGTGGCGATCTGTTCGCTCTTGCTGTCGAGTGGCTCGGTGGTCACGGGGCTCCCGGTGCGGCGCGGCTGGTCCGGCCAGCATAAAGGTCAGCGGCCGGCACCCGGGCCCGGCACGCCCGCCGCCTCGGGCGCCCCGCGCGCCCGCCGCCGCGACCACCACAGCCCGCCGATCACCAGCACCGCCAGCACGTTCGCCGACGCCATGACCCCGATGGACAAACCGGTGTTCCCCCCGGAGACCTGCTGGATCCAGCCGACCGCGAACGGGCTGAGGAATCCGGCGGCGTTGCCCAGCGAGTTGATCAGCGCCACCCCGCTGGCCGCGCCCACGCCCGCCAGGAACGCCGTCGGCAGCGACCAGAACAGCGGCTTGGCGGTCTCCGCGGCCATCGTGGCCACGGTGATCGCGCCGAACGCGAGCGCTGGCGTCCCCAGTCCGGCCGCGCTCACCGTGAACATCAGTACCGAGACCAGCAGGGCCAGCACCACCGGCCGCGCGGAATCCGTGCGGCGCACCCGCCTGCCGGTCACGAACATGGCGACGGCGGCCGCGAGGAACGGCACCGCGGCCAGCCACCCGACCTGCACCGTGGTCAGCGAGTGGCCGACGCCCTTGATCACCGACGGAAGCCAGTAGGCGAGCGGATAAGCGCCGCACTGCACCAGGAAGTACACGACGGCGAGGACGAGGACCCGCCGGTCGCGGAACACAGCGCGATGCGTGGACGGACCGGCCGCGCCGCGTTCCCGTTCCTCGTCCGCCAGCGTCGAAGTCAGCCACTCCCGTTCCGCGGCGCGCAGCCAGCGCGCGTCGGACGGCCGCTCGGTCACCGTCGTGAAGAAGACGACGCCCAGCAGGATCGCCGGGATCCCGCCCAGCACGAACACCCACCGCCAGCCTTCGAGTCCGAACACGTGGTCCATGCCCGAGAGGATCCAGCCGTTGAGCGGTCCGCCGATCGTGCCGGCGAGCGGGATCGTGACCATGAACGTCGCGATGACGCGGGTCCGCTCGCGGTTCGGGCACCAGCGGGCGAGGTAGACGAGGATGCCGGGAAACAGGCCCGCCTCCGCGATTCCGAGCAGGAAACGCATCACGTAGACCATCTCGACGTTGGGCGAGAACGCCATGATCGTCTCGACGATCCCCCAGGTGACCATGATCCTGGTCAGCCAGATCCGCACGCCGACCCGCGCCATGATCATGTTGCTCGGCACCTCGGCCAGCACGTAGCCGACGAAGAACACCCCCGCCGCGAACCCGTACTGGGCCGCCGACATGCCGAAGGTCTTCTCCAGGCCGAACTTGGCGAACCCGATGTTGGTGCGGTCCAGGTAGTTCACCACGTAACAGAGCATGAGCAGCGGCACGATCCGCCACATCACCCTGCGCATCGTGTGTGCCCGGACGGCGTCGGGAACCTGCGCCACCATCGCTCACATCCTTCACCGTTGAAGTACGACAGCCAAGACACGTGAAGTAGCATCCTTTATTGGCAGAGTGGCATGCTACTTCGCCTCGACAGGTGAGACAAGGTGCTTCGGCTGATTCCGGCAGCGCGCTCAGCGACCACGGAGATGTCCGGGACACATAGCGGACGAGTCCGTCCCTTGCGGATGGCGACACCCAGAGCATGCCCCGAACGGGCCGCCGGGGATGATCAACGTCCACAACGAAGCGTTCGCGACACCACATCACGGGCACTCGAACTGCGCGAAAGTGCTCGAAAACGCGCAATACACACCGCATTCACCAACTTTTCGCCGGTGAAGCGTGGACACCAGCACGCTAAACATGTACAAATGTCCACGACCAGCCGCCGCTATGAGGCGCGTCACATCCCGCAGGGTGCGAGAGGACCGACGACATGGCCGAACTCAACCGCAGACGGTTCCTCCAGATCGCCGGAGCGACCGCAAGCCTCACGGCGTTGTCGGACAGCATCGCCCGCGCCGCCGCCATCCCCGCCGCGCGCCGCACCGGCACGCTCGCCGACGTCGAGCACATCGTCGTGCTGATGCAGGAGAACCGCTCCTTCGACCACTACTTCGGCTCGATGAAAGGCGTCCGCGGCCTCGGCGATCCCCGGCCCATCACGCTCGACAGCGGCAAACCGGTCTGGTACCAGTCCGACGGCGGCAAGGACGTGCTGCCCTACCATCCCGCCGACTCCGGCCTGGGCATGCGCTGCATCGAGGGTCTCGACCACGGCTGGACCGGCGGGCACCGCGCCTGGAACCAGGGCAAGGCCGACCAGTGGATCCCGGCCAAGACCGCGCGGACCATGGCCTACCTGACGCGCGAGGACATCCCGTTCCACTACGCGCTCGCCGACGCGTTCACCGTCTGCGACGCCTACCACTGCTCGCTGAACGGGCCGACCGACCCGAACCGGTACTACATGTACACCGGCTACGTCGGCAATGACGGGAAGGGCGGCGGCCCCGTCATCGGCAACGAGGAGGCGGGCTACGGCTGGACGACCTACCCCGAGCGCCTCGAAAAGGCGGGTATCTCCTGGAAGTTCTACCAGGACATCGGGGACGGCCTCGACAAGGCGGGCAAGTGGGGCTGGATCGACGATCCCTACCGCGGCAACTACGGCGACAACTCCTTGCTGTACTTCACTTCCTACCGCGACGCCAAGCCCGGTCAGCCGCTCTACGACAAGGCACGCACCGGCACCAACGCGAAGAAGGGCGACGGCTACTTCGACGTCCTCACCGCCGACGTCAAGGCCGGGAAACTCCCGAAGATCTCCTGGATCGCCGCGCCCGAAGCGTTCTGTGAACACCCGAACTGGCCGCCGAACTACGGCGCCTGGTACATCTCCCGCGTCCTCGAAGCACTCACGTCCAATCCCGAGGTGTGGAGCAAAACCGTCCTGCTCATCACCTACGACGAGAACGACGGCTTCTTCGACCACGTCCCCCAGCCCTTCCCGCCGTCATCGGCCGCCCAGGGCCTGTCCACCGTCGCCACCACCGGCGAGCAGTACCCCGGCAGCCCCGGGAATCCCGCCGGCCCCTACGGCCTCGGCCAGCGTGTCCCGATGCTCGTCGTCTCGCCATGGAGCACCGGCGGCTTCGTGTGCTCCGAGGTGTTCGACCACACCTCGATCCTCCGTCTCATGGAAACCCGTTTCGGTGTGCGCGAACCGAACATCTCGCCGTGGCGGCGCGCCGTCTGCGGCGACCTCACCTCCGCCTTCGACTTCACTCTGCAGCGCCCCGCGAAGCCCGCGCTGCCGAGCACCGCCGCCTACGAGCCCCATGGCAAACCGCCGGCGGAACCCGTCTACCGCTCCACCCCGCCCGCGCATCCCGTGCTGCCCAAACAGGAACCCGGCGCGAAACGCACCCGTCCGCTCCGCTACGCGCCCTGGACCGACGTGGCCGTGTCTCCCGCGATCGGCGGTCTGACCCTCACCTTCGGCGGTGGCCCGGCGGGCGTGTGCTTCCACGTCCGGTCCGGCAACCGGAAGGACAGCCCGTGGACCTACACCACCGAAGCGGGCAAGACGATCGCCGACACCTGGCACACCGGTGGGCAGCAAGGAAAATACGACCTCACGGTGCACGGTCCGAACGGCTTCCTGCGCGGCTTCGCCGGCCACACCACGACCGCGGGCCCCGAGGTCACCGCCCGCCACCGCCCCGCGAACGACGCCGTGGAACTCGTCATGACCAACACGGGCACGGCCGAGTGCCGCCTGAGCCTCACCGAGGCCTACCGCGGGCGGAAGGCGACCTTCACGGTGAAACCGGGACAGACCGTGTCCCACACCGAACCCCTCGGCGAAAGCCACCACTGGTACGACATCACCGTCACTTCCAGCACGGACAAGGCGTTCCTGCGCCGCTTCGCCGGGCACGTCGAAGACGGCAGGCCCGGCACCAGCGACCCGGCCATCATCGTCCGCTGACCGGTCCGGCGCGCCCGGCCACGAACGGGTACCCGGTTGCCCGCGGATACGCGTCGTCGCACACTGCTCCCCAGGGAGGTGTGCGATGGCGCGGAAGGCGGACCGGCTGGCGGCGGCCATGACGCCGGTGCTCGGCGAACCGCTACCCGTGCGGATACGCGCCTGGGACGGCAGCGAGGCCGGGCCCCGAGACGCGCCCGCACTCGTGTTCCGTCACCGGCGTGCGCTGCGGCGCCTGCTGTGGCGGCCGGGCAAACTCGGCCTGGCCAGGGCGTGGGTCGCGGGCGACCTCGACGTCGACGGCGACCTCTTCGACGCACTGGAGCGGCTGGCCGGATTCGTCGACGAGCACGAGGTCGCCCGGTCGTGGCACCACGAGGCGCGCCGTGCGCTCGCGACAGTGCGGGACCCGCAGGCCGTGGCCGCGCTGCGCGAGATGGTGGTGCTGGCCGGTGGTCCCGGTTTTCCCCCGGCGCCACCGCCGGAGGAGAACCGGCGGCGCCGCGGCGCACGGCACAGCGTGGGGCGTGACCGCGCGGCGATCAGCCACCACTACGACGTGGGCAACGACTTCTACGCGCTGCTGCTCGGCCCGTCCATGGTGTATTCCTGCGCCTACTGGAACGGCAAGGACGGCCCCCTCGGCACGCTGGAGGAGGCCCAGGCCGCCAAGCTCGATCTGGTCTGCCGCAAGCTGGACCTGCGCGAGGGCGATCGGCTGCTCGACGTCGGCTGCGGCTGGGGTTCGATGGCCCTGCACGCCGCCCGGCACTTCGGCGCCCGCGCGGTGGGCATCACCATTTCCGCCGAACAGGCCGCGCTGGCCCGCGAACGCGTCAACCGGGCCGGGCTGTCCGATCGGGTGGACATCCGGATCCAGGACTACCGGGAGATCACCGACGGTCCGTACGACGCGATCTGCTCGATCGGGATGGCCGAACACGTGGGCTCGGCCCGATATCGCGAGTACACCGACGCGTTGTACGGCCTGCTCGAGCCAGGGGGACGGCTGCTGAACCACCAGATCTCCCGCCGCCCGACGCCGGACGAGACCACCTATCGCCTCGACGAGTTCATCGACCGGTACGTGTTCCCCGACGGGGAACTGATGCCGCTCGGCACGACAGTGAAGCTGATCGAGGACACCGGCTTCGAGATCCGGCACGTCGAAGCGCTGCGCGAACACTACGGGCCGACACTGCGTGCCTGGGTACGGAACCTGGAAACGCACTGGACCGAGGCGACCGGCCTGGCCACGCCGGGACGGGCCAGGGTCTGGCGGCTCTACCTCGCCGCCTCCGCGCTCGCCTTCGAGCAGAACCGGATCGGGGTCAACCAGGTACTCGCCGTCCGTCCCGCCCGGACCGGGTGACGGCAGTGCCGCCGATCGCTAGTCGATGTGTGCCAGGGCGGCCTGAACCGACGAATACAGTTTCTCGAAGTCGGGTGCCTGGCGCCGGGTGAACTTGACGCTCGTCGGTTCCATTTCGTGAATGAGGACGTCGAATTCGCCCTTGAACCACGCCCGCGGTGGCCGGGTGCGCACCCGGACGACATCTCGCAGCGGGATACTGGTTTGCTCGTGCGTCGCGTGCAGGCGACGGAACATGATCATGTTGCTCTCGATGCCCACGGTCCAGCCGTGGCCGGTAGCTTCAATGCGACCTTCCATTGCGCCACTCCTAGGTCCGGAGAGTGTCGGAAACAGCGATCCAGTTGTTCGCGCGGGAGGTATGGCGTCGCACCGACAGTGTACGCCGATCGCGTCGGTGTACCGCGCGACGATTCACGCCTCTCCTGGGAATACCCACCCCTATGGATGTACCGGTCCTGCCGGGCACCGGCGGTCGCCGTACCGACGTCACTCACGCGGGCGACGGAGATTTCCGGCTCGGCGGCACCGCGGTGGCGTTCACTCCGCCGATCCGAATTTTTTTCGCTGGTTGGCAGTGAAGCGCGCTTTCTTCTGACGATTCCCGCACGTATTCATGTCACACCATTTGCGGGTGCGACTCTGGCTGACGTCGAAGAAGGCCGCTTGGCAGGTTGGTGACGCGCACAAGGCCAGTTTTCCGTCCCGTTCCCCCGCGATAATGCTGATCGCGTCGGCGGCGATGACGCCGAGGGCGTCTTCCACGGAGGAAGCCGAGCTGAGCCGCCATCGCCGCTCACCCTCGGGCGTCAGGATCGCCGCGGCCCGGCCCTGAGCGCTGCGGTCATTGATGACCTGGACAGCAGACGCGGGGAGAGCGTCCTGGATCGCGGCCGCTGTCGCGGCGGCGTGAATCGACTCCCTCAGTTCCCGGGCGAGGTCGAGCTGGGCGGTGGTGCAGGAGTCCACGGCGAGGCCGTTCACCGCCAGCCAGTCGACGAGCCGCTGGGGCGTGGGAATGCGCTCCACAGCGTCGCCGCGACGCTCCGTCAGAGTCGCCGTGAAGCTGGTCGCCAGCACGGTACCGAGGCGAAAGTCAGGAAACCCAGCACGCATGGAACCACCTTAGCTGGTTGCACCCGGGCCTGACGACATGCTAGAACCGCCTTAGCCGGTTCCACGATGGTCAGGAGGTCTCATGCCCCGTTCAACCAGCGACGTGCAAGCGTTCGAAGCCCGCGCGACCGACGCCGACCTCGACGATCTGCGCGCGCGACTGGCCGCGGCGCGGCTGCCAGAGGCCGAGACGGTCCATCGCGCCGCGCCCGGCCCTCGCCGATGGGAGCAGGGCGTTCCTCTCGCCGACCTCGTCGATGTCGTGAACTACTGGCGCACCGGGTACGACTGGCGGTCGTTCGAAGAGCGCCTCAACCAGATCGGCCAGTTCCGCACGACCATTGACGGTCTGGGAATCCACTTCCTGCACCGCCGATCCGCACGCCCGGATGCCACTCCGCTGATCTTGACGCACGGCTGGCCGGACAGCATTGTCCGGTTCATCGACGTAGTGGACGAGCTGGCAGATCCGAAAAACGCGGACGCGCCGGCGTTCCACGTCGTGGTCCCGTCGCTACCGGGCTTTGGTTACAGCGACAAGCCGGCCACCACCGGGTGGGGAACCGAAAAGATCGCGGCCGCGTGGGTGGAACTGATGGGAAGGCTCGGCTATGACAAGTTCGCGGCCCACGGTGGTGACTGGGGAGGCAACATCACCACGGTTCTCGGCGGCAGGTTCCCGGCGCACGTTCTCGGCATCCACACGACGTTCGCGGAGGCACCACCCGGGTTGACAACGGACGGGCTGACGGCGGTCGAGCGCGAGTGGACCGAGGAAACCCGCGATTTCTGGCGCCACCGCGCGGCGTACGCGAAGCAGCAGGCGACCCGGCCGCAGACCATCGGCTACTCGCTCGTCGATTCACCGGCCGGGCTTCTCGCCTGGATCCTCGACAAGTTCGCCGAGTGGTCGGACACCGAAGACAGCCCGTTCGAGACGATTTCCATGGACAGAGTTCTCGACGACGTCACCCTGTATTGGCTGACGCGGACCGGCGCGTCGGCGGCCCGAATTTACTACGAAAGCCACAACTCGCTGGACCCCGAACTCCGGGTCGACGTCCCGTCGGCACTCACCATGTATCCCCGCGACGTCGAGAAGTGCCCGCGCCCCTTGGCACAGGAGCGGTACCGACAGATCGTCCGATGGCGGTCACCCGAAACCGGGGGACATTTCCCGTCGCTGGAGGTTCCCGAGTATTTCGTCGAAGATCTGCAAGAGGGCCTCGCAGCGGTGCTGGCAGCGCATCGGTGAACGCGGCTCGGCGACCTCAGCGCCGTAACCGGGTGGCCACGGCCAGGATCGGGGTGGCCACCGCGGTGGCCGCGGCGCCGAGGGTGGTGTCGGTGGCCAGGATCCAGCGGACGGTCTTCATGGCCAGGGTGAGGACTTCGCCGCCGCGCCGGCGCATCCCGGCTTCGAAACGCCCGATCGCGTCGGCGAGCGTCGTGGTGCCGTCGATGGTCGTGCCGAGCTGGTCGAGCAGGTCGGCGGCGTCACGGATGGCCGCACCGGCGCCCATGCCGGCAGTGGGTGGTGTGGCGTGGACGGCGTCGCCGAGAGCGGTGATCCGGCCGGCCTTCCACGGCGCGAGATCGGTGGCGCGGGTCGAGGCGGCGTTGAACCGGAACGCGGCCACGCCGGCCGGATCGGCGCGGGCGATGACCTCCAGCGTGTGATCGGCCCACCCGCGGTCGCGGAACCGGCGGAGCAGCGCGGTTTGCAGCTGGGCGCCGCGCAGGTCGCGCAGGGATTCGGTCTGGGCGGATTCGGGGAACATCGCGCCCCAGATGTAAGTGGGGCCGGTGGTGACCGACATCCGCAGCTCGGGAGCGTCGAGGGCGGCATTGCCGACCGGGTCGAGGAACCCGATGTAGAGCGCGGCGCCGCGCGGGCCGATCGCGAGCGCCGAGCGCGGCCCGAGGCGCTGCTGCTCAGCGGGGCCGAGGTCGGCGCGCCGGGTGCGCCCGGAGAATCCGATGATGCCGGCCGGGCGGTTGGTCGGGCCCGCCGCCAGGTGCCGGGCGACGACCGAGTGAGTGCCGTCGGCGCCGACCACCAGATCCGCGGTGACCGATGTGCCGTCGGCGAACGTCACCCGCGGCGTCCCGTGCTCGTCGTGATCGACACCCGACACCTCCCGCCCGAGGCGCAGGTCCTCACCGACGGCTTCGGCCAGCAGCGTGCGCAGCGTGATGCGATCGACGTCGACGCTCGCGCTGCCGGTCAGGTCCGGGCCGTGCCCGAGCAGGCGGCCGCGCCGGTCCCAGAACGCGTCCCGCTCCCGCAGCCGCAGCGCCGACCCCGACGCCAGCAGCCGCCGCATGATCTCCGGCGCCACCAACCGCTCCAGCGCCGACTGGGCCCGCTGGTCGAGGGTGATGTGGTAGCCGCCGGTCGCGGCGACATCGGTGTCACGGTCGTACACCGCCGTCTCGTATCCGCTGCGGCGCAACCCGGCACCCAGCGCGAGCCCGCCGATCCCGCCCCCGACCACGACCACGCGCATGCTCATCCATCCTCCACTGCCGAGTGATCACTTGTCCGAGCCAGACAGTGCCACCGGTACTGGACACCGAATGACCAGTACCGATGCCAGGATGGGATGATGGCGAGCACCTCACATCGAGCGTTGCGGCTGCTGTCCCTGCTGGGATCGCGCCGGCGATGGCCGCTGCGCGACCTCGCCGCCCGGCTCGGGGTCAGCGAGCGCACGGTCCGCCGCGACCTCGACACCCTGCGCGGGCTCGGCTACCCGATCACGACCGTTCGCGGTCCCGACGGCGGCTACCGGCTCGGCTCCGGACACACCGTGCCGCTGCTGTTCGACCACGACCAGGCGCTCGCGATCGCCGTCGCGTTGCAGACCGCGCCCAGCACCGTGTTCGACCTGCAGGACGACACCGCGCGGGCACTGGCCACCTTGCAGCAGGCCATGCCCGAGACGCTGCGTGCCGCGATGGAGTCCCTGCGGCTGACCCGGCTGCAGAACTACTGGGAGTTTCCCGCGGCACCAATAGATCCCGCCGCGCTCAGCGCCGTCGGCACCGCCGTACGGCACCGTCGTGTCCTTGTCACCGAACTCCTGCGCCCGGACGGAACGCGCCCCGCCCCCGAAGACCACGACTTCGCCGCCGCCCACCGCATCGAGCCGCACCACCTCGTGGTGTGGGCGGGCCGGTGGTACGTCGTCGCCTACGACCTCGACGACCACCAGTGGCGAGTACACCGTGTGGACCGGCTGCACCCCCGCCCCACAACGTCCCGCTTCAATCATCGTGACCTGCCCGGCGGCGATCTCGCCCACTTCGTCATGAGCAGCCACGACCGTGGCGACACTCCCGCCCCCTGGCCGTGCACCGGCAGCGCACAACTCCACCTGCCCGCCCGCACCGTGGCCCGCTGGGCACCCGGCGGCTCCGTGGTCGAACACCTCGACACCGATCACTGCCGCCTCACCCTCGGCGCCTGGTCCTGGGCCGGCATCGCCGGAATCCTCGCCACCTTCGACACCGACCTCACGGACCTGCACCCAGCCGAACTCCTCAACGCATGCCGGCACCTCGCGCACCGCTACGCGGCGATACCCGACACGTGACCGACATGGTCGACAACCGGTCGCCATCACGCTGCTCAATGACCACGTTCGCTGAACGAATCGACCCGATCTGCGAGCGCGGTGGCCGTGGTTGCCTTACACACCAAGGGATTGCGGCGCGTCGACGAGGCCGAGCCGCCACGCCCGCCGCGATCGCACTCGGCGCCGGGCTGCGCATCGCCCGCGAGCACCGCGGCATCAGCCTCCGCGCGATGGCCGCCGCCCTGGGCCTCGAACCCGCCACCGTCTCCGTGCTCGAGCGGGCCATCCGCCCACCCACCGTCGAACTCACCACCCGCGTGCTCGGATTCCTCGTCGTCAACGGCGACGAGTACCGGCGGCTGAGGAACCTGGCCCGGCACGTGAAAGACCCGAACTGGGCCGAACCCGGCCCCTGCGAATACCCCGCACCACTGCTGGAATACGAACGCACCGCCACCACGATCCTCGCCTGGGCACCGAAAATCCTCCCGGATCTGGTGCAGACCCCCGACTACGCCCGCGCCGTCCTGGACTCCGGCATCCTCACCAGCGACGAAATCGGCCAGGAACTCATGCTCCGCCTCGTCCGCCAGGACGCCCTCAGCGGGGAGAGCCCAGCTACCCTCACCATTCTGCTCTCGAAGGAAGCGCTCACACACCGCGTCGTGGACCCCGGCGTCCTGCGCGAACAACTGCGCCACCTGCTCACCCTCATCGACACCGGCCGAGTCGCGGTGCGCATCATGCCCGCCGACCCGCACGGGCAGCCCAGCCTGCTCAGCCCGTTCTCACTGCTCCGCTTCCCCCAAAGCACCCCGGCGGTCGCTGTCTGCCAAGACCACATCCACACCTACCTCACCGAACCGTCCTATGTGGACCGATACGAGAACTCCGCCGACCGCCTGACACAGCGTGCACTCCGCGAGCGAAACTCCCGTACCCACATCAGCGAAGCACTCACCAAACTGGAGAAAACCGGCCAACGCACAGCAGAAAGCCACCACTTCGCAGCGCCCACGGGATAACTGAAGCTCGCCATTAGCCATCGTTCTCGGACCCGCCGTACCGACCCGGAACTCGACCGTCGCCAGGCCCGGCCTGTTGTGAAACGACTCGACCACTTGTCCGATACCGCATCGTCCCACGGCGGAAAGTGAAGGACCGCAATGGAAAACAGTGACGGCTCCGAACGGCAGACCCCAGAGATCAGGACAGCCACCGAGCGCTGGGTCTTCGCCGGATCGCGGGTGGATCAGGGGAAACGCGCGCACGCGTGGGTCGACCCCGGCGGTGCCCATCGCGTGTTCAAGACGCAGGGCAGCTACACCGTTGGTGCGGTATACGCCGCCGAGGTCTCCCGTGACGGTGACCGCGTCACCTTGTACGGCAGGCCGAAGTATCTCGGCGACTTCTGCGAGGACACAGCGCTCGTCGACCAGCTCGCCGCGCGACACCGTGCTGCGGAGGCGGCGCTGAGCCTGGCTGCGAGCGAGCGAGCGGCCAAGCAGAACGACCCTGTGGAACGGGCCATCGACCGGCTGGCCGAACTGGCGGCTCACGTCGCTCCAGCGCAACGCACCGAGTTCGCCGCCTACGTGCTCCGGCGGCTGTTTCGGGGGTGGCAGTGACCTCCCCGTGGCAGGTGGTGAAGAAGGACCTCGAAGCCACCGTCCAGTTCACGGAGCAAGCGTGGCTCTCGGCGGCACAACTACTGGAGACGTCGAGAGCTGCGGCGACGACGTTCGAACGAGTCACACCGCACGTCAGCTCCAGCGCTGCGTTTCAGCAAGCCGTTGAGGAGATCAAAAAGCTGGTGAACCTCGCTGAGCAAGCGTATGCGACCGCGCCGACCTGCTACCACGCCGCAGACGACGCGAACCGCTCATTCGATTGACCAAAGATCTTGCCCCGCCGCTGCTCGACTCGCAGTTGGAGTCCGCGAACTCCAACGGGGAGAGACAACCGGGGCCCGTGCAGCTCTCCCGCCGACCACCCGGGCTGCGCCGGCCCCGGCTCGCCGCCTTTGGCCGCAGCTGGCTGGCGGACCGCTGCCCCCCGTCAGAAGAAGGGACCTGCCGATGACCACCGACAAGAGTCCGGCCGAGATTGCCGAGGAGCGCGCGGCCGAGGCCGCGCAGAAACTCGAGGACGCGATCATGAAGTTGCGAGCAGCGATCGAGGAGGGCGCTCTGCCCCGCGACGCCGGTCTGCGGCTGGCCGCGAAGATGGACGCGGTCGCCGCCAAGCTGCGCGGCGGCGACCGCACGGAGCCGACCACGCAGACCTCGGCAGGCGAAGGTACCGGCGCGCCGTGAGTAGTTCCACTCACCTCGCCCTGGGTAATCGCCCCTGACCTGCATTTCTCGGCCCCGCCCGGCGGCCTGTGGTCGTTGAACAGGGCCTCCGTCGTGCCGTAGTGTCGCCGTGAGTGATCGACACGCTACGAGGGAGGACGCGTGACGGGGTATCAGGTCGTGATCGACAAGATCAGACACACCGGGCAGGCCGCCGGACGCGTCGCGGCCGGCCTCCGAGGCGCTGCCTGCGGGGCCGCGGTCCCGGGCGGGGACGCCGGGATCCCCGGGGCGCGCGCAGTCGGCAAGCTGGCCGAGGTCAAGCGGGCCTGGGACGATCGCGAACGCGGGTTCGAGTCCACGCTCGACGGGCACGCCGCCGACATGGCCAAGGCCGCCGACCGCTATGCCGGGCAGGAGTCCGCCGCGGCGAGCGACATCACGACGACCCCGCGGCCGACCGGCCAGGTGAAGGCGGTCTGAGCCGATGGTCACCTGGTCGGACGTCACCCGCTGGAACCCCGGCCCGTTGCAGGAGGCGGTCGGCGCGATCAACACCGCCTACAACAAACTCGTCGCCTGCTCCGATGATCTGCGCGACATCAACACCCCGTACGGCTGGCACGGCGACGCCGCCAGTGCAGCGGCGAACAAGGTCAACGGCATCATCGACGGCCTCGAAGAACACGCCGCCGAAGTCGCCTCACTCCGGCGCAGCGCCGGAGACGTCAGCGACGCGATCACCGGGGTGCAGAACGGCGTCAAGGAAGTCGAAGGACTCGCCCGAGCCCACCACTTCACCCTCGGCGGTGATGGCGCGGTCATCGATAGCGGTCCGCCGCCGGACACCCCGGAAGAGCAGAAGCAGGCGATCGCCGCGGAACGCAAACGCATCGCCGCCGAGTTGACGGACCGTGTTCAGCAAGTCCTCCGGCAGGCCGCCGATATCGATGACGACTTCTGCGCGGTCCTGGACCGCATCCTCGCCGGGCACACCATCGATGCCACGTCGAACGACAACGAGCACACCTCCTTGGCAGCCGCGGGCAACTCCGGCGACGTGCTGGGCGCGTTGTCGGTACTCGCGCCACCACCACCGGATGCCAGCCCGTCGGCGAACGCCGGCTGGTGGGCAGCGCTGTCGCCGCGCCAGCGTGAGCAGGTGCTCAAACACCTCCCGCAGAACG
The DNA here is from genome assembly GCF_042741125.1 of Amycolatopsis sp. NPDC058986. Taxonomy (NCBI): domain Bacteria; kingdom Bacillati; phylum Actinomycetota; class Actinomycetes; order Pseudonocardiales; family Pseudonocardiaceae; genus Amycolatopsis; species Amycolatopsis sp. NPDC058986. The sequence continues at coordinate 44,772 of NZ_JBHYJW010000014.1, read as the reverse complement.
CCGCCGACCTCGGCCGCCGCGACGGGCTACCCGGCGAGGTCCGGGACAAGGCCAACCGGGTCGTGCTCGACCAACAGCGCGGCGACCTGCAGCGCCAGCGCGACGAGATCCAGCGCAAGCTCGACGGCATGAAAGAGTCCGACCCGCGCCAGATGAACGAGTACCACGACCTGGAGAAGCAGCGAGACAAGATCAACGGCAAGCTCTCCGAGCTGAACCGGGTCGATGAGACGCTGCAGAAGCCGGGCAGCCGACAGCTGCTCGTGCTGGACGGCAGCGGTGAGCGAGTCAAGGCCGCGGTCGCGACCGGGAACGTGGACACCGCGCGCAACATCGTCACCTTCACCGGCGGCTTCGGATCCACCGTCAACGGCGACCTTCTCGACTACGACCGGCGGATGGACGAAACCCGGCTGGAAGCCGACCGGCTGTCCGATCGCTACGGGAATGGCGAGCGGTCAGCGGCGGTGACATGGATGGGATACGACGCGCCCCAGGGACTCGACGTGGCCGGGCAAGGAAAGGCCGACAAGGGAGCGGGCGCGCTAGCTCCGTTCCTGCAGGGCCTGGATGCATCGCGGGGCGACGACCCGGCCCGGCTGGTCGCGCTGGGACACTCCTACGGGTCCACCACCACCGGGCTCGCGCTACGCCACGACACCGGGGTCGACGCGGCGATCTTCGCAGGGTCTCCGGGTATCGGTACCGACAATGTCGCCGATCTGAAAGTCCCGCCCGGACAGTCCTATCTGCTCACAAACGATGGCGACCCGGTCGCCGGGCTGGGCCGGTTCGGTGGCAACCCCAGCGATCTGCCCGGCATGCATCACCTCTCCACCCACCGCACTGACCTGCCCGGCGGGCAGCCGCTGGACACCTCCACCGGCCACGCCAGCGTGGACCAGTACCTGCGGCCCGGCACCACCAGCCAGCACAACATCGCCGCCATTGTCGCCAACACACCCGGGCAGCTCGCCCTTGAGGACCGCCCCGGGTATCAGTACGCACAGCAAGGCGGTCGATGATCTTCACCATGAATCCCACCCGTACTCACCGATCCCGCTGGACGCTTGTCGGCCTGACCGTCGTGACGCTGCTGACCGGCGGGTGCAGCGCGGAAGGACCCACCGTGCCCGACACCTACACCAAGCTGATGCAACGCCCCGACATCGACCAGGCCCAGGCCACCTACACCGAGATGCTCACCGCCATCCGGGACCGGCTGACCACCGAGTTCGGCCGCACCTGGGAACAGCGCAGTGAACTCAGCGGAGCCGCATGCCTCAACGACTACCCCGGCCTCAACGCCGACGGCGAAAGCCGCACCCTGCCCCGCTGGCTCTCACCCGGAAACCTGCCCGACAACCAGTGGGCCCGCGCCCAAACCCTGCTCGGTGAAATCGCCGCGAAATACGGCTTCCAGACCACACCCACGGTCCGCGTCGACAAGCCCGGCGAACACGATGTCGTCTACCACAAAAACGACGGCCTGCCCGATGAAGCACTTCTCTACTTCGGCACCGCCAAGAACACCGACATCTCGGTGTCCACCGGATGCCACCTGACCGCCGAGGCACACCGGCGCGGTCGCCCCGCTCCCTCCCCCGGATCGTGAACACGGGAGAGCGGAACCATGAGCGCGCCCGATCCCGATTCTCCATCGAACCGAGCAGGCAACGGAGCGGTCATCGCGTTGGTGACCCTGTTGGTCATCGGGACCGCAGTGGCGCTGCCATCGCTGTTCTACCTGACGATGGTCGACTGCCGCAGCGGCTCAGGCCGCAGCGCACCCTGCATGGCCCTGGGCCCAGGCTTCGTCGCCAGCCTACCTGGAGTGGGGCTGGTGGCCGGGCTGCTCGTCGGCGCTATTGGCTCCGGCAGTGCACTCGGCAAGAGCCGCTCCCCCTTTCGGTGGGTCACCATCGCCTGGGGGATCTTCGTCGTCGCCACGATCACCGCCTACCTCCTCTGACCCGACGTCCCGAGGCGAGAACGCGATTCAAGCAGGCAAAGCCCATGCCAGCTCCGCTGGACATCGCCCGCCCCCGTGACCCGACAACAGGAACCTCAACCACGTAAGCAACAGTCCGAAATACTCCGTCAGTGTCGCCAACATCGGCGTCTGATTATGTCCGCGAGATTCTGACCGCACATATCGATCACACGCCATGATCAATGTCGGTCACTTTCGTAGCCTTCTGTACTCGTCATGGAACCGTGGGTCAGCGGCGTGGGTGACAGCGGAGATCTCGGCGGCTTCCCGACGTCGTGTCCCCATGTCTTCGCGTGCCAACGCGGTGGGCATAGCCCGCATGAGCGATCCGTTTCCCGCCGCATGGGCCGCATCGATCCGGTCCAAGACGGACAGTCCACTCTGGACCGGGTCGCCGGTGTTGGCCAGCGTGGCCAAAGCGGCCGCCGTAGTACCGCCGATATCCCGAGGCTTCCTATCGCGCCACGCCAGGAAGTGCTCGCCGACCCGGCAGAGGCTGTAGCCCTCGGCGTACGCGCGGGCGACTGCGGCGGTCAGGTCGGAATCGTCGGTTCCTTGCCCGGGACGCCACCGAAACGAACCACCGCCGACGATGTCGGCGTGCCGCCCGTAGCGCGAGGCGATCTCAGCCGGGCGGCAGAACTCAACCGTCGCGCCCAGCGCGTCGCCCGCCGCGACACCGAGAAGCGCTCCGCGCGCACGATCGGTCCTGCTGATCATCGATACGGTCATCAGCGTTCCCCTCCAGCTTCTGTACTCATTTTTTCTGAGTACAGAAGCAGCCGTGCTACCACGTCTGGCAAGAGCAGTCGGTGTCGATGGCTGCTCAGCGGGAAAGGCTGTCCGCTCCTTGCGCGAAACGAATTCGTACTTCGGCGCCGTGCCAGGCCCCTGGGTCGGTGGACCGGGCGGGATAGTAGTGCCAGGTGGGGTGATTGGAGCTGGCGAAGGTCCACCGGCAGCGACACGGGGTGACGCGCCACCAGCCGGGATGAATGACCTGCAGCCGCACACCGGCGTGCTCGGCGGGCGGAAAGCCGAGCGGGAAGGCGGTCAGGGCCCGAGTCACGATCTCGGCGACGGTGGTGCCGCGCACGAGGAGCTGGCCGTGCGCTTCGAGATGACAGGTCACCCATTCGACAGTGCCGAGACACGGTTGGTCCACTACAGCTGTGACAGGTTGCATGGGACACCCGCTTCCTCGACGACCTGTCCTTCGCGAGTCGAGGCGGCAGGCCTGTCGCACTTCAGGCATGCGCCGCAACGGCCACCCCTGATGCAAGTCCAGGGGACCTCGCTCGTGTGGACCACGAACAGCCGGTGATCCACCGAGGAAACGTGTTCCAGATATCCACCGTGTGGACCGATCATGGGGGACGGCAATCGAACGTCCTGTATTGCCGAGGTGAGGACGTTCTCAACCAACTTGATCCCGTGCCGGGTGAGGTCGACCTCGGGCAGGCGGAGGCAACGCCCTTGTCCGCGATCAGCTGCAGGTAGGCCGGTCGGCATCCCCGCCGGGTTGACGTAGCGGGCATGGGAGCGAACCCCGGCGTCGTACACGCCACGGCCGGTCATGACGGCCATAGCGGAGGCCAAACGAGACCAGAGCCGGCGGTAGTGCTGCCAGAGTCGCGCATTCCTTTGGCCGTTTACCGGTCATTCGGGAACGCGGCGTTTTCCAATCACCAGCGCGATAAGCTGGTCCGCTAGCCGTGATGTCCCGCGAGTATTGGCGCGACGGCGGTGCGGGCGAGGTGGTCGCGCGCGGCGGGGTCGGTGAGGTCGGCGACCAGGCTGGGGGTGAGGAGGTAGCCGATCATCAGGTGTATCAAGGCGTCCGCCTGTGTGTCCGGATCTCCGGGCGGGATGGTGCCGGAGGCTTGGGCTTTGGCGATATTGGTGCGAATGGCTTTGTGCGCCAGCATGATCGGGGATGGGTCGCCCTGGGTCAGGGCGTGGATCAGGTCCGCGCGGTGGGCGTGGTCGGCGTTGTGAAACAGGATGTGCTCGGTCAGCCGCGTGCCTGCGCCGAACGCCAGCACGACCTGATCCACGGGGTCGGTGACGATGGTGAACCGGTCGGCCAGGTCCGTGAGCAACCGGTTGACCTCACGGGCCAGTGCGCGTTCGAAGAGCTGGTCCTTGCCCGCGTAGCGGCGGAACAGGGTGGCGCGGCTGACCTTCGATTCGGCGGCGATGTCGTCCATGGTGGCCGCGCGGGTGCCGCGGCGGGCCAGTACGCGCAACGCCGCGTCGAGCACGCGGTCCTCGGCCTCGTCGGTGCGGGTGTCTCCGACCAGGACATGGCCGACCGCCCTGCTCAGCAGGCTCTGTAGCGATGCTCCCGGTCTGGTCACCCGGTCATCTTGACACGTGAGATCACTATCCGTCTAATAGTCGCATGAGACTATTGAGGTCATCACAGTCTCACGTACGGGAGAGGGTGATATGGGCATGGGGCGTCCCCCGAAACCGCTGCGGACGCTGCGCGCGCACCTGCGGACCGCGCAGCAACTGGCCGCAGCCGCACGCCGCGATCCCCGCATCCTGCGAGACGTTGTCAGCGGACTGGTGGGCCGCGCACCCGGGAAACCGTCGCCCACGCCGGATCCGGCCGAATACCTTCCACCACCGGGTCTCGCGCAGTTCGATCGTCACGCGCATGCCGACACCACAGTCGAGGTACCACCGGAGGTGGTCGGCGCGTATCTGACCGATCCGGGCCGGTTCGCCGAGTGGCTGACCCTGCACGCCGGATTCCGTGGTGATCCGCCGGCCGGCGCGCACCCGGGCCTGACCTTCGTGCAGCAGGCGAGGTTCATGGGCATTCCCGCCGACGTCACCTGGACCGTCGCCGCCGTCGACGACACCGCGCTGGAATTACGGGGCGACGGTCCGATGGGGACCGCGATGGGATTCTGGCTGTCGGTCCGGGCCGGCGGCGAGGGTGCGCTGGTCAGTTTCGACGCCGGTCTGTCGGGCCAGCCCGTGGAGGGCCCGCTGGGTGCCTCGCTGGTGCGCAGCCTGAACGACGCGTTGCGGGAATCGCTCGAACGCCTGCCCGCCGCACTCGCCGCGGCCGCGCCGTCGACCGGCCGCCGAACCACGGGAAAACCCGTGCTGCACAACGCTTCCGGGCAGATGATTCCCCCGAACACGCCGGTGCTGGTCGGGGCCGGGCAGGTGGTGGCACGGCAACCGGATCCCGCCCGTGACCCCGCGACACTGGCGGTGCGGGCGCTGCGCGAGGCCGCCGCCGATGCCGCCGCGGGAGAGGCGCTGCTGGCTCGTGCCGACGCGGTATTCGCAGTGGCGTGCACCTCTTGGCAATACCGTGACCTCGGGGCGCTGGTGGCCACGGCCGTGGGCGCCAGCCCGGCCGGCACGGTGCAGTCCACACCGTTCGGCGGCGACGGCGGCCAGCTCCTGATCAACGAGGCGGCGCAAGCCATCACCGACGGCGAATACCGGGTCGTCCTGCTGACCGGCGCCGAGGCCGGCGCGACTTTGGCGGCGGCGCAGCGCGCGGGCACCGAGGTGCGCTGGCCGGAGCAGGGGCCGCAGGTCTCGCCCACGCGTGTGGTCGGTGTGGACCGGCCCGGCAACAACGACGCGGAAACCGCGGTGGGCCTGGGCGCGCCGATCTATCTGTATGCCCTGCTGGAATCGGCGAACCGGCATCGGCTCGGTCGTGGCGTGCGGGAACACGCCCGCGCGGTGGGTGAGCTGTGGTCACGCTTCTCCGCCGTGGCCGCGGCGAATCCGAACGCATGGCAGCCCCGGGAATTCGACGCGGAGGAACTGCTCACCGCCACCGCCGGCAACCGCCTGGTCTCGGCGCCCTACACCAAACTGCTGTGCGCGAATCTGCAGGTGGACATGGCCAGCGGACTCATCCTGTGCAGTGCCGCCGCGGCCACCGAAGCCGGTATCCCGCAGGAGAAATGGGTCTTCGTCCACGCCGGCGCGTCCGGGCACGACGAGTGGTTCGCCACCGAGCGCGCGGAACTGACGGCATCCCCCGCCATCCGCACGCTCGGTTCCTCCGTGCTCGAGCACACCGGCATCACCATCGACGACGTCGCCCACGCCGACCTCTACGCCTGCTTCCCGTCGGCGGTGCAGATCGCGGCCCGGGAACTCGGCTTGCCCGTCGATGACCCGCAACGCCCGCTGACCCTCACCGGCGGACTGACCTTCGGCGGCGGTCCGGGCAACAACTACGGCAGCCACGCGGTGGCCACGATGGTGCGACGATTGCGCGAGCAGCCCGAAACCTATGGTCTGACGACATCACTGGGCTGGTATGTGACCAAACACGCGATAGGCGTGTATTCCGCGATGCCCCCGGCGCGACCGTACGCGCATCTCCGGCCGATCATCGAGCACCCGCCGTCCCGGCCAGTACGGGTGGGCCACGACGGACCGGCGATCGTCGAGGCATACACCGTCCCGTTCGGCCGCGACAACCAGCCCGAGGCGGCGATCCTCAGCCTCCTCACCCCCGACGGAGCTCGCGTGCTGGTGCGCACCGAAGAGCCGGATATCGTCGGCGAACTGGTGGATGGGGACGCCGTGGGCTTGCCGGTGACGGTGTCCGGCACCGAGATAGCCCTCAGCGCAACCGAACCCGTCGCCCTCCCCGCACCGCCACCGGCCCCGGTCATCGTGGAGCGCCGGGCGCCGGTCACCGTCATCACCTTGAACCGGCCCGAGGTCCGCAACGCCGTGAACCTCGCCATGGCCACCGCGATCGAGCGCGCCCTCGACGCCTTCGAGGCCGATCCTCACGCCCAGGTCGCCGTCATCACCGGAGCCGGTGGATTCTTCAGCGCCGGAATGGATCTCAAGGCCGCCGCCCGCGGAGAAGTGCCGATGACCGAACACCGCGGGCCCCTCGGCATCACCGGCAAGCCCCCGCGCAAACCGCTGATCGCCGCGGTGGAGGGCCCAGCGCTGGCCGGAGGCTGCGAGATCGCGCTCACCGCGGACCTCATCGTGGCGGCGAGCGATGCGCAGTTCGGTATCCCCGAGCCCAAACGTGGGCTGGTCGCGGCGGGCGGCGGCGTATACCGGCTGCGGGAACGACTGCCCCGCAATATCGCCATGCAGCTGGCGCTCACCGGCAACCCGATGCCCGCCACCCGGCTGGCGGAATTCGGTCTGGTCAACGTGCTCGCCGAGCCCGGCCGGGCGCTCGACGCGGCCCTGGAACTGGCCGCCGAGATCGCGGTCAACGCGCCGCTGAGCCTGACCGCGAGCAAACAGATCATCGACGAAACCACCGACTGGACCACGGCCGACGCCTTCGCCAGGCAGAACGAGATCGCCTCCACCGCACTGTTCTCCGAGGACGCGGGCGAAGGCGTGCGGGCCTTCGCCGAGAAGCGCGCGCCGGTCTGGCGCGGACGATAGGACGCCCCATGCACGAATTCGACACTCCCGAACGCACCCTGCTGCGCGACACCGTGCATCGGTTCGTCGACACGGAGATCTACCCCCACCTGCCCGAGTGGGAACGCGCCGGCAGCATCCCGCGCGACGTGCACCGGAAGGCCGCCGACGCGGGCCTGCTCGGCATCGCCATCCCCGAAGCCGTGGGCGGACAGGGCGGCGACGTCCTCGACGGCGTGGTCGCCACCGAAGCCTGGTTCGAAGCCGGTGGTTCCTCGGGGGCGCATTCGGCGCTGTTCACCCTCGGCATCGCAACCCCGCACATCGTGGCCTCCGGCGACGAGTACCTCATCGACCGCTACGTGCGGCCCACCGCCGCCGGGGACAAGATCGGCTCCCTGGGCGTCACCGAGCCCGACGCCGGATCCGATGTGGCGGCACTGCGCACCACCGCGGTACGCGACGGCGACCACTACATCGTCAACGGCTCCAAGATCTTCATCACCTCGGGCACCCGCGCCGACTACGTCACCACCGCCGTCCGCACCGGCGGTGAAGGGTTCGGCGGGGTCAGCCTGCTCGTGATCGACACCGACACACCGGGCTTCACGGTCTCGCGCAAGCTGGAGAAGATGGGCTGGTGGTGTTCGGACACCGCGGAACTGTCGTTCACCGACTGCCGGGTGCCCGTCCGCAATCTCGTCGGGCCCGAGAACGGCGGGTTCCCGCAGCTCATGCAGCAGTTCGCTGCCGAACGCATCGGTGTCGCCCTGCACGCCTACGGCATCGCGGCACGCTGCCTGGAGCTCGCCGTCGACTACACCCGCCAGCGCAATACGTTCGGCAAACCGCTGATCAAACGCCAAGTGGTGCAACACAAGCTGGTCGAAATGCGCCAGCGTGTCGAACTCGCCCGCACCTACACCCGCCACATCGCGACCCGCTACGCCGCCGGGGAACAGGTCTTCGGTGAGGTTTGCCTGGCCAAGAACGCCGCGGTCGAGGCGTGCAAGTACATCGTCGACGAAGCCGTGCAACTGCACGGCGGCATGGGCTACATGCGCGAGAGCGAAGTCGAACGCCACTATCGCGACTCCCGCATCACCGGAATCGGCGGCGGCGCGAGCGAAGTCATGTCAGACCTCGCGGCCAAGATCTTCGGCTACACCGGCTGACCCTGCCGCTGCAAAGGAGCAGACCATGGCGGACTCCCCCGAGAAAGAACCGCCCCCCACACCGATACCTCCCCGGATCACCGAGCACGCGCGCACCAGCTGGCAGTCCTACGCCCTGGCGGGACTCCTGCGCACCACCGGACGGCCCCTAGGCAACGTGTGGCCGCACACTCCCCAAGCGCTCGGCGCCATCGACCCCGCGCTCGTGACCCTGCTGCGACCGGCACTGCGCGCACACGGGCCGGACACCGACCGGAGCTGGGAGGCCGTCGACGCCGCGGGTGTGCCCGCCCGGATCGCGCGAGCATCCACGGTTGTCGCGCCGAAGCGCACGATCCTGCATATGCACGGCGGCGGCTTCGTGTTCGGCTCGGCCGCGGTGTATCGCGAATTCGCCTACCGGCTGTCCCGAGCCGCCGACGCCGAGGTGATCCTGTTCGACTACCGCCATCCACCACAGCACAACGCGGACGCGATGACCGGCGACTGCCTCGCCGTGTACCAATGGGCCCGGCACCGTAACCCGGCACTTCCCCTGGTCGTGTCCGGTGATTCCGCGGGAAGCAACCTGGCCGTGGGCACGCTCGTCGCGGCACGAGACGCCGGCCTGGCGATGCCGACCGCGCTGATCAGCCTGTCGGGGTGGTACGACCTCGACTACCGGCACCCCCGACGCGCGCCCCGCGACGCGTTCTTCTCCCTCCCTTTCGCTGCCCGCTCGGCCCGGATGCTGGGCGCCGGAACCAACCTGCCCCCGAGCCTGCGCCCCCTGGAGGCCGACCTGACCGGACTACCACCCACACTGCTGCAACTGGGCGCGCGCGAACCCCTCCGAGAAGGGAACCGGCGACTGGCCACCACACTCGGCGCCGCCGGCGTCCCCGTACAACTCCAGCTGTGGCAACACCAAGTACACGTCTTTCAACTCTTCAGCGCCCTCCTACCCGAAGGACGGCACGCCCTCGACGAGATCACCACATTCCTCGACAACCTCGCCACGGCCACGACCGCCCCGAAGCACACGAACCTCCGATGATCCTTTCGCCCGAACAAACCGGCCGAACAACTCTCCGATATCCGCGAGATGATGAAAGCCGTTGTGTAACTGCAGGGGCGCCGTACCAGGTCGCTTTGGCAGGCAGGGGAGCCGGGGCAGGGACGTCAGCGTGAAGGTGAAAAGCCCGAGAGGGCGGCAGCGCAAGTGAGGGCGAGCAGGCGTGATCGCATCGAAGCTTCCCTGACACGTGAGTGGCTTAACCACTTCGGGTACACATATTTTGGGCGGTCTGCCATATCGGTGCCACAAAATACACTCATTCGAGTGTCGCCAAGCAGCCATGGCAAGCGGTCGACACTTTCGTCACCGAACCTGGTAGCGTCGCGGCTCGGGCACTATGTCGGCATCCCGCGAATAGCGCGGGCTTGGCCTCGGTCGGCAGCTGTGACGCGCGGCCATGCACTCGGCCACACTCACTTTCCGCGCTTAAACGACACGATTAGTGCCTGTCTGAATACCCATTCGATCAACGCGTGACTGGGTCGGACTGCGTCGGTGTGCGGGGATCCGGCGACGTGCAGCAGGCCTCGCAGCGGTCTCGGAGCATGTCGGTGTTGATTCGGGGTCGGGTGTGTCCTGCTCCGCGTCGCGGCGGCAGGGTGTCTCACGGTCGGGTGGGAGCACGTCCCCGTCCGGGGCATCGTGTTCGCCGCGACTGGTCATGGCGCGGCAGCGGAGTGACGCTGGATCGGAGCGAACAAGAAGGGCGTGGCTCCCGGCCACGCGCAGGAGGTCGCGGCGATGAACAGGGTGCTCGTCGGAGTTATGTCGATGATGGTGGCGGGGGTGGTATGCGCTGCGCCACCGGCCAGCGCATACCAACAGGAGCATGGCGCACAGCAGCAATGCGGCACGGTGCCCGAGGACTACGTTGGCAAACACTATGCGGGTGCGGGCTACGCGTTTCATTTCAACAGCAATGGGAACCTCACTGGCGAGGCTCCCTTGGGGGTTTTTGAGGACTCCTCGTACGCTGTCACCGTCGAGGGACTTACCGGAAAGTTCACTGTCTGGAACTTCGGAGTCGGACAGCGCTTTGTGTACACATTTACCAGCGTCTTCCGCGGGTGTGACGGCAGTTCCACTCCGGGTGTGCTGGCCCCGACGGCGACCAGCCAAGAGTCTGGCCCATTCGCCCTGGTCCTCGGGCGGCTACTGGCATAGCGATGGGTGCCAATGTCGTGCGGAGGCGCAGGGCGAGCGCGACCTGCCAGCAGGGACCAGCCGGAGGAGGGATCGACAACGAAGAAGGCACCGCGGTACGGAACCACTCCACGGTGCCCGGGAACTCCGCGCTGCCGGCCGAGGTCGCTTTCCAGGCAGCCGGTGGCGGGATCTACGATCGCGCAGGCTCGCTAATCCTGACCGACAGTGACTGTGTCAGCGTTACTTGGGTTGACACGGTCGGTGTTGTGGCGGCCGGGATCGTGTGGGAGGTTATGGTCCGGGCACGGCCCTCACAGTCCCGCGAGGTTGAGGAGTGGTGGCGATGGCCGCCGTTTCCGCGTCACACCAGCGTCTGGCGTTCGAGACCACCGATTACGACCAGGCGGGCGAGTTCTTGACGGGCCTGTACGGCATCGGCATTCAGCTGACCGGCCGCAAGGTCGGCTACTTCTACCGGCACACCCGGATGGCAACCGACGCGTTCTCGGTCAATATCGCCGCGCAGCCCGACACGATGGCGCTGACGGTGTCGCCACTGCCGTCGACGCTGCTGATCAGCCACTGCGGCACGACGCTGGACCTGCACTGCGAGGGCGCCGAGCACAGGTTCGGTCCCGGCGACGTGTTCGTGCACAACAAGACCGAGGACGGCAGTGCCTACTGGGCGCAGTGGCGCGAGGGCGCCGTCCAAACCACTATCCTCCCCTTCGCCACATTGAGCCAGGTCGCCGCCACCGCCGACACCCGGCGGGACACGCCGGTCCGCTTCACCAGCCTGCGCCCGCACAGTCCCGCCTTCGGCCGCCACATGAGGACGACCATCGACTACCTCACCGCCGGTCTGCGCGACCAGCCCGAGGTCATGGGCCAACCGTTGGTCGCCGGCGCGGCCGGGCGGCTGCTGGCCGCCTCGCTGCTGGGCGCCTTCCCCAACACCGCCTGCGCTGAGCCCACCATCGAAGACCACCACGACGCCCACCCCGCGACCCTGCGCCGCGCGATCGCGTTCATCGACGACCACGCGCACGAGGACATCACCGCCGCCGACATCGCCGCCGCCGCCCACGTCACCATCCGCGCACTGCAATACGCCTTCCGGAAACACCGCGGCACCACCCCGATGGGCTACCTTCGCCAAGCCCGCCTCCAGCAGGCACACCAAGGCTTGCTGGACGCCGACCCCGGCAGCGGAGTCACGGTCACCGAGATCGCCGCCCGCTGGGGCTTCTTCCATCCTGGCCGCTTCGCCCACCGCTACCGCACCACCTACGGCCACCCACCCCACCACACCCTGCACCACGATCCCCGCTGAACCAGCCGACAACTCGGTCTGACGCAACGGCAGAAACAGCCTGTGATCACACAGCCAAGTGTTGCTGTTCCGTAGGTTCTCGTGGTGGTGTCCCCGTCAGCGATCCTTGGTCCGCGCTGGGCCAGCCGTGACAGCACTTCCGACCACGGGGCGGCGCAGGAGCGGTCGGTGCCGCGGATGCGTTCCATCGCCTGAAACCGCGCGATCGGATCATCGATCGCATACACCTCGGCCGGAACGGCGTGCCCGCTTGCGACGAGTTTCCCGAGCAGCACCGCGCACCGGTCGAGCACGAGTGCAGCCACCAGCTCGCCGGGTCGCAGACTCTCCCGGGCCAGGTTCTCCACCAGCTGCCAGATCCGCCGTTCCTCATCCGACAACGGCCCCGGGCACACGACGGCGCGCAGTGCCGCGAAGTGCGGGTTGTCCGGCAGATGGACCGCGCCCCACCGGCTGGCCCGCAGCCGCCGCTCCCCCGCCGCCAGACGCATCGACGGCGGCTTCCCATCCTCTGCCGTGATCTCCTCGACGAGAACCGGCTGCAACACCCCGACCGTCGCGATCGAGGAGATGAGGTCCGCCAGCTCCGCCGGCGCGGCGCTCTCCCCGGCATCCGGCCCTGCACGTCGGTGAACGGGCTCCCGTCACCACGCAGCGGCAGCAACGTGAAGCGACGCTGCCGCAACCGGGGTGACCTTCCCAGTTGCTCCACCACCGCAGGTGCCGACTCCTCGACGCGGGCGGCGGTCATGATGTGCCTGTTGTCAGCCGGGTGAACGGCGAGATCGGGGTGGTGTCGGTGCCCAGCAGTGAAACCGCGATCGGCGCCAGCGGGCCGCCGGTGCGAAGCCGGTGCAGGCTGGTCGCGAGCATGCGGACGCGGTCGCCGGCCAGTGCCATCGCGGAATCGGCCTGGGCGTGGGCCCGCAGGTCGACGAGCCGCTGCTCGAGGACATGCTCGGCGGCGCCAGAGAGCACCAACAGCACGCGCGGGAATCGCGGATAGCGTTCCTGCCACGCCGGACGCCCGGTCGCGCCCGGGTACTGGGGGACGTAGTCGTGGTAGCGGACGTAGTTGCGCAGCTTGGCGGCAAGCCGGGCCACCGGCATCGTGGCGCGGTCCAGTTCGATAAAGAAGGTGCGCTGCGAGCGCCTCCCGGAGGGCTCTACGAGGGTGTAGTGCAGGACGGCGTCGGCGACGAGCACGTCGCGGTTGGCACCGCCGTGCACGCGTTGATCGCGGTAGCGGTGCGCGACCTCCGGCGTCCACGCCAAAGGCCCGCAGTCGTGGCCGTGGCGGCGCGCGGTGTCCAGGAAGGCGCGTCCGGTCTCGACGACATCCAGCGCGTGCTGCCCGAACAGCTCCACCATGGACGGACCTACGACCGGGCTTTCGCCAGGCCGGTGCGGAACCGCCGGTCGAACAACCGGCGGATGATCGGGGTGTCGGCGCCGACGTGCCAGCCCAGGATCCGCGGCCCGCGGGCCCGCCAGTAATTCTCGCCGCGGTAGACGTCGAACGCGCCGATCACACTGCGCAGATGTGCCTGCGCGCGGCCGGGAATCTCCGACTGGCACCGGATCAAGACCTGCACGGCGAACACCGGCTCGTCGGTCGCGAACTTGTTCACCGCCGCCCTCGCCGACGACGCGGCCCCTCGAGCAGTTGGCCGTGGTGCTCCGCGACCGGCGCCGCGCGCGTTCGGCAGGAACTCCCCTAGAACCTCCCCGGCCGCCTCGGCGACACCACTGCCGACCGCCCGGAGAACCCCGGAATCACCACCGGCGTGCTGGGCCGCCTGACGGGCGAGGTGGCGGATCTTCGCCGGAGTCAACGGAATCAGGTCCAGGCACACATCGACCTTCTCGCCGAGATCCGGGCGCACGTCGCCGAGGGCGTTGGCCAGCGACTGCAGCGGATCGTCCGGGCGCACCGGCAACGCCTTCAACGCAAACCGTGGCGGGCGCGCCAGCACCAGCTCCGCCCGCGCCACATGCAAGTCGACAGCGTCCCGCACGGTGCGACCACACGCGGCCACACCGCCCTCCTCGGCCGTGCCGATCGATGGTGAAAGAGAGTTCTCCTGGGCGCCCAGTTCGGATGTACCTTGCTGTGCCAGAAGATCCCGCAGCCTGCTCATCGGCTTCCCTCCTCAGGCTCGCCTGCACCCGCGTCCTGACGGGGAAGGAAGCTTCTCCCTGCGTCCCGACCATCCACAGAGGACATTTCACCTCGGTGCCGGGCGGTGGTTTCTCCCTCGGAGGTGGAGTTCCGGCGGATTTCGACGTCGGGTACACCAGCTTGTTGATCACGCCAGTAATCGACGCTCGACCTTCCACACTCATGATCATCTTCCCGTAAGATCATCTGTGCTAAAGCGAATCCGGACACCGACCGCCGCCTTCGGCACCCAGCCGTGCACCGGACGCACCCGGCCAAGCTGATGCGCGAACCCCAGGACGCCCTGCAGGGACGGGTCGAAGCTCGTCGTCGGGAGGAGGTCGTATCCGACTTTGGAGCGGAGGTGGCGGGAACGGAAGTGTCGGTGGAGGACAATAATCGCGATCGTGAGCGCGACCACCGCCGTGGTCACCCACCACAGCGCGGAACTCGCGAGCAGGTAGTGAATATCGAGCGCCTGCGGCGCGCTGTTTCCCATCATGGCCTGGCGGCCATGGTGCGGAAAAAGTCGGCATTTCGCACCAGCCTGCCCCACACCGATTGACCAGCGGAAACGTCGGCAACAGCAGATTTCGCCGACGTCAGGTCGAGCGCATGGTCATACGCCGAGCCGAACGCACCGTCGTTCATTGTCAGCTGCACAGCGCGCAGCGCTGCGCTGAGATCGCTGCGCACGAATCCATCGTCCATGTCCATTCCCCGTCCAGGCCGACGCTTGACCTGTTCACCCCAGACATGCACCGCGAACAGCCTGTTCGATGCACAGCGGCCACGACGTCTTGCTCCTACCGGCGTGCCGGGCCGAGCCCCGGTCAGTCAGCTCTGGTGGGACGTGGCCGGGCCGCGTCCTGCGCCCGTTCCGGCACGCGTAACCAGGTCACGCGCTGCCACGACTCATCAGCCAGGAGGCGCGCGCCGCGTCGGCTACGGAGAGGCGATTCATGGCAGCGGCAGAGTTGGCCGTTGCGCTCACGGTGCGCAGCTGCTTGCCAACTCCATCATTTCGCGGAATTTCCAGGCGCCGACCCCGGTTGCGAAACGTCACCCGGCATTCAATACTGCGACCACTATGGACGGTCGCATGAACCACCCCACCGTCGCGGAGCGGGCCGCGTCGGGCCGCGCCGCCCGTAAGACGGCGCCCAGAACCGCCCACGCCGAGTGGGAGGTTCCGAGAGACCGCGCCGATCCGGTCGCCGTGCTGCGGGAGCAGGCGGCGACCCGGGTCGCGGAACTGGTGCCGATCCGGCACGGGCGCATGGCCGAGTCGGTGTTCGCCTACCTCCGGGGAGCCGCGGCGGGAATGGCCGCCGATCTGGCAGGCACACCGATCTCCGGGATCTCCGTGCAGGCCTGCGGAGACGCTCACCTGCTCAACTTCGGCCTGTACGCCTCTCCCGAGCGATCCCTGCTGTTCGACGTGAACGACTTCGACGAGACCCTGGCCGGGCCATGGGAATGGGACGTCAAGCGGCTGGCGGCCAGCGTGGTGGTGGCGGCGCGCAGCAACGAGTGGGACGACGCGGTGGGCCGGTCCGCGGCGCTGGCCGCGGCGACGGCCTACCGGCGGGCCATGCGCGATTTCGCCCAGCGCGGAGACCTCGACGTGTGGTACGCGAGGGCCAGCGCCGAAGACCTTCGGCCCCTGCTCACCGAAAGCTCCCAGCGCAAGCGGGCCAAGCGAGTCGTCAAGGCCGCTCGCCGTCGCGACAACCTCCAGGCCTTCGAGAAGCTCACGGTGCGCCTGGGCGACACCCGCCGGATCGTCGACGATCCGCCCCTGGTCGAGCATCCGCCGGACGAGGACGTCCTGCCGTCCACATTGGATCTGTTCCACGCCTACCGCGGCACGCTTCAGGAAGACCGTCAACGGTTGCTGGACCGGTTCCAGCCCATCGACGTCGCCCGCAAGGTCGTCGGCGTCGGCAGCGTCGGCACCCGGTGCTACATCGTGCTGCTGATCGGACGCGATCTCGGCGATCCCTTGCTGCTACAGGTCAAGCAGGCCGAAGCCTCGGTACTGGAGAAGCACCTGCGTGGCAGGCATCCGCGGCAGCACGGCAAGCGGGTGGTGACGGGACAGCGGCTGATGCAGTCGGCCAGCGACATCTTCCTCGGCTGGCTGACCGCCGAGGACGGCCTGCACTACTACTGGCGGCAACTTCGGGACATGAAGGGTTCGGTGGACATCGCCAGGCTGAGGCCGGCGGAGTTGCAGCGCTACGCGGAGCTGTGCGGCTGGACCCTGGCTCGTGCGCACGCCCGAACCGGTGACCGCGTGGCCATCGCCGCCTATCTCGGTTCCGGCGATGTCTTCGACCGGGCAATCGCGGACTTCGCGCTGGCCTATGCCGACCAGTCCGAACGGGACCATCAGGCCCTCGTCCAGGCGATCGCCGACGGCCGGGTAGAGGCGAGCCCTTGACGGTCACGCGGAATCGCTCAGGCAGCGTTCCGCCGGACGATCATGTCGGGAGTGAGCAGACCTCGATGGAAGCCTTCCGCGACGGCATGCGTGCGGTCGTGAACACCCAGCTTCCGGCAGATGCTTTTGACATGCGAGCGAACCGTCTCCGTGGAGATGCACAACTTCGTCGCCATCTCCACGGTGGTCAAGCCGTCGGCCACCTGCTGAAGTACCTCGAACTCTCTCCTGGACAACCCGCCGAAGGCGCGACGATCCCGTGTCGGATCCTGTTCACTCAGGAGAAAACCGAGACCGGGATCCAGGTAGTACCGTTCGTGGAACACCTTGGCCACCGCTTCCCACAGCTGATCCTGTTGTGCGGCTCGCCGGATCAGTCCATGCGCTCCGGCCCGAAGAGCGGTCCGCAGGTAGAATTCCCCGATCAACGGCTCACGAACAAGCGAAAGTATCGCCAGGCGCCGACCCGAGGTAGCGGCGAACCGCACAAGATGGCCGCGTGGATCGAGCAGGCTGTCCATGATCAGCACATCAAATCCACCCTGTTCGCAAAGATGCGCTGCCGCGGCCACCCTGCGCGTGACCCGATGCAGCATCATGCCACAGGACCTGCCGATACGTTCCGCCAACGCCTCACGAAAGATCGGCACCGCATCGAGTAAGACAACGCGAATGTCCTCACCGGCTTCCGTGTTCGAGCGCCTCGCGGAAACCCCGGAACTCCTGTTCATGTTTCCCCCAGAGAGGTATTTGACATTCGAACCGGCGTACAGCGGCCATCTTATCCGCGAGGCTCAGGCGGGAAAACTTGAAGGCCTCATCGTTCGATCTCGTGAAATATCACGAATACTCTATGAGCATTTACACTTGTTCGCAGACGACGAAACAGATCATCGTCGGGAACAGTTGCGTGCCGTGCCGTAACGGCGACGCCTACCGAACTCCGACGCGGTAGTGGATCACCCGGACAGGTGGTAGCGGATCATCTCGGCTGGTCCGGCGGGTTAACATCCCGCTCAGCGGGAGCAGCCCCTGACCAGGGAGTCCGCTTCCCGCACGGTCATTGCCAGCCCGCCGCGTGCCCTTGGTGCGCGGCTCGTCGTGCAGCATGGGAGGGGGACACGGGGTGAGTCGCTTCCCGCGTGCGGTCCCCGCGACGCGTCGTTCCTGGCGGATCGCCCGCACGGGCGGGCGCTCGTTCCCGCTCGCCGTCGCGGGCATCGTCTCCTTCGTCGTGGCCGTGGTCATCGTCCCCGGCGCCATGAAGATCACCGAGGATCCCGGGCATCTCCTCGCGGCCGTCGGCTACACCGCGCTGATCGTGCTGCAGTTGCTGATCTGCCTGTACGGGCTGATGCTGCGGGTGACCGGGATGACGCTACGCCGAACCTGGCCGCTAGTGCTGGCGAGCGCGGCGCTCGCGTGCGTGGCCACGATCGTGTTCCATCATCACCTGCTTCCGGCCGCGAGCATCGCCATGGTCGGGCTCCTGCCGCTGGTCCTGGTCACCAGTCTGTGGTGCTGGGCCGCCTACTTCGGGGTCGGGCTCGTCATCTCCGCGGTGCCGCGGCTATGGCCTTTACCCGCCGCGGCCAGCCCGGAAACGACGACCGTGGTGTACTTCGTCATCGTCTATGTCGTCGGCGGGTTCGCGATGCGTTCGATGGCGTGGCTTACGGTGCAGGCGGCGCAACTGGCCAAAGCCAAGGCCGAGATCGCCTGGCTGACCGTGACCCAGGAACGGGACCGCATATCCCAGGATCTGCACGACCGGCTCGGACAGGATCTCGTGTCGATCATGATGCGTACCGAACTGGCGGGACGGCTGGTGACCGCGGCCCCGGGGCGCTCGGAACGGGAAAGCCAGGCCGCGCATCTGGTGGCACGCCGGGCATTGCAGGAAATGCGCGGTATCGCGCACGGGACGCTGGTGGCGGATCTGGATGCCGAACTGACCGCTGCGGTCGAGTTGCTGGAATCGCGCGGCGCGGCCTGCCGGTTGCGGATCGGCGAGTATCCCGAAGGGCCCGCCGCCGACGTCCTGGCCTGGGTGCTGCGGGAATCGGTGACCAATATCCTGCGGCACAGTGAGCCGACGATCTGCACGCTTGAGCTGATGCGTACCGGTGACCGGTTCGAGTTCCTGATCGAGAACGACGGGGTCACCGGACGCGGTGACGGGGCGCCGGGTCGTGGGCTGACCGGTATCGCCGAACGGGTTCAGCGAGTCGGCGGAACCTGCGCCACGGACGTCACCACCAGCCGGTTCCGGCTTACCGTCACGCTCGCGGCGACATCGGCCAGGAGCGGCTGACCGGCCGAATCTCCTCGTGGCCTCTTACCGGGCGTGTCCGGCTCGGCCCGCCTTGGACCTGACACTCAGGGACTCGCTGATCAGTTCCCCGAGGTCGTCGGCGGTGATCCCGGTGAACGGGGATCCCTTGCCACCCCAGAAACGCAGGGTGCGTGCGGCGACGATCGCGGCGGTGTTGTCCTTGCCGCCGAGTTGCCCGTTGAGTCCCCAGTCGCGGGTCAGTCCGGCGATTCCGGTGACCGGGTCGACGGACCAGCGGCCGCGGCTCGCCGAGCGAATCCAGTGCCAGGCCTTGTGCAGACACGCCCGATCGCCGAACCGGTCGTCCCCGTCTTCGATACGTCGCCACCAGGCCGGCAGCAGCGCCGCCACCGCGGCCACCGGGTGCACACCGAGGTGGGTTGCCAGTTCACTGGCGACCACCCGGCATTTGTCGATATACAGCGAATCCCGGCGAAACACCAGGCCTGCTTCCCGCGCGGCGTTCGCGCGCGCGGCAACCAACTGGTCGGCCGGTCCGCAGTCGCCGTCGAGCGCACGAATACCGCACTTCACCAACACGCGCACAGTGGCTCTCGTCGCGGTTTCGCCCAAGGTGTCCCGGACCGTGCCGTCGGTGTAGGGGTCGACGAAACGCAACAGGGCCGCGGAAATCCCCTCGATCAGGATCTGCCAGGGAAGGGACGCGGTGAACATGCTGTCCAGCACCGCGACTTCCGGCGTCAGGTGCGGCCCGTGCACGAGACGCCGGTGCCCGCGTAACCGGACCATCGCGTACGGGCGCAGTTCCGCGGCCGATCCGATGGTCGTCGGGATGAGGATCCGTTGTGGTTGCCCGCCTGCCCCGGCCTGCAGTTCGACCAGGCCGTGCCGGGCGCCGCGGGCCCGGATGGTCGGCAGGGTCCGCGGGTCGGCGTACTGCCGGCAGGCGAGTTTGGTGGTGTCGAGGATGCCGCTGCCACCAATCGCCACCACCCGGTCGGCGGAAGTGGCCGCCAGCACCGCGGCGAGCGATTCGACCCCTTCCACCGTCGCGGGTGGCTGGATCACCTGGATCTGCCCGGCGGGCAGTCCCAGCGCCTTGCGCATGCTTTCCACGAGCGGGAACCTGGCCGCCGCGAAACTCGCGTCCAGCACCAGCAGGGTCCGGGTGCCGGGGCCGGCGATCGCGGCTCGCCAGGCCTCGCGTCCCATGTGGACACTGGTGTGCTGCTCCGGCCACCGGATGGTGTCCTCATCAGCCGATCGGTACATATCCTGACGCCGCCCGGTAATAGGTTCCGAATATTCCTTGGGTACGTGTGAACAGGACACCGCCGGCCTTCCGCATTTCCTCGGGGACGACGAATCGGGCCGTGCCATCGTCGTTCAACTGTGTGACGGAAACGGCTTGATCGGGTTTCCCGGATTCCCGATAGAACAGGGTGACCGTGTCATCGACCACGGGATTGCCGCAGCGGGTCTTGACCCCGACATCCACCGTCCAGGCTTTCCCCATCGTTGCCGAAACCTCTGGTACGCCCGAGGGGCACAAGCCAGGGAAATCGCCGAGCTGGTAGAGCGAGGCGCCCTGCAGTCCACCCTCGACCCGCACCAGCCGGAAGTGGGTGCGGTCGTTGTTGATCGCCGCCGCGAACTCGGGCTGCGGGTACGTCCCGCCCACCAGTACGTAGCTGGCGCCGCTGGCGTGCATCTGGGCACGCAGATCCTCCACCGTGCGCGGATTGTCCAGCACGACAAGGCGTCGCTGACCGCGATCTCCCAGCAGCGGGTGGGTGAACGGCTGGTCCCCGGTGGTCGAGCTGACCGCGATCGTGCCACCCTCCGGCACCGCCGCGTCCAGACCGCGGTACTCGCTGACCGGCTCAACAGGTACCTCGTCGGTATTGCCGAGCCATATATGCCGGGCGACTTCGGCCGCGGTGAGCAGGTGATAGGACCCGTCGGCGTTGCGCACCTGGTAGTAGGAGGGATTGGTCGCCCACCACATCGTCACCGCCATCGCGGCCACCGCCGCGGCCAGGAGTCCATTGCGGACCCACCGCGACGAGATCGCCGTCAGCCCGACCATGGCCAGTGCCGCGCCGATCGCGACCACGATCAGGTTCAACCGGCCGTACCAGGCGGCCGGCGACATCGCCAGCCACAGCACGGCGAAACCGACCAGCGCCACGCATTCCACCCTGCGGCCCCGGCGGAACAGCACGTAGCAGCCCAGCGCCGCGAGCGGGACGATGATCGGCAACCAGACCATGCCGAAACCGCCGATGGTGGGCGCGTAGTCGTAGTCCCGGAGGCTCAGATCGTCCCACCAGGAGCGAAACGTCTGTCCCAGCCAGCCGAAGGGCTGATCGCGCAACGGTTCGGGCATGTTCGTCGAGGCACTGAGCCGGAGCACCTCGTCCGCCGGGCCGCGCCCGGCGAAGCCCAGCATGCTCACCGGATAGAACGGATTGTCGTAGGCCAGCCAGGTGCGGATGTACCAGTACGCGCCCAGACACGCCATCGGCAGGCCCAGTAACGCGCCGCTGACCGCGAGCGGCCGGAGCCGGGCGAGGACATCGGTTTCCGCCCGGTGTTCCCCCTGCACCGCCGCGGACTCCCGCCGGATGCGCCGATGGGCCACGAACACGAGTACGCCCACCAGGACAACCGTCAGCAGGTTCGACGACTTCACCGAGACCGCCAGCCCGAGCGCCCACCCGGCCACGGCCAAATGGCGCGCGAACTGGGCAGTGCCCGCACCGGTTTCCACAGCGACCCTGGACATCGACAGGGTCAGGTAGATCGCCGCCACGGCGGTCGCGGCGGCCGCGATATCGACCATGCCGGTCGGTACCTCCAGGAACGCCGAGGGCGCCGCCAGGAAGACCAGCCCCGCGAAACAGGCGAGGCCACGGCCCGCACCGAGCTGGCGGGCCAGTCCGGCGGTGGCCAGGAATCCCATGGCGATGAAGGGAAAGTGGGCCATCCAGGCATATTTCGTGGTGCCGAGGAAGGCGCCGACCCAGGCCACGATCAGCCCCTGACCGTCCGGGTAGACATCGGCGAAGAGGTTCTGCGGGGTGTGCCCGATCCGGCCCTGCTGTAGCCAGGAATCGGGGCCAAGCAAGTGGTACGCGAGCGTGTCGTAGTCGACCATCGGGAAGCTCAGGCCGAGCACGGTACGCCAGACGTATTGGCCGGCAACCAGGACGGCGGCCAGGACAATGAGGACATTCGCCCTGCCCTTGAACAGCCCCGCCACGGTCCCTTTTACGGTTCGGCAGGACCGGATGGCAGCGGCCCGGAACCAGACCAGGCCGACCGCGCACTGCGCCGCGCTGATACCCGCGGCGAGGGCGAGCAGCGATCCCGCGGACAGGCTACCGAGCAGCCCACCGGCGAGCAGTACCAGCAAGGCCACCTGTGCGGTACCGAGTACGACCAGTCCCAGTACGATATCCAACCCTCGGCGAAGGTCCAACGACAGCGTCGTCGCCGACGCGCCAACGATCACCACGACCGTGGCACACACCAGGAGAAACACCTTTGACCAACCGATCTTCCGGTATTGTCAACCAGGATTGATTCCCTCCGCCGGACCGGAGTAGCCAACGGAGGGAATCCGCAGGGACGGGCGGTGGCGCGTCAATTTTCGCGCTTCGCCTTTCGCTTTCCCATCCTCCACAGCAGCAGCCCGATCACGACGAGTGCCAGCGCACCGATGATGAAAATCCCCAGGCTCCAGCCGGTCACCGCGAGGCCGGTACCGGGAACGAAGTTTCCGTACATGGTTCACCTCCTTCCCGCTCGTCGACACGGGCCGTTTTGGCCCAGTTCCGGCGGCCGATGATGATTCGGCCCAGTGCCCGGAACGCGGAAACGTAGGCAATGTAGTTCCAGATGATGAGCAGGTGCCCGAGGAACAGCGCGTAACCGAGGGAGACCTGTCGAGTCCGTCTGTGGTAAAGGAATCCCATCACCAGATTGGGCAGGAATGAGGTCAAATACCACAGCAGGCCGTAGCCGAAACCGGACAGCCCACCGCGCGCGACCGTGCCGAGCACGATGCCGCCGTCGGTGATCGCCATGACGAGCAGGTACTGCTGCACGACCGCGGCGGGCAGGATCAGGATCCAGGGCAGCAACGTGTAGTAGCACAGTTCGAGCGCACCGGCGTTGCCCAGCGCACGCGAGCGCCAGATCTCCGGGATCCGGGCGGTGGCCTGCATCGTGCCCTGGATCCAGCGGGTGCGTTGCCGCAGCAGGGTGTCGAACCTGGTCACTCCTTGCTGCGACACATAGGCCCGCGCGATCGAGGTGGTGCGCCAGCCGAGCACGTTGAAGCTGATGCTGAGGTCAAGGTCCTCGGTGATCGACCGCGACCACGGCGCCTCGCCGACGTCGAGCAGGGCGGACAACCGCGTGCACTGCCCGTTGCCGCCAAGGCTGACGGTGCCGGTACGCATCCGGCCGAACTGGCTCAGCGCCGAGATCAACCAGAATTCCACATCCTGAACCCTGGTGATGACTTTCGCGTTGTTCCGGATTCGCACGGCCAGCTGCACGCCGCCGACGGCCGGATCGGTGAACTGTTCGGCGAACAACGTCTCCGCACCGGGCGAGAGTTCACCATCGGCGTCCATCACGCAGACCAGTACCGAGCGGGGATCCGCCCCGTCGGCGCGAGTGTCGGCGACGATATGGCGCAGCGCATGGTTGAGCGCCTCGCCCTTTCCGCGGCGGGCGTTGGGCAGTTCGCGACGCAGCACGGTGATCCGGTCGCCACCGGCCAGCCTGGCTTGTTCGCTGGTGTCGTCCGCCGAGCCGTCGTCGACCACGATCACCTGCCCCGTCGTGCCACGGACCAGCCGGTCCACGGTGCGCCCGATGACCTGTTCCTCGTTCAGCGCGGCGATCACGTAGTAGATCCGGTAACCGCGGCTGCCACCTGGTTCCCTGGCCGCGGTTTCCTGGGTACGCAGGGAAAGCCCGGCTCGACGTAACTGGAGCGTCCCGAGTCCGAAGAGGACGACGTAATAGGCCATACCCACGTAGGCCATGAATACCCAGAGGGCACTGGTAACGAGGTACATATCGTCCTCTCCGTTTCCGGTGAACGGTTTCCCTGGCCGGGCTGGGGCCGCCGCCGACGACCCCAGCCCGGTTGCACATTACGGTTTACCGAATCGCGTTAATCGCGATTGGTGACTCCACCGCTGAGCGGGAAAGTGCGCTCGCCGACCTTGACATTCCAATCCAGTTTCAGATCCGGGTTCGCGGGCGGATTCTCGACCTGGAAGACCAGCGTGAAATGCGTCGCCTTGTTCTTGTCGGTGGTGCGAAGCTTGGCCGAGTCGACAATGGTCAGCGTCTTCCCGTCCGGGCTCTGCTCCACCTTCAAGTTGGCCGCCTCGCCGTTGTCCCATTGCACCGTTGCGACACCGGTGAACTTGATACCTGCCGGCGCGTTGAAGACGATCGCCTTCGACCCGAGGTCGACCGGTGTGCCCTCGGCATTGAACGTCACAGTCACCACGTTCCGGTTGTCCTTGCCGAGGGTCAGGCTGGACTGCCAGACGTCCTTCAGGTCGTTCTCGTTGCCCGGCTTGATGGTGAACGGAACCTTGTCGGACTGGGTCGTCCCCTTCGCGTTGGACGCCTCCGCGGTCACTTCGTGCTGGCCCACGGTCAGATCCTTGGGCAGCGTGGCCTTCCACCTGCCGTCCGGGCCGACGGTCACCGGCCCCCCGATCGGATTGCCGTCGGAGCCCTTCAACTGGATCTTCTCCGCACCCGGAGCGGTGCCACTGACCTCAGCGCCGGGACCGACCTCGGCGTTCGGCTCCGGCGTCTCGATCACCGGCTTGCTCGGCACGCCAGCCGAATCATCCGGCTTCTTGACCTCGATGGTCTGCGGGTCCGACTGGACGGGCTGGCCACCGGACGGCGTCGCCTCGGCAGTCACCTCATGCGGCCCCTCGGCCAGACCCGCCGGCAGCGTGGCCTTCCACCTGCCGTCCGGGCCGACGGTCACCGGCTGGCCGATCGGCTTGCCATCCTTGTCCTTCAGCTGCACCGAGCTTCCCGCCGGGGCAGTACCGGTCACCTCGCCCCCCGGCTGCACCGCACCAGACGGTTTGTCCACCGTCGGCTTGGTCACCGGAGTCTGGACCTTCTTCGGGTCCGAGTAGACCGGCTCGCCGCTACCGTCCTTGGCCTTCGCCTCGATCCTGACATTGGCGCCGTCCGGCAGATCGGCGTTCAGCTTGACCTTCGCCTGGCCGTCCTTGATCTCCACCGGCGGCCCGACCGGCTTGCCGTTCTGGTCGACCGGGGTCACCACACTGCCGTCGCTCCCGGTCACCGTCAGCTCCTCGCCCGGTTTCACCGTGCCGCCCTGCGGCGAGGTGATCACCGGCTGCCGCACGTCCGGGGTGTTCGGCTTGACGTTGAGGATCGTCGGCTCCGACTCCGACCTTTCCGGGCGGTCAGGGAACTGGGACACCGCCTGGATCAGATAGGGGGTACCCGCCACGAACCGCGCAGGCAGCTTGACCCTCCAATATCCCTGGGCGTCAACTGGCGTCTTGGTCTCTTCGATGACATCGCCGTGGTTCGGCACCTTCAACCGCACGGTCGTGCCGGGCGTCCCGGTCCCCGTCACCTCTCCGCCCGCCGGAACTTCGAGACTCCCGTTGCTGACACCCGAGATGGTCGGCTTGGCCGGTGGCTGCGGCGCCTCGACGGGCAGGAAAGCCCGACCCTCACTTACTTGGGTGAAAAGGCCGAGAAAGTTCCTCTGCTCCACACTGGCACGCACCGTGATGTCGCCACGAACGTCCACAGGAACGGTGAACGTGCAGACTGCGCGAACCCTCGAGTGAAGGAAATCCCCAACTTTGTTAAGGCCGACCCCGTTGAACACAGTTCCCACGATCGCCCGGGTCTGATCAACAAGACCGAGTGCGTCAACAGGATCGACGTTGAAGCCGTTCTTCGAGTCCGCCACCTTGAACCCCGGCTTCCCTGCACCGTATTGATCACAGGGAACATCGTTGAGACGGATACTCGACGTCTGCCAGGCGAGAAACTTAACGAGATCCTGCGTGATAGAGAAGTCGTCCTTCCCGGCCACACTGGACTGGAACGTGTTCCAGATGTTCCACGGGTCAAAGTCGGCGGCCACTGTGGCTCGCTGACCTGGCACAACCGCATTCTTATACAGATCCGCGTAGATGTGCACGCGAGGCGATGAATCAGTCGTCTTTTCCAGTTCTTTCATGTACTGCGGATCCGACGCCGCCATGGCCTGGGAGGCAACGCCGCCCACCATCGCGACACTGAGCGTCGTGAGCACCGCGGCGCGAGCGAGGGGGCGCAGCCCCCTGCGCTTCCGAATTGCCTTCGTCATGGAATCAACTTTCATTCGGAGTCGAACTCGAGCGAGTTCCTTGTGATTCGAGACTATGAATACCCAACCGGCCGGACAAGTGGTTCCGAAGGGCCGGTGAGGAATCTGTTGAGACTTCGCGTGACAATTACACGGTCCCGTTGGTGTAATTCTTCACATGCCCCAGGCCGACGCCGGTCCGGCCGGGAACGGGCGGATGACCGCTCAGCCCTTCGGGGCTTCCGGCCGCAGCCGGGCTTCCACGATCAGGCGCTGATAGTTGTCCCACTTCGGGTTGCAGGTGGTCAGGACCAGGCGGGACTCGGTCGGCTGGGCACCGGGCTGCCCCGGTACCGGCGCGAGTTCCGCCGAAGCGCTCGGGGCCACGATGCGCGTGCCCGTGACCTGATAGGTGTACCGCACCCGCGGACCTTCCACCTCGATCACGTCACCGGCGACGAGTTCGTCGAGATTCCAGAACACGCCGGGAATACGATGTCCGGCGACCGCGAAATTCCCGATTTCGCCGGGCATCTGGGTACCCCGATAATGGCCGGGGCCGGATCGCAGCGCCTGCTGGGTCGTGCCCTCCGTCACCACCCAGCGCAGGCCGAGACGGGGAATCGCAAGCCGGACCAGCGGTTGTCCTTCCGCCGTCGGTCGTTCTGGGTGCGCCGCCGACCCTGGAGCGGCAGGCCGGTCCACCGTCGGGTCGGGCGGCGCCGACGGTGTCGCCGGGCCACTCCACTGCTGCTCCAGTGAATGGTCCAGTTTGGACTGAGCGTCATGCAGTTCGCCGAGCTGGCCCCAGGTCTTGTAGGCGACGAAAAGCAACCCGACGATGCCGAGCGTCACGCAGATCTCGCCCATGCTGCGGACCACCCGAAGCGTCCACTCCCGCCCGCGGCTCACGGTGGCGGTGTTTCGTACCATCGCTACGCGGCCATTTCCGCCGCGGGCAGGCCTAGGAAACTCTCGATCGCGCGGACGGTACGGCACCCGGCATCACCGGCGCCATAAGGATTCCGGGCGGCCAGCTCCATCTTGTTCGCCAGCAGCCGTTCGGCCATCTCGACGATCCGGGCGTCGTCCGTGCCGACCAGCCACGCGCTGCCGGACTCGACGGCTTCCCGGCGTTCGGTGACTTCCCTGGTCACCAACACCGGTACGGCGAAACTCGGCGCCTCCTCCTGGATACCGCCCGAGTCGGTGACGATGAGCGCGGAGCGCCGCATCACCCAGACCAGGTCGGAATAGGCCAGCGGGCCGGTGATCGTGACCCGGGGCGTATCGCGCAGGGCGGCCTCGATCTGGGCGCGCACGGCCGGATTGGGATGCGCGGGCAACACCACCCACAGCTCGAGATGAGCGGCGACGATCTTTCGCACGGCGGTGAGCACCCGATCGATACCATCGCCCCACGATTCGCGCCGGTGCATGGTCACCAGCATCAACCGCCGGGCATCCCGGACGCCCTCGCGCAGATCCGGGTCGGCGATCGGCAGCTCCTTCGCGGCGATGTGATGCAGGGCGTCGACGACCGTATTCCCGGTCACCACCACCCGCTCCGAGGGAGCCCCCTCGGCCAGCAAGGCCCGCGCGGCAGCCTCGGTCGGCGCCAGATGCAGCGACGCGATTCTGGAAACCAGGACCCGATTCGCCTCTTCTGGGAAAGGCGCACGCAGATTTCCCGTCCTGAGCCCGGCCTCGACGTGCACGACCGGTACTCCCCGCCAGAAAGCCGCAAGGGCACCGGCGAGGGTCGTCGCCGTATCGCCCTGCACGACTACCGCGGACGGCGCGAATTCGCTGATCGCGCCGTCGAGCGCGCCGAGCATGCCACCGGTGACCGAAGCCAGCCCGCCGTCGCCACGGGCGAAGGACAGTTGCCGGTCGACGGGCAGGTCGAACGGTTCCAGTGCCTGCCCGACCATGGCCGGATGCTGCCCGCTGGCGACGATCTGCGGAGTCATCGACGCGTGCCCCGCCATGGCCAGCGCGACTGGCGCCAGTTTGACCGCCTCCGGCCTGGTCCCGGCGATCATCAGGATGTTGTTCTTCATGAGTGCCATCACCAATACCCGTGAGAGGAATTCCGGCGCCACCTCGGCGCTGACGGACATCAAGGATGCTAACGACGGTAAGATACGCTATCCACGACCTGCCGAGATCTGGTGAAACATTACACAATGCGCCGATGACGCCCTTCACGACCACCGCGGAAGAAGCGGCACCCGTGTAAATATTCATGGGTCGCCAGTGTGACCGTTCCCGGAGAAACAATTGAATGCTGTAGTTTCCCCGGTGCCGGCTACCGGGCATCATGAACTCAGCGCACCAGGAAGCGGCATCGCGGTCGACTTTCACCGGTTGCGCGGATCGGCAGCCCGTTGCCCCCAGCTTTCCGGGCTGCTGGCGCAGGAAGAAGTGCCTCGGTGTGGCTCGAATCGGGGGAGCCGCACCGAGGCCTCACCACATCCAACGGGAAGTGAACCGACCATGACGCTGTGCTCGTTCCTGTGGCGGCTGCTCCCCGGCCCGATCGCCGTGAAAGCAGCTCTCTGCCTGGCGATACTGGCCGGGCTCGGCCTGGCGCTGTGGTATCTGGCCTTCCCCGCCATCGACGGCTGGCTGTTCCCGACCGACGCGTCCACCATCCAACCCTGACAACGTCCCCCGGAAGGGTGCCACCACCGGAGACACCATCGCGCTTCAGCGGAGGTGTGCGTACCATGCCGACATCCGTCCACTGTGGCCGGGGCGGCGGGTAAGCCGATCGGGGAACGGATGAAACCGCACAAGAGATTCTGGGACGCTACAGCTGGCCAGATAAAGGTAGTCTGGTCGGCGGGCAGAACAACAAGATTCGCCGTGCTCGGCATTGTGTCGATCGCATTCGTGTACGTGGGCATAACCCTCTTCGATAGGTTAAAGCTTGATTACGGCACAGGAGCGGCGCTACGCTCAGTACCCTGGCTGGCGCCTCAGATTCTTGTCCTGGTCCTAGGGTTGACTTACCGGATCCAGAACGCACCCCGCCGTTCGATGATCGTGCTTGCACTTGCGCAGATCACGCTGATGGTTACTACGTGTCTGATAGTGCCACCGCAAATCGCGCCCGTTGAATCAACGTTCTCCTGGCTTACGCTCATCATGATCCCAGGAGCGCTGGCATGGTGGCTCCACGGCGGCGTTTACGTGGCTTATCTATTTTACGCTACCTATGTCGTGGGCCCATTGATACCAGGAGTGCATCACCAGCCGAATATCCTGCGCACGGTATGGATTAACTGGGACTCCACCGCACAGTATTTTGTCGTTGGCTTGGCGATGCGATGTATGGTCAACATGGCATTGCTCTCCGTGGACCTGCTGCGGGCACGCGCGGAGATCACCCGATTGAGTGTAGCTCGCGAACGTTCCAGAATGTCCCAGCAGCTCCATGACCGTCTCGGCCATAGCCTTGTCGCCATTATGTTGCGCAGCGAGCTGGCCGAACGGGTGTCCGGAGTGGACGATGCCAAGGCCCGGACCGAGATGCGGGCGGTCAACGACACCGCCCGGGAATCCCTCGACGACGTCCGGCGGATCGCCCACGGCGTGCTGGAAACCAGCTTCGACCGCGAACTGTACGGCGCCACCGAGCTCCTCGAAGCATCCGGGATCCATTGCCTGCTCCGCATCGGGGACGAGCCCGACGGCGACACGGCGGAGGTATTGGGCTGGGTGCTCCGCGAGGCCACCACCAACGTGCTGAAACACAGCACGGCCACCGAATGCGTCATCACGCTGAACGAAGCCGACGAGGTGTACACCCTCACCATGGCGAACGACGGCGTGGCACAGCGCGGCCAGGAGCGGATCGGCTCCACGCCACGCTGCATCACCGATCGAGTCGAGGAAGCCGGCGGCTCCGTGACGGTCAATCGGTCACGGGGAAGGTTCACGCTACAGGTCGAGATACCCGCCCAGCCGGTGCGACCGAGCGATATCGCCAACGACCTCCGGCCCGCCCGACAGGGGGAGAACGCGTGACGATCCGGGTGCTGCTGGCCGAGGACCAACGTGTCCTCCGTGATGCGCTGGTGTCGCTGCTCGAACTGGAACAGGACATCGAGGTCATCGGTGCGACCGACTGCGGCGGGAACGTCGTCCCGCTGGTCACCACCAGGAAACCGGACGTGGTGATCCTCGACATCGGCCTGCCGGACATCAACGGGATCGCCGTGGCCACCGAACTACGACGCCAGCCTTCCGACGTCCGGATCCTGCTGCTCACCTCGCTGGACAAGCCGGGTACCGTGCGCGAAGCCCTGTCCGCGGGCGTGGACGGTTTTCTGCCGAAGGGGGTGTCCGGCGGCGAACTGGTCGCCGGGATCCGGCAGGTGCACGCCGGGAAACGCGTGGTGTCCCCGGACCTGGTCTCCGCCGCACTCGGTATCGGCGAGAATCCCCTGACTCCGCGCGAACGCAGTATTCTCCAACTCGCCGCGGTGGGCACGCCACCGCCGGAAATCGCGAAACAACTGTTCCTCGCCGAGGGAACCGTGCGCAATCACATCACCCGGGTGATCGGCAAACTCTCCGCGCGCAATGCCACGGACGCGGTACGTATCGCCGACCAGCTCGGCTGGCTCTGACCACGCTGTGCCGTGGGTTGTCCTGCTCCCTGGGTTGGGTGAATTCGGCACTCTCGCGGCGCCAAAGCGGTAAGGCAGCTCATAGCCTTACGCCGTGTTCGGGATCGCGATCATGGTTACCCGGCTTGTGGCGGCGCTTCGCGCGAGCTGGCGGGACCACGCGTCCCGAGGAGTAATCGTCAGTCTGGTGACTCTGCTCATCAGTGCGACCGTCTTCTACACGGTTGCCGAAGGCTGGTCCCCGCTGGACAGTTTCTACTTCGCCATCTGTACCGGGCTCACCATCGGCTATGGGGATCTCGCGCCGACCACCGCGCTGGCCAAGGTTTTCACCATCGCCTATGCGTTGCTGTCGATCGGGCTGTTCGTCACCTTCGCCGCCAACCTGGCCAGCGCGGTGGTCACCAACCGGCGCGATACCGTCCGCCGGCTGCACCGCCGGCGGAAAACGGACTGAGGCTCACCCCGAGTGGGTTTGTGCTTGGCCGGGTAACCGCTTGGCCTGGCGTCGCAACCGGAACGCGGCGACAATCTCCACGACGCCGAGGGCCAGCAGCCAGCAGCCGCCGGCCACGGTCAGCACCACGATCGAGGAGAAGGGTGACACCAGGAAAACCACGCCAGCCAACCCGGTGATAATCCCGAGGAACACCTGCCAGCCCCTCGCCTGCATCGCCGGATCCGAGGCCGCCGCCACGGTTTGGGTGATGCCGCGGAACAGCCAGCCGATCCCGATCCACAGGGTGAGCAGCAGCACCGAGTTCATCAGCGAGTCCCGGAAGCAGAGCACACCGAGCATCAGGGAGAGCGCGCCGCTGATGAACGACATGACTCGCATCGGGCCGGAGGCGAAGGCCCCGAACGCGGCCGCGATCTGGGCGATCCCACTGAGCACCAGGTAGATGCCGAACACCACGGCGGCGACCCCGATGGTCACTCCGGGCCATAGGAGTACCAGGGCGCCGAGGACGAGGGCCGCCGCGCCGGCGCCCAGCACCGCCTGCCAGGCTCCGCGGGCCAAGCGCTGGATCGGGCCTTCCCATGCCGGTTCACTGTGCGCGCTCATGTCCGCCCCACCGCGGGAGCCCGGGCCCAGGCCGCCCGTTGCCGTGGTCATGTCGCGGCCTTCGCGTCTTCGGCGTCGGCGCGGGCCAACGCGGCGTCCAGGACGGCGTACTCGGCCTCCTGGATGGCCCCGATGGCGAAAGCGATGGCGTCGGCCGCGTTGGCCTCCGCACGGTCGGCCTGCCGTGCCGCCCTGGCCGCGTCGTGTTTGAGGTGCTTTTCCTGCAATGTGGCCCGGGTTTTGCGGACGTGGTCTTTCCATCCGGTCTGGATCTGCTGCCAATAGTCCGCGAGGTCCTGCTCGGCGGCGTTGGCGTTCGCACGCAGCTTCTCGGCGTCTCCGTCGGCCTCGGCGCGCGCCTTTTCCACGCGTGCGGCCAGCTTTTCCCGGGTTTCCGTAGCTGCCGCATCAGCCGCATCCTCGGCGGCTTTGGCGCGTTTCGCCAGGTCGGCCAAGGAATCTGATACACGTTCCATCGTTGTCGGTCCTTTCACCAGGCGGGAGATCTGCCACCATCCTGACTGCTCACCGACATACGCGCACTCGCCGTACACAAATTCGTGTAACTATTCACGGTCTTGGGTGACCTGAACATTCCCGGCGAGACGGGGATGCGGTCTGGATGGTCGATGCGCTGATCAAGGCGTGGCGAGCAGGGTGGGCGGAACGGCCAGGACGGTGCCGATCGGGCCGATAAGCCACGTCCGGATCAGCGGCGCCAGGAAGAAAACCGTGGTCGGCAAACCGACGGCGTTGCCGATGAACCGCAGGTTCGTGTGGATGCTGTACGGACAGCTGTAGGTTCGCCTCGAGGTTTTCGTTTGATCTTGCGCCAACCTGCGGATTCGATGTGCGTCTCAGAGACTTTTCGTGTCACCTGTCTCACTGACTTTTCATTTTCTTCTGGTGTCGGCGTGCTTGTGGCCTGCTGGCCGACCCGGCGCTGATCTTGGTTGTCGATCTTGGCTGGTCACCAGCGCGGGTTGAGGCCGCGTCCTGGTTCGGTTCGGGGAGACCTGCCTGCTACCCCGCGTAGCGGTCCTCGATCGCGGCTTCGTCGTCGGATGTGCTCTTCTGTCGCGCTGGGGTTGTGTTGGTACCTGCTGGCTCCGTCGAAGCAGTGTGAGCCGGTTCGTTACTCCGGCCGCGTGGATGTGTTCGCTGGACGTATCGGTATCGCGTGGGCGGGTGGAGACTGCTCGCCGTACTGGTGCGACGCCCGGATCACACGTCGCCGGTTTCTCTTTGTCGCGTCAAGGAGTTCTGACGATGACCGCTCCCGCATCGCCGCCGCAACGGGTGTTCGAGACCAGCGATCGGGACCAGGCGAGCGAGTATTTGACCGCTTCCTACGGCACTGTGTGTATCACCGGCTATGCGGGCCCTTTTTCGTTCCGCAACCTCCGGATGGCCACCGACACGTTCTCTCTGGAGAACGCCACGCACAGCGGCACCGAAATCGACTACACCCTGGAATCGGTGCCGATACTGTCCTTCGTCCGTTCCCGCACCGTGATCGTGGATTACTGGTCCGCAGGCACTCACCCCCGGTTCGGGCCCGGCGAGCTGTGCCTCTTCTCCCGGCACGAGAACGACGCCTCCTACCGGGTGCGAGTGGGCCGTGGCGCGGTCCAAAGCGTCGCTCTGCCGTTCACTGTCCCGGCCCAGGGGCCGCTTCCGCCGAGACACTCCGCCTGGAGCCGATCCGGTTCACTGACCGGCTTCCCGTGACCCCGGCCGCCGCACAGCACCTGGGCGCCACCGCCGACTACCTCGCCACCAGCCTGCGCGACCGGCCCGAAGCCAGGCGGCAACCACTCGTGGCCAGCAACGCCGCCCGGCCGCTGGCCGCCATGCTGCTCCACACCTTCCCCAACACCGCGCTGACCGAGCCGACCATCGAGGACCGCCGCGACTCCCACCCGGCCACTCTGCGCCAGGCGATCTCGTTCGTCGACGACCACGCCGACACCGACATCAGCGTCGCCGACATCGCCGCCGCGGCCCACGTCACCATCCGAACCCGATGAAGGCCGAGAAGGGCAGAACCAAGTCTCGGCTGGAGCCCGACGGGATCCGCGGCGAGACCGTCACCCAGATGGCGTTGTGGCGCTACTACGAGGGGCTCGGCTGCGGCGTCATCGCCGACCGTCTCAACGCCGACCTCCAGCGCTACCCACCACCCGAAGCCCCCAGCAAGGCACGCACCCGCGGCACCTGGAGCAGAAGCGCCGTCTACCACATCCTCAGCAACCCCAAATACACCGGCTACCAGGTCTTCAACCGGCGCGCCACGACCTCCAAGCGCGGCAAGGTGAACGAGCCGATCAAGTGGGTCTGGTCCCCGCAACCCATCCACGAACCGCTCATCCCCAAGTGGATGTTCGACGCCATCAACGCACAGCGCGCCACGCGCGATGGCAACCAGCTGCACAAACACCCCCAAACCCGAAGGACGTTCCTGTTCCGAGGACGAGTAATCCACAGCTGTGGACGCCGGATGATCGGCGACACCAAGCACAACCGGCTCTTCTACTACCTCTGCTGGCCCCGCAAGAACAACCGCGGCGGCCCCGACCCGCACGCCGGCCTCCCCACCGCGATCCGCATCCGCGAAGACGACCTGCTCGACGCCGTCGCCCGCTTCTACGCCGACCGAGTGTTCGGAGCCCACCGCCACACGATCCTCGCCAACGACCTCGCCGGCTTCGACGACCAC
Source organism: Amycolatopsis sp. NPDC058986 (assembly GCF_042741125.1). NCBI lineage: Bacteria > Bacillati > Actinomycetota > Actinomycetes > Pseudonocardiales > Pseudonocardiaceae > Amycolatopsis > Amycolatopsis sp. NPDC058986. Next base: position 9,950 of record NZ_JBHYJW010000014.1, on the reverse strand, counting down.
GCCGCCCGCGAGCGCCAAACCGAACGAGAACGCTTCCAGCGACAACTGGCCGACGTGGCAAAGCGCCAGGACGCCGTGATGCGGCAAGCCCAGGCAGGCGATCCGGACGACCCGTTCGCGAAAGCGCTCCGGCAGACCTACAACGACCTCGAAGGCCAGAAGAACAAGACCCAGAGCGCTCTCGCCCAGCTCGCCGCCCAAGACGCCACCGAGCCGGACAGGCCGAAACCCGCCGACCTCGAACTGCTCGACGCGCTCCCCTACCTGACCGCCAACCCGGCCTCCGCTCCCCCGCCGCTGCTGCGGGGAACTGTTTCGAAGCCACTCAACTCGAGAACCAGCACGGCAACCGGACAGGACCACGCTGGGTCTGCCACCTACCGCACCCTGGGGGTCCGGGGGCTGGGCCCCCGGGTAGACACAACGCGAGCGAGCCCGCGTCTGTGCTTTTCAGCAGACACGGGCTCGCTTCGCTCGCGTACCCCCGATGGGATTCGAACCCACGCTACCGGCGTGAGAGGCCGGCGTCCTAGGCCGCTAGACGACGGGGGCTTAGGAACTTTTCCCCGTATGACCGGGGAGTTTTCTGTTTTTCTTGCGAGAGAGAATCTATCAGAGCCGATTTCCCGGCTTGAGAGGGGGTCTCTCTTGCAGCTGGGGTACCAGGACTCGAACCTAGACTAACTGGACCAGAACCAGTCGTGCTGCCAATTACACCATACCCCAGTGAGGTACTGATCCGGTCTTGCGTGGCTCAGCACCGCACGAGGAGAAATACTAGAGCACGCGGTCCCGGAGTGTGAACGCGGGGGTCCCACCGCTGCGCTGCGCGGGCACGCCGACGGTGGCGTACTCGGAAACCAGCAGCTCAGGGAGTTGGCCGAGGGTCGTGACGGTGTGTACACCCTCGGGCGCGCGCTCGCCGACGCCGTCGCGGTCGAGCCAGACCGCGCCGAGGCCCGCGTTGTACGCGCCGATGGCGTCGGTGTCCAGTTTGTCTCCCACATGGACGGCACGGGCGGGATCGCAGTCCAGTTCGAGGCAAACCGAGTGGAACATCACAGGATGGGGTTTGGCGACGCCGAGTTCGCCGGCGATGGCGACGTGATCGAAAAACGGGGCGAGGCCGAGGTCGGAGATCTTTCTTCGCTGGTGCGCGCCCGAGGCGTTCGTCACGGCCGCCAGCCGCAGCCCGGCGGCGCGCAGCCATTCCAGGCACGGCATGACGTCGTCGAAGAGCGCCCAGGAATCGGCCAGCAGTTCGCGACGGCGACGTTCGAACGAGTTCACCTGATCGGCGTCGGCGATGATGCCGAGTTCGGCGAGGAAGCACTCGGTGCGCCGGTGGTGCATGGTCGGGTAGTCGATCTGGCCGGCCACGACGAGCGCGACGTGTTCCTCGGTGATGAGGTCCCACAGCGGCCACAGGTCGCCACGACCGGTGAGCAGGCCGAGGGTGCGCCGGATCGCCGCGGTGCAGTCGATCAAGGTGTCGTCGATGTCGAGGCACACCAGCCGTAGTTCGGGCGGTACCCACGGTTCCTGCCCGGTGGCGGGCGGAGCGGTTGGCAACGGGGTCCGGGGTGCCAAGGCGAAATCCACCCCGTGAGGCTAGGGCTTTTACCGCGCGCGCGACGCGGCCAAAGAGGTGATTGCGCCTCCACTGATCCGGCCCCGTCGTTCTACTCCCGGTGGGTGGATCGTCCCCGATCGGTTACCCGTCCAGCGCGCGGCGCAGCCTGCCGAGCGAGACGTCGCGGCCGAGCAGTTCCATCGATTCGTACAGCGGCGGGGACACCGTGCGTCCGGTGATCGCGACGCGCACCGGCGCGAAAGCCTTGCGGGGCTTGAGACCCAGACCGTCCACAAGGGCGTCTTTGAGTGCCTGCTCGATACCGCCGGTCTCCCACGACGGCAAGGCTTCGAGCGCGGCGATCGCGGCACTCAGTACCGGTTTCGCTGCCTCACCGAGGTTCTTGGCCGCCGCGTCCTCTTCGGGCACGAACTCCGCGTCGTCGACGAACAGGAACCGCACCATAGAGGAAGCGTCCGAAAGAACCGTGACCCGTTCCTGGACAAGCGGCGCGATCGTGGTGAGCCGCGCGAGCTGTTCCTCACCCGGCTCACCCGGCAGGACACCGTCGGCGATGAGGTACGGAATCACGCGGGTCACGAACTCGCCGGAAGGCAAGGCACGCACGTGGGTGGCGTTGATGGCTTCGGCCTTCTTGAGGTCGAAGCGCGCGGGGTTGGAGCTGACCTTGCCGATCTCGAAGGCCGCCACCAGCTCGTCGACGCTGAAGATGTCGCGGTCGTCCGCGATGGACCAGCCGAGCAGCGCGAGGTAGTTGAGCAGGCCCTCGCGGAGGAAACCCCGCTCCCGGTAGAGGAAGAGGTTCGACTGGGGGTCCCGTTTGGACAGTTTCTTGTTGCCGTCCCCCAGCACGGAAGGCAGATGCCCGAACTCGGGGGTGAACTCGGCGACGCCGATGCGGCGCAGCGCGGCGTACAGCGCGAGCTGACGCGGGGTCGAGGGCAGGAGGTCCTCGCCACGCAGGACGTGCGTGATCCGCATGAGCGCGTCGTCGACCGGATTCGTCAGCGTGTACAGCGGGTCGCCGTTGGCACGCACCAGAACCGGGTCGGGCACCGAGCCCGCCGGGAAGCTGATGTCACCGCGGACGAGGTCGGTCCAGCCGAGGTCGGCGTCGGGCATGCGCAGCCGCAGCACCGGCACGCGGCCCTCGGCGCGGTAGGCGGCCCGCTGCTCCTCGGTGAGGTCGCGGTCGAAGTTGTCGTAACCGAGCTTCGGGTCCCGGCCGGCGGCCTTGTGCCGCGCCTCGACCTCCTCGTTGGTCGAGAACGCCTCGTACAGCTCGCCCGCGGCGAGCAGGCGCGCGGCGATGTCGGCGTAGATCTCGCGCCGCTCGCTCTGCCGGTACGGCCCGTAATCGCCGCCGGCTTCCGGCCCCTCGTCCCAGTCGAGGCCGAGCCAGCGCAGCGCGTCGAGCAGTTGCTCGTAGGACTCCTGCGAATCACGCGCGGCGTCGGTGTCCTCGATCCGGAAGACCAGTTTGCCGCCGTTGTGCCGGGCGAAGGCCCAGTTGAACAGTGCAGTCCGGATCAGCCCGACGTGCGGGGTGCCGGTCGGCGAAGGGCAGAAACGCGCGCGAACCACAGAAGTCGTCTCAGTCATAGCCCGATCAGCGTATCCGTCGTCGGCACGCTTGACGCATCCGCGTGCCGGGTGCATTCTGAGCTTATTCAACAAGTGATGAATAAGGGGATGATCGAGATGACCGAGCGCACCGGGTGCGTCGTCGTCGGGGGCGGTCCCGCGGGCATGGTGCTGGGGTTGCTGCTGGCCAGGGCGGGGGTCGAGGTGACCGTGCTGGAGAAGCACGCCGATTTCCTGCGGGACTTCCGGGGCGACACCGTGCACCCCTCGACACTGACCCTGCTCGACGAACTGGGCCTCGGCGAGAAGTTCCACGCGATCCCGCACAGCGAACTCGACTCGGCCGGTTTTCCGACGGCTGACGGCGGGATCATGAAACTCGCCGACCTGAGCCGTCTCAAGGTGCCCCACCCCTACATCGCGATGGTCCCGCAGTGGGACTTCCTCGACCTGCTCGCCGACGCCGCGACCAAGGAACCGACGTTCACCCTGCGGATGAGCACCGAGATGACCGGTCTGGTCCGCGAAGGCGGCCGGGTCGCCGGGATCGCCTACCGGACCAGTGCCGGGGAGACGGGCGAACTGCGCGCCGACCTGGTGGTCGCCGCGGACGGCCGCTGGTCACTCGCCCGGCGCGAGGCGGGGCTGGTGCCGGTGGAGTACGACAACCCGTTCGACGCCTGGTGGTTCCGGGTCTCCCGGCACGACGACGAAGCCGCCGGAATGCTGATGCCGAGGATGCACAACCGCCGGTTCGCCGTCCCACTGCCCCGCCCCGGCTACTTCCAGGTCGCCTATCTGGGCCCGAAGGGCGAGGACCTGCGCGATCACGGGATCGAGTGGTTCCGGGAGAACGTCGTCCAGGTCGTCCCCGAGTTCGCCGACCGCGTGCACGAGCTGAAGACGACCGACGACATCAAGTTCCTCGACGTCCGGCTGAACCGGCTGCGCAAATGGCACGTCGACGGGTTGCTCTGCATCGGCGACGCGGCGCACGCGATGTCGCCGGTCGGCGGCGTCGGGATCAACCTCGCCGTGCAGGACGCGGTCGCGACGGCGGCCCTGCTCGCCGAGCCGCTGCGCCGCGGCAGGCCCGCCGGCGCCGACCTGGCGAAGGTCCGTGCTCGCAGGCTGCTGCCGACCGCGCTGGTACAGGGGTTGCAGCGGCTTCTGCACCGGGCCGTCATGCGCCCGGTGATGGCGGGCGAGCGCAACGGCCCGCCCGCGGCGATGATCAAGCTGTTCAGCCGGTTCCCGAAGCTCACCGTCGTCCCGGCGCTCCTGCTCGGACTCGGCTTCCGGCCCGAGCACGCACCGGCGTTCGCCCGCCGGGCCATGGAGCCCGTGGCGAAGGACTAGGCGCCGGCCACGGGGTTGGTCAGCGTGCCGATGCCCTCGATGGTGATCGAGACCTGCTGTCCGTCGACGATCGGGCCGACCCCCTCGGGAGTGCCGGTCAGGATGATGTCGCCGGGCAGCAGTGTCATGACACCGGAGACGAACTCGATCAGGTCGGGGATCTTGTGCACCAGGTCGGAGGTGCGCCCGTCCTGCTTGAGCTCACCGTCCACTTCGGCCTTCAGCGAGAGGTCCTCGGGGTCGAGCGCGGTCTCGATCCACGGGCCCAGCGGGCAGAACGTGTCGAAGCCCTTGGCACGGCCCCACTGGCCGTCGGACTTCTGCAGGTCACGCGCGCTGACGTCGTTGGCGATCGTGTAGCCGAGGATCACGCTCTTGGCCTGCGCTGCCTTGACGTTCTTCACCGGCTGGCCGATGACCACGGCCAGCTCGCCCTCGAAGTCGACCCTGCCGACGTCGGCGGGCCGGCGGATCGGCGCGTGCGGGCCGATCACGGTGGTCGACGGCTTGATGAACAGCATCGGCGCGGCGGGCAACTCGTTGCCCAACTCGGCCGCGTGCTTGGCGTAGTTGCGGCCGACCGCGATCACCTTCGAGGGCAGGATCGGCGCGAGCAGCCGCACGTCGGCCAGCGGCCAGCGCTTGCCGGTGAAGTTCGGCTGGCCGAACGGGTGCTCGGCGATCTCGAGGACCTGGGCGTCGTCACCGTCCCCCTCGATCGAGGCGAACGCGACTCCGGCGGGGTGGGCAATACGAGCTAGACGCACGAGGCCAGTCTACGTATACGTAACCACCCGGCCCGCCGAGGTCCGCGATCCGGTTCAGCCGCCCGCCAGCTCGTAGTCGTTCATCGCGCGACATTCCGGTTCGTTGAGCCAGACCAGCCGGGCCTCGGCGGTCTTGCGGTACCGCTTGAGGATGCTGGCCGCCGAATCCGAATGCCAGGTCATCCCCGGCTCCCACATGATCGCTTTGCGCGGCTCGGCGAACTCCATGCCGAAGGCGAGGAACGCGCCGTCGTCATCCTCGCCCAGCCGCTCCCGGTACACGCCGTAGAGAGCGAACAGGCGAGGCGCGGACTCCCTGGCCTCGTCGTCCAAAACGGTCAGCATCAGTTCATTGACGTCCACTTCGCCCTCCCGAGTTCGGCTAGCTGAAATCTATGCGAGATGTCTAGCGATGACAATCACACCATTGGGCGACACCCGAACCTCGCGAAGCGAGAGAGGATGGGCGCCATGGCAACCAGGAACGATCCTTCGGCACTGCGCTGGCTGGTCGGCGTGGAGCTGGCGCACTTCCGCAGGCAGACCAGCATGACCATCGCCGAGGCGTCGGACGCGTCCGGCATCACGCGGGCCAAGGTCGGGCACATGGAGACCGGCCGGTACCAGCAGTACCCCGATGACGTGGCGAGGCTGCTGGGCTCCTACGGCGTCGCGCAGCGCGACATCGACCGGCTGACCTCGCTCGCGGGCAGCACCGAGGGCAAGTCCTGGTGGGCGCCCTGGTCAAATGTCGTGCCGGACTGGGTGAAAACCTTCGTCGGGTTGGAAGGCCTGGCCGACGCCGAGTTCGTGTTCGAGCCCATGGTGTTGCCCGGCCTCCTGCAGACCGAGGACTACGCTCAAGCCCTCACCGAGTCGGCTGGCTTCGTCCGTCGAGACCATAGCGAGCGGTTCGTGTCCTTCCGACTGGCCCGCGCCAAACGGCTCACCGAGGACGACCCGCTCGAACTGCACGCGGTGATCGGCGAGGCGGCCCTACGGTTCAACATCGGCACCAAGGAGATCCGCCAAGCCCAGTACCGGCACCTGCTCAAGCTCGCAAAACTGCCGAATGTCACGATTCAGGTGCTCTCGCCCGAGGATGGCCAGCATGTCGCGACCACTGGGCAGTTCGTCGTGTTCGACTTCGCCCAGGCACAGTCAATCGCCTACAGCGAGCACTTGGAAGGTGCTGTCTACGTGCAGGACCAGGATCACCTGCGGACGTATAAAATGGCGGTCGAGAACCTGCGGTCGGTCGCGTCCGCACCGACCAAATCCGTCACGTTGATCAGGTCCATGATCGACGGGAGTTAGCCCGGAGGCCAGCCGTGTCCGCCCCAGACCTCGCCACCGTCCAGTGGGTCAAGAGCAGCTACAGCTCCAACAACGGCGCTTGCGTTGAGATCGCCTTCCTGCCGCCTGCCACGCGGTGGGTCAAGAGCAGCTACAGCAACAACAACGGCACGTGCGTCGAGGTGGCGTTCGTGCCGGGCGGGGTGGCGGCCCGGGACTCGAAGGATCCCGAGGGCGGCGCGCTGGCGTTCTCCGCCGCCGCGTTCGGCTCGTTCCTGCGCGTCATCGCTCAGCGGTCTCCGGAGTGACGACGACCCGCCACGCATCCACCGGCGGCTTTCCTTCCGCGGCCCACGCGCGGAACGCCGCCTCCACCTCGTCCCACAGGCGCCGGGGACCGTACTGACGGATGAGGCGGGGTCCGGGAGCATCGCTGTAGCGGGCAACGGCCCAGGATTCGCCGGTCGGATCTCGTAACCACAGGAGATGATCGCCGCCTTCTCCCACTGGTGGACGGTGTTCCCAGACGCAGTTCGGGACTCGCACTCCGACGGCCCACCGGACGTCGTGGCTCTCGGCGACCCGCCACGGCTTCAAGGTGGTGGTGGAAGCCTCGGCGGCGGGATCATCCGGATCAAGATCGTCGACGGTCCAGTCCGGGGTCCGCTGAGCGCGCACTGCCATGAATCCCACCCTGCCGACCGGGCTTCCGGTGGCGATGCCGTGTTCATCGACGGCGAAGCGCACCAGAGGCAGGCTGCCGCTGAAATCGGTGCGCATCGGCGCGACGATGACACCGCCGGGTTTGGTTTGCTCCAGCCAGGCCGCAGGCAGCTCACCGACCCGCACGGCCGCGGTGGCGAGCACCCGGTCGTAGGGCGCTCCCGCGCGGTAGCCCTCCGCGCCATCACCCGTGACCACGGTCACCGGAAAGCCGTTGTCGGCCAACGCATTCCGCGCTCGATCGGCGAGTTCCGCGTCGATCTCGACGGTGACCACATTCCCGGCACCGAGCCGCGCCGCCATGATGGCGGCGTTGTACCCGGTACCGGTGCCGATCTCCAGCACCCGCTGACCATCGTGCACGTCAAGGGCGGCCAGCATGCTCAGTACCAGGTCGGGCTGGCTTGCCGAACTCGTGCACACCGCACCGTCGACGGCAGGCCATACGGTCCGGCCGTCATCGAACTGGGTGAGCACCGGCACGTTGAGGTAGGCCGACTCCAGCCAGAGATCCGGATCGTCGTCGCGGCTGATCGGCCGCGGCTCGCCTTGGTCGTCGTCCACCCAGAATCGTGGTGGCAGGAAACGATGCCGAGGCACGGCCAGGAAAGCCTCGCGCCATGCCGCCGGCATCGCTCCCACCGAATCCAGTTGGGCGACCAGTCGCTCAATCGTCATCGTCGGCCGGCGGCTGCTCGTACTCTTTCGGGTACCTCATGACCGCAGGCTCTTGTGCACCAGCGCGTCGCACAGTGCGAGCCAGCTCGCCTCGACGATGTTGCCGTGCACGCCGACCGTGGTCCATTCCCGTTCGCCGTCGGTGGTCTCGACGAGTACTCGCGTCACAGCGTCGGTACCGGGGTGCCCCGGCAGAATGCGCACCTTGTAGTCGGCCAGTTCCACACTGTCCAACCAGGACAGATGCGGCGTCAAAGCCTTGCGCAGCGCGGCATCCAGCGCATGGACCGGCCCGTTGCCCTCCGCGGTGGCGATCACCCGCTGGTCGTGAACGTGCACCTTCACCGTGGCCTCGGAGACGACCTCGCCGTCGGGCCGGTGGTCGAGCACCACCCGGTAGGACTCCAGCTCGAACGGCGGCTCGTCGAGCACCTCGTGCTCGGGGCCGTCGACTTCCCTGCGCAGCAACAGTTCCAGCGAAGCGTCGGCGGCTTCGAAGGACCAGCCCTCCGATTCGAGCCGCTTGACCTTCCGCACCACGCTGGTGAGCGCTTCGGGCCGGCCGGCAAGGTCGACCCCGAGCTCACGTCCCTTGAGCTCGAGACTGGCCCTGCCGGCCATCTCGGTGACCAGTACCCGCATGTCATTGCCGACAGAAGCTGGATCGATGTGGTTGTACAGCAACGGATCCACCTTGATCGCGCTCGCGTGCAGTCCCGCCTTGTGGGCGAAGGCCGACGCCCCGACGTAGGCCTGGTGGGTGTCGGGGGCGATGTTCGCGATTTCGGCAAGGGCATGGGAGACGCGGGTGAGCTCGGCGGCGCCTCCGGTCGGGAGGACCTCCATTCCGAGCTTGGTCACCAGGTTTCCCGTCACGGCGAACAGATCGGCGTTACCCGCCCGCTCCCCGTAACCGTTGGCGGTGCACTGGACGTGCGTCACGCCGGCCTGCACGGCGGCGACGGAGTTCGCCACCGCGCAGGAAGTGTCGTCCTGACAATGGATTCCGAGCCGGAACCCGGTCTTTTCCTTGACCTCACGGACAGTTTCGGCGAGGTCGAGCGGAAGCCGGCCACCGTTGGTGTCACACAGCACGAGGACGTCGGCTCCCGCGCTCGCGGCCGCGTCGAGCACGCGCAGCGAAGTTTCGGGAGAATACGCGTAGCCGTCGAAGAAGTGCTCGGCGTCGAGGAACACTCGACGTCCTTCGCCGACAAGGAAAGCAACCGTGTCACGCACCATCGCGCACGCTTCGTCCACGTCGACCCGCAGCGCGCGCTCGATGTGGCGGAGATCCGATTTGGCCACCAGCGTCACGACCGGCGCCTGCGCGTCGAGCAGCGCGCGGACCTGCGGATCGGCGTCGGCGGTAGCCCCCGCCTTGCGGGTCGACCCGAACGCCACCAGCGCGGCGTGCTTGAGCTGCAACTCCCCGGCGGCGGCGCGGGCGAAGAACTCGGTGTCCTTGGGCAGCGCGCCCGGCCAGCCACCCTCGATGAACCCGACGCCGAGCTCGTCGAGCAGCCGGGCCACCGCCAGTTTGTCCGTGACGGAGTAGGAGATCCCCTCGCGCTGGGCACCGTCGCGCAGGGTCGTGTCGTAGAGGTGGAACGCGTCGCCGAGCGGAGTATCGGCGGGCTCCTTGCGGTTCACGGTCAGCTCCTAGGCCAGGGAAAACTGTTCTTGGACAACGCTGTGCCTTTTGGGCAACAAAAAAGCCTCCCGCAGGAATGCGGAAGGCTGCGCGCCGGATGCTCTCGTGGAGCACCTATCCGGCGCGCTCGGCAATAATCGTGGCGATGGTGGCCATGTGGGCATCATGCCACACGCTTCGCGGCACGTCCACTGCCTGGATGACTCGTCTCATCTGCCGAGACGATGCCTGCCGGGCCCCCGCACCCCCGCAGGTCCGTGAATGCCACATTGAGGGACTCCGAGTCCCTCAATGT
>NZ_JBHYJW010000013.1:140911-184682 GCF_042741125.1 Amycolatopsis sp. NPDC058986 | reverse complement strand
CGGCGAGGTCACCTCGGTCGACCAGTCGGTGAACTTCGACGTCGGCGTGCTCAACCACGAGTTCGGCACCACCGCGCACACCGACCACGGTGACTCGGGCGGCCCGGCCTACGACGGCTCGGCCGGGCTCGGCACGCTGTCCGGCGGCGACGGCGTCACCAGCTACTTCTACCCGCTGACACTGGAACTGCAGTCCTACGGGCTGTCCCTGGCCTGATCGCCCACCACGTCGTGGCCTTGCGAGACGTTCTCGCGAGGCCACGACCTTCGTCGGTGTCGAACGCGTCGGAAATGTTCGAGAATAACTCACCTCAGGGCGATCGCGGCCCGTTTCAACGGCGAAACGGACCGCATCTCCTGAGCTGAAGCCATGGCCTCGATCCGAACGCGGGCTCTTCATCCGCGCGATCCGTTTCGCTCATGTTCCGCTCAGGAGGTAAGCATGCGATCGACACGTTCCCGGCTCGGCGTCCTCGGTGTCGCCTCGTTCGGCGCACTGGCACTCGGCATGACCGCCCTGCCCGCGGCGTCCGCCGCGATGACCCCGGCAGCGGTGCTGGACGGCCTCGGCACCGCCACCGGCGGCCACTACCTCGACGACGCGGGCAATTCCGTGGTCACCGTGGTGAACAACGCCGACGCGGCCAAGGTACGGGCCTCCGGTCTGACGGCGAAAGTGGTGCGCTACAGCCTGAACCAGCTCACCCAGGTGAAACAGCGCCTCGACGCCGCCGGCAGCGTGCCCAGCGCGGGCTGGGGTCTCGACATCGCGCACAACCAGGTCGTCGTCGACGTCTACGACGCCACTCCCCAGGCACAGCGGCGGGCTCTGCTCGACACGGTCATCCAGTACGGCGACATGGTGCGCGTCGAGCACCATCCCGGCGCCATGTCCCTGTTCATCAGGGGCGGCGACGAGATCAGCAACGGCCAAGCGGCCTGCTCCAACGGGTTCAACGTGGAGAAGGACGGCCAGAAGCTGTTGCTGTCCGCGGGCCACTGCGAGGTACTCGGCGGCGGCGGGCCGTGGAACGACGGCAAGACCGTCGACGCGGTGTTCCCCACCGAGGACAACATGCTCGTGGAAAACGCGTCGGGCGAAGGACCGAGCGAGATCAACGACGGCACCAAGATCACCTCGTTCGCCGACGCCACGGTCGGCGAGCAGATGAAGCGGGCAGGGCGGACGTCCGGCGTGACCTCGGGCAAGGTCACCAAGGTCGACTACACCTTCGAAGCCGAGGGCTACACCGTCTACCACGAGTTCTGCACGACCGCGCACTCCGACCACGGTGACTCGGGCGGCCCGGCCTACGACGGCGGAAAGGGCCTCGGCACCCTCTCCGGCGGCGACACCCAGACGTCGTGCTTCTTCCCGACGACGCTGTCCGCCAAGCGATACGGCGTGACCCTTCCCCAGTCCTGAGTCCACAGAGGACCCAGGTGCCGGTAAGGCCACCTTGAGGGCGTCCAACGCCGCAAGGTGGCCTTACCGGCACTGCGCGCCCGCGGGCTGTCACATTCGCCGTCGCGGCGGGCTCATCCGGGAGAGCCTGGGTGATGGGATGGTGTGATCGATGAACGAGAACGAGTGGCTGGCCGAGCGGTTCGAGCAGCACCGGCCCCGGCTGCGGGCGGTGGCCTATCGCATGCTCGGCTCGCCGGCCGAGGCGGAGGACGCCGTGCAGGACGCCTGGCTGCGGCTACGCCGGTCCGACGCCGGGGAGATCGACAATCTGGGTGGCTGGTTGACCACGGTCGTCGCCAGGGAGTGCCTGCACGCGCTGCGGTCGCGGCGGCGCCGCCGGGAGGCCCCGTTCGACACGCACCTGCCCGATCTGGTGGTCGTTCCGGACGGTGACCTCGATCCGGAGCAGGAGGCGCTGCTGGCCGACTCGGTCGGCCTCGCACTGCTCGTCGTGCTCGACCGGCTCACTCCGGCCGAACGGCTCGCGTTCGTGCTGCACGACATGTTCGAGCTGCCCTTCGACGACATCGCGGGCATCGTGGGCCGCACGCCGGCGGCCACCCGGCAGCTCGCCAGCCGGGCACGACGCCGGGTGAGCGGTGCCGAAATCCCCGAAGCGGACCCCGATCTGACGCGCCAGCGGAAGGTCGTCAACGCCTTCTACGCGGCCGCGCGCTCCGGCGGTTTCGACGCCCTCGTCCAGATCCTCGATCCCGACGTCGTCCTGTGCACCGACTTCGGTGCCGGTCGCCCGCCGACCGTCGTCCGGGGCGCGGCGACCGTGGCAGGGCAGGCTCAGGCTCCGCGCGGCGGGCAACTGCGTCCCGCTCTGGTCAACGGCATGATCGGCGCGGTGATCACCCAGGACGGGCAGCCGTTCTCCGTCATGGCCTTCACCGTCGCGGGCGACCGGATCGTCCGGATCGACGTCCTCCGCGACCCCGGCCGCGTCCGCCGCCTCGCCGCCGCGGTACTCGACCAGCCCGGGTGGTGAACGCCGGGCCCGGCGCGCGTGACACGCCGGGCCCGGGCCTCACCAGTACTTGGCCGACGGCCGGATCTCGACCGCGCCGCCGAGTCTCGCCTGCGGGACACGAGCCGCGAGGGCGATCGCGGCGTCGAGGTCCTCGGCCTCGACCACCGCGAACCCGCCGACCGCGTTTTCGCCGTCCAGGTACGGCCCCTGGGTGGTGACGGCCGAACCGTTTTCCACCCGCACCGTCGTCGCGTCCGCGGGCAGCCCCATCGGCGGAGCGCCCTTCCAGTTCTCCATCGCGCTGAGCGCGGCCCAGTCCGCGTAAGCCGCCTTCACGTCCTCGTCGGAAACCGTCTCGGCCTGCGGCGTACCCGGCAACGGATAGCTTCCCTGGTGAATGACCAGTACGAACTGCATCGTCGTCCTCCTCATCGGCTTGGTGTGCTCGGCGCACACACCCATGAGCCCGGACGACGCGACGATGTGACCGCCGGGGACGCGGATTCTTCGATCAGCGGACGTCGCGGCACGGCGGCGTGTAGCCGTCGATGCGCAGCCCGCGGAAGTCGAGCGTGTTCGGGGTCTTGCCGACGAAGACCAGGCCGCGTGCCTCGCGCAGCGCCGACGCGAACGAGTAAGACGGCTTGCCCAGCTCGGGCAGCCAGGTCCACGCGTCGGGCGCGAAGCCGAAGAACTTCGTCACGAGCTTCCCGCCCGTCGACGGCACCTTCGTGAGCCACTTGTCGCCGCCGCTCCAGTGCGAAGCCGGGCGCAACTGCACGTAGAGATCGTCGGTCGCGCTGTAGGTCAGCCAGAAACCGGACGACGCCGAAAGGTCGGCCTGCGCCTCGAACCGATTGCCGAGCCAGACGACGATCACATGCCACTCGGCCTTGAGGAACACCACTTTGGCCGCATAACGGTCGCCTTCGCGCACGAGCAGGCTCCCGGTGGCCGGTACAGTGGTGCCCTCGCCGCTGGCAAGCCATTGCTGCAACCGGTCGATCGACGGCGTCGCGCACTCACCGCAGCGCCCGGCCGTCACGGTGTTCGCGTGGGCGACGGTTGTCGTCCCGCTGAGCGAAACCACCAGCGCGAGCGCGAAAGCCACGCGCCTCCAGCGGAAAATGTTCCTCGCACGACCGTGTTCCGAACCTACGCGCATTCGAGGGAAATTAGCACAGATCGAGGGACGTCGTAAGGGACGAAAACCTTGTCATCATGGTGTTTTCGCCCGGCGAACCGAGCGACGCCCTGTCGCGAACGCTCCGTTCGAGACGATCAACGTCCCGGACGGAGCGTTCGCGGCAAGGGGCCAACGGCATCCCTCGGTCACCTCATGCACTCACGCCGCGGAAGCCACGCAGCCGGAGGCTGTTGCTCACCACGAAAACCGAACTGAACGCCATCGCCGCACCCGCGATCATCGGGTTCAGCAGCCCGGCCGCCGCGAGCGGCAACGCCGCGACGTTGTAGGCGAACGCCCAGAACAGGTTTCCCTTGATGGTGCGCAATGTCCGGCGGGACAGGCGGATCGCGTCGGCGGCCGCGCGCAGGTCACCGCGGACCAGCGTGAGATCGCTCGCTTCGATGGCCACGTCGGTGCCGGTGCCCATGGCCAGGCCGAGATCGGCCCGCGCGAGCGCGGCGGCGTCGTTCACCCCGTCCCCGACCATGGCCACGACCTTGCCCTCGGCCTGCATTCTCCGCACGACGTCCACCTTGTCCTTCGGCAGGACTTCCGCGATCACCTCGTCGATTCCGACCTCGGCGGCGACGGTCCTGGCGACGGCTTCGTTGTCCCCGGTCAGCAACACCGGGGTCAGCCCCAGTTCACGGAACCGGACGACGGCGTCCGCCGAGGTCGGTTTCACCGTGTCCGCGACGACCAGTACCGCACGCGCCTCGCCGTCCCAGCCCACCGCGACCGCGGTGCGGCCCCGCGCCTCGGCGTCGGCCTTCGCCCGCGCGAGGCCGGCGGGCAGCTGCTGGCTCCACTCCTCGAGCAACGCCGTCCTGCCGGCCAGAACCGCCCGTCCGTCCACAATGCCCTGTACGCCGAGACCCTCGATGTTGGTGAAGCCCTCGACCTCGGGCAGTTCCCCGGTCCGCTCGCGGGCACCGCGGGCGATGGCTTGCGCGATCGGGTGTTCCGACGCGTTCTCCAGTGCACCGGCCAACCGCAGCACCTCGTGCCGCGCAACGCCTTCGGCCAGGTGAACGTCCACAAGGGACATCTGACCGGTGGTGACGGTGCCGGTCTTGTCGAGCACGATCGTGTCGACGCGCCGGGTCGACTCCAGCACCTCCGGCCCCTTGATCAGGATGCCGAGCTGGGCACCGCGGCCGGTACCGACCAGCAACGCCGTCGGCGTCGCCAGCCCGAGCGCGCAGGGGCAGGCGATGATCAGCACCGCGACCCCGGCGGTGAAGGCCGCCGACACCGTTCCGCCGGCGCCGAGCCAGAACGCCAGCGTCCCGGCGGCCAGCGCGATCACGATCGGTACGAAGATCGCCGAGACCCGGTCGGCCAGCCGCTGCACCTGTGCCTTACCGGTCTGCGCGTCCTCGACGAGCTTGGCCATCCGCGCCAGCTGGGTGTCCGAACCGACCCGGGTCGCGCGCACGACCAGGCGGCCGCCGGCGTTGACCGTCGCCCCGGTCACCGCGTCGCCCGGCCGGACCTCGACCGGCACCGACTCGCCGGTCAGCATGCTCGCGTCGACCGCGGAACCGCCTTCCTCGACGACCCCGTCGGTGGCGATCTTCTCGCCGGGCCGGACCACGAACCGGTCCCCCGCCGCCAGCTGGTCGATGGGGACACGGTGTTCCCGGCCGTCACGCAGGACCGCGACGTCCTTCGCGCCCAGCTCCAGCAGGGCGCGCAAGGCCGCTCCGGCCCGGCGCTTCGACCGCGCCTCGAAGTACCGCCCGGCAAGGATGAACGTGGTCACCCCGGCGGCGACCTCGAGGTAGATGCTGCCGTCGCCGGACATCCGCTCGATGGTCAGCTCGAACGGGTGGGTCATCCCCGGCACGCCCGCGCTGCCGAACAGCAACGCGTAGAGCGACCACAGGAACGCGGCCAGCGTGCCGAGCGAGATCAGCGTGTCCATGGTCGCCGCGCCGTGCCGCAGGTTCGCCCACGCCGCCCGGTGGAACGGCCAGGCCGCCCACACGATCACCGGCGCGGCCAGCACCAGCGAAATCCACTGCCAGTAGGTGAACTGCAGCGCGGGCACCATGGCCATCGCGATCACCGGCACCGAGAGCACCGCCGAGCCGATCAGCCGCTGTCGCAGGGATCGCGTCGGATCGTCTTCGGCGGACTCACTTTCGGCGGACTGTTCAGCGCTTTTCGGCGTCGGCAGCGTCGCGGTGTAGCCCGCGGCTTCGACCTGCTGGACGAGCTGCTCGGGTTGGACGCCGTCGGCGTAGACGACCTTGGCCTTCTCGGTGGCGTAGTTGACCGTCGCGGTGACGCCGTCCAGCTTGTTGAGCTTCTTTTCGATGCGCATCGCGCAGGAAGCGCAGGTCATCCCGCTGATCGCCAGTTCGATCTCACCAGTGGGACCGGCCAAGGACGCGGTCATCGAACTCTCCTTCCCGCTCATGGCTTCAGCGCTGTCCGCTGTGGACGGTGAACTCCGCGGTGCGGACCGTTCCGGCGTGCTGGAAGTCCAGGAACAGCCGGTAGGTTCCGGCCGACGGCGTCTCGGCGTGGAACGTGATGCCGGGGCCCGCCGGGGTTGTGCCGTCCCCGGGCGCGCCGTCGGGATGGACGTGGAGGTAGGCGAGGTCGCCGCCGCGCAACGCGACCAGGTGCCCGTAGGCGCCGAGGTAGGGCTGCAGGTCGGTGACGGGGCGGCCGTCCTTGCGCACGGTCAGCGTCACCTTCGACGGCTGTCCCGGGATCAGGTCGCCGTCAAGGCGCACCTGGTAACCGTCCACTGAGGACTCACGCGACGGCTGCCGCTCGACCGGCCGGAAGTCGCCGGGTACCGCCAGATCGACGCCGAGGGTCATGCTCTCCCCGCCGGTCGGCGTGAAGTCGGCGAAGGCCCGGTAGCTGCCCGCCGACGGCAGGTCCAGCGGAACGGACCAGGTCCCGTCGGCGGCGAGTTCGGGATGCACGTGCCGGAAGACCGCGGTGTCCCGGCGGGTCACGATCAGGTGCAGCCGCTTGTCGTGCGCCACGTCGAACGCGGTGACCGGGCGGCCGTCGGGTCCGGTGATGCGGAAGGTGAAGGGCTCGGTGGTTCCCGGTGCGAGCGTCGTGGTGGTGGGCGTGAGGGTGTAGCCGCCCCTGGACGACGCCAGCCCGCCGGGCTGGTCGGAACGCGTGGCCTCCGCGACGGTGCCGCTGTGAGCGTCCCCGTGCCCGGTGTCCTCGCCACCGTGCGCTCCGGTGCGGCCGGGAGTACCGGCGGCACCGGCGAAGGGACCGACGGCCGCGCCGAGTGCCCAGGCGCCACCGGCGACCAGGACGAGCGCCGCACCGTAGGCGGAGAGCTTCGCTGCTGTGTTCATGTCTTCCTCAGCGGGGCATCGCCCGCAGGTAGGGGAACTGCCGCCGGGTCAGGCGGCGAGCTCGTATCCGGCTTCTTCGACCGCGGCGCGCACTTCGGCGAGCGCGGGTTCCCGGGTGCTGCTCACGGTGACCGCGCCGGTGGCCAGGTCGACGGCGACGTCGGTGACGCCCTCGATGGCGCCGACCTCGTCGGTCACCGCGCGGACGCAGTGGCCGCAGGTCATGCCGGTGACGGTGTAGGTGGTGGTCCCTGCCATGACTGGCTCCTTCTCGTACTCGATGTCGTTCCCGGGGTGCCCGACTTCGCTGGTCAGCACATGCCCGGCACCTCCCGTCCTCATACCCCCTAGGGGTACCCGACAGAGAGGACACTATGCCCGGGGACACGCGTTGCGCAAGTACCCCCAGGGGGTAGCCACGTGCACTAGGTCACAACGCGACTGCCACCCCTGAATGCCGTGAAGGCCCCCTTACCGGCGCTGGACGTCGGCAAGGGGGCCTTCACGGCACGGGGGAACCTCGGCGCGCTCGCGCCCGCGGATCAGCGCGAACGCAGCCAGTCGCGGTAGTGCGTCTTGGCCAGCGGCGTGCCCGTGGGCGTGGTGAGTACGTTTCCCTTGGCAGCGGAGAACAATCCGGCGGATTCGTCGGTGACGACGGTGCGACGGTCGCCGGTCTCGGCCAGGGTGAGGCGGCCCAGCTCGTCGAGCGGGAAGACCTCGGGGCCGCCGATGTCGCGGACACCCCGCAACGGAGCGCCGACAGCGGTCTCGGCGACCGCGGCGGCGACCTCGGCGGAGGCGATGGGCTGGATCGGCGTGGCAGGCAGGCGCACGACGTCGCCGTCGGTGCCCGCGTCCAGCACCGCCGGGACGAACTCCATGAACTGGGTGGCGCGCACGATCGAGAAGGGAACCGGCCCGGCCTGGATCAGGTTCTCCTGCAGGGTCTTGGCGCGGTAGTAGGCGACGTCGGGCACCTGGTCGACGCCGACGATGGACAGGGCGACGAAGTGCTCGACGCCCGCCTTCGCGCCCGCGGACAGCTCGTTGGTGACCGTCGTGCGGAAGAAGTCGATCGCGGCTTCGTCGAAGGTCGGCGAGTTGGTCAGGTCCACCACGACCTGGGCGCCGCGCACCGCGTCGTCGAGCCCTTCACCGGTGAGCAGGTCGACACCGGTGGACAGCGAATGCGCCGTGGTGTCGTGGCCCGCGTCCGCGAGCTTCCGCGCCACCTGGGAACCGATGAGGCCGGTGCCGATCACCGCGATCTTCATGAGGAGCTCCTTGACTCGGATTCATTGTGTCCGAGTTCGAAGCTTACTCGGACACCTGTTGTCCGAGTCAAGCCCGCTGGTTAGGCTGGACGCGTGAAGGTGTCCGGTGGTGTCGAAACGGCGTTGCACTGCTGCGTGGTGCTGACGGCGGCGGCCGAACCGGTACCCGCGGTCCGCTTGGCCGAACTGCACGGGGTTTCGGCCACCTACCTGGCCAAGCAGTTGCAGGCGCTGTCGCGGGCCCAGCTCGTCCGGTCCGCGCAGGGGAAGGCCGGTGGGTACGTGCTGACGCGTTCCCCCTGGGAGATCACGGTTCTCGACGTCGTCGAGGCCGTCGAAGGCCCCCAGCCGACGTTCGTGTGCACGGAGATCCGGCAGCGGGGCCCGATGGCGGCGCCGCCGGAGGCGTGCACCGCGCCGTGCGCGATCACCCGCACGATGATCGCCGCCGACCGGGCCTGGCGCGCCGCGCTGCGCGAGGTGACGATCGCCGACCTGGGCCGCATGGTCGGCGAGGACTACGAAGGCGACGTGCTGGGCCAGATCGGCACCTGGCTCGCGACCGGCTCCGGCTGAATTCGTCCACAAAGGACAGCAGATGTCGTCGGGACCGCATCGATGAGCAGCGAGACCTCCCGTAGCCGGAGCCGGTTGTTTCCCTTGTACGCCGCCGGGTTCGTCACCGCGTTCGGCGCGCACAGCATCGCCGCAGGCCTCGGTGGGTACACCGAAGCCGAACGCGCGTCGCTGTTGACCCTCGGCTTTTTGCTGGCGATCTACGACAGCGCCGAGGTGGTACTCAAACCACTGTTCGGCGCACTGGCCGACCGCGTCGGCCCACGACCGGTTCTCCTCGGCGGCCTGCTCGCCTTCGCCGTCGCGTCCGCCGCGTTCGTCGTCGCCGGGGATCCGGCGCTGGTCGGCCTCGCCCGGCTGGGCCAAGGCGCGGCGGCCGCGGCCTTCTCGCCCGCCGCGGGCGCACTGGTCGCCCGGCTCTCACCGCACAACCGGCGCGGCCGGGCCTTCGGCGGGTACGGCGCGTGGAAGGGACTCGGCTACGCCCTCGGGCCCCTCCTCGGCGGAATCCTGATCACCCTGGGCGGATACTCGCTGCTGTTCCTCGCACTGGCCGCGCTCGCCGCCGCGGTCGCGGTCTGGGCCGTACTGGCCGTTCCCGTGGCCGCACCGTTGCCCCGGACCCGGCAGACGCTGCTCGACCTGGCCCGCCGGCTGAGCGCCGGTGGTTTTCTGCGGCCGACCCTCGCGCTGGCCGGTGCGACCGCCGCGCTCGCCGTCGGCGTCGGTTTCCTGCCCGTAGCGGGGGCAGGCCACGGACTCGGCCCCTTGGCCACCGGCGCGATCGTGTCCCTGCTGGCCGCCTGCGCGGCCCTGGTCCAGCCCTGGAGCGGACGTGCCCGCGACGCGGGCCGGATCCGCGACGGGGCAGGCATGGCCGCAGGCCTCGCCCTCGCCGCAGCGGGTATGACGCTCGCCGCGGCACTGCCTGGCGTGGCAGGGCTCGTCATCGCCGCCGTCGCGATCGGAACCGGCACCGGACTGGTCACCCCGATCGGATTCGCCCATCTCGCGGCGAGCACCCCGCCCGAACGGCTCGGGCAGACCATGGGCGCCGCCGAAGTCGGCCGCGAACTCGGTGACGCGGGCGGCCCGCTTCTCGTCGGCGCGATCGCGGTCGCCACCACCCTCGGCCTCGGGCTGACCGGCCTGGCGATCGTGCTGGTCGTGAGCGCGGTCCTCGTCATCTGTTCGAGGTGACCGGGCCGGCGAGCAGGATCGGCACGGTCAGCAGCGCGACCGCGACCCACGGCAACGCCATGGGCACTGTCTCGAGAACGATCCCGCCGGCCAGCGCGCCTCCGGCCACCGCGCCGTTCCAGCTCGCGATGGTGAGCGACTGCGCGGTGTCGGCGCGGCGTCCGGCGAGCAGGGCGGTGACCGCTTGGAACGACGTCGGCGCGCCGCCGAAGGCGAGTCCCCACAACGCCGTCGCCGCGAGGAGGACGCCGGGGCCGCGTCCGCCGACGGCGAGCACGGCGAGACAGCAGGCGGCGGTCGCCGCGCACGACAGCAGCACGGCGCGGGGATGCCGGTCGAGCGCGAGCCCGACGAGCCACAAACCGGCCACTGTGGACAGTCCGAACAACAGCAGCCCGGCGCTGAGCAGCCCGGCGTGCCCGTGCCCGGCGTAGAACGGGCCGAGGTAGGTGTAGAAGATGTTGTGCGCCAAGGAGAACGCGATCACCAGGACCAGAAGCGGACGCAGCCCCGGAGTCCGCAGGACGCCACGGAGCCGCGTCCGGCCACCGATCGGCTCCCCCGGTAGCGGCGGAACGACCACCGAGATCCACCAGAGCAGCGGCAGCGCGATGAGCGCCATGACGACGAACACCCAGCGCCAGCCGATGAGCACGCCGAGCGCGGCCCCCGCGGGGACACCGAGCGCGAAGCCCACCGGAGTGCCCGCCATCGCGACGGCGAGCGCGCGGCCGGATCGTTCCACCGGGACGAGCCGCATGGCGTAGTTCGCGACGAGCGACCACAGGACGCCGGTGACCGCGCCGGAGACCACCCGCGCCGCGAGGACGAGCGCGAACCACGGGGACAGCGCGATGACCGCGTTGGTCACCACGAACCCGGTGACGAGCGCGAGCAGAAGTGTCTTGCGGGGCACCCGGGTCGTGGCCGCGGTCAGCGGTACCGCGGTGAGCGCGGTGGTGATCGCGTACACCGTCACGAGCTGTCCGGTGACCGCGGGCGCGACCCCGAGATCGGCGGACGCCGGGAGCAGGATCCCGGCGGGCACGACCTCGGTCAGGCAGCCGAGGAACACCGAGGTCGCGAGCGCGAGAAGGGCGCCAAGCGGCAGGCCGGTGGCGCGGCCGGGTGGCGCGGCGAGGTTCATGGTCGAGTCTCCAACCGTCGTCCCGGCCGCGAGCCCTAGGCCGTATGGAGCAGGAGGTTGTGCGATCCGGTACCGGGATCGGCGACCTTGTCCTTCGACGCGGCGGCCTTGAGTGCCGCGTCGAGCGCGTCCGGCTTGGCGTCGGGATGCGCGGACAGGTACATCGCGGCGACACCGGCCGCCTCCGCCGACGCGATCGACGTACCCGACACGGTGGTGCAGCCGGTGTCGCTCCGGTTGTCCGCGGTCCTGATGTCCTTGCCCGGCGCGTAGAGATCCACGCAGCCACCGAAGTTCGACGACGGCACCCGGCGATCGGCCGCGTCCGTCGCGCCGACGGTGATCCCGGTGGTCTGCCGTGCCGGGGTGGTGCCGCAGGCGTCGGCACCGGCGTTGCCCGCCGCCGTGGTGTAGGCGAGCCCGAGCTGGGTCATCTTGTAGAGCTGGATGTCGATGACCGTGCCGCCGGGACCGGCGAAGCTGAGGTTGAGCAGCGCCGGGCGTTTCGCGTTGAGGTTCACCCAATCCAACGCGGACAGGATCTGTTCGGACGTCCCGGTGCCGTCGCAGCCGAGCGTCCGCACCGATTCGATCGACGCCTCCTTCGCGACGCCGAAGTGGTGCCCGCCGATGGTGGCGGCGACCCGTGTGCCGTGCCCGTTGCAGTCGGCGCCGCTACGGTTCTGGCCGGGCTCGACGGCGTCGAAGGCCGCGTGCGCGCGACCGCCGAAGTCGCGGTGGCTGGTCCGGACGCCGGTGTCGAGCACGTAGACGTGCACGTCCGAGGCCGTGTTCGGGTAGGCGTAGCTGTGATCGAGCGGGAGGTCCGGCTGGTCGATGCGATCCTGTCCCCAGGACGGCGGATCGTTCTGCGTGCCCGCCGCGGTGTAGGTCTGGTTGGCGCCGACGGTGCTGACCGCGGTGTCGGTGAGGTACTTCGTGTGCTGCGCCTCGGTCAGGTCGATGGAGAACGCCTGCGAAACGGAGTAGTAGACGCGGCGGAGCGTGCCGCCGTACTTCGCGATCATCGCGTTCGCGGCGGTGGTGACCTTGTCCTTGTCCGCGGCCATCGGCTTCAGCCGCACGATGTACACCGACGTGGCCTCGGCGGGGGTGCTCGCGGCGGCCGTGGCGGGCGGAACCGCGGCCACCGCGGTGAAACAGACCGCCAGCACGGCGGCCCTTGTCTTGCGATTCATGGGAAACCCTTCGCGGAGAGGGACGGATCGCCGCCGGCGCCGACGAGCCCCGGCGGCGGTGCGTCAGAGACCGTTCAGCCAGGTGCGCAGGTCGGCGGGGCCGCTGCCGGAGTCGAAGCCGACGACCCTGCTGCCCTTCTCCTGCCCGTCCCTGATGTCGATGAGCGTCGGGATGTACTCGATGCTGTACTTGTCCGCGATGTCCTTGTTCTGCCCGCTGTTGCTCAGGTCGACCTTCGCCCAGATCCACTTCCCGTTGTCGGCCTTGTGGTACTTCTCCAGATAGGGAGCCATTTCCTGGCACGGGCCGCACCAGGTGGCGTAGAAGTCGAGCACCACCGGTTTGGTCTTCGACATCTCCATGACCTGGTCGTAGTTGGCCGAGGTCACGTCGATGACGGTGTCGTCCTGCGTCGTGACGGCCACGCGCTCCGCCGCGATCGCGGGCGTCATCGTGCTGCAGCCGAGCAGCGCCGCGGCCGCCGCGACGGCGGCCGCGAGCACGGATATTCTCGTTCCCATTTTCCTTCTCCTCCTATTCGGTGCTGTCACCGGAAACCGGCGCCGGACGCGCCGCCGTCGGGGTGCCGGACTCGGTCCGGTACCCGGCGTCCACCCAGTCCTCGATGCCCTCGCGGTACTTGCGGACGCTGGTGTAGCCGAGTTCGCGCAGGCGAACGCCGACGAATTCGCTGTTGCGGCAAGGAGTGTTGGCGCAGTAGACGACGATCGCGGCGGACTTGTCCGGAAGCACGTCCGGCGCGTGCGCGTCGGTGAACTCCGCCGCGCGTTCGTACGGGAAGCCGGGAATGTTGCGGGCGCCGGGCAGGTGTTCCCGTTCGTAGTAGGCGACGGGCATCGTGTCGACCACGATCACCGCGCCCTCGTCCATCGCGCGCTTGAGTTCTTCACGCCCGATCAGTGGAAGCATGTCCGTTCCTCCCTGTGTCCGGCGGCGGGCCGGGAAGAGCCGGCTCGCCGCGAAGTAACCGGCGAAGGCCACGATCACCGAGTTGATCGCGGGAATACCGAAGTCGAAGAAAACCGCGCACGCCGTCCCGAGCGCCCAGCTGACGAGCGCCGAGGGCACCCAGTCCCGATGCGGGCCCGGCACCGAACCGCGTTCCCGCAAGGCGTCGAGCACGGGGCGGCAGCGGCGAACGACGAAGTACTCCGCGATGAGCACCCCGGCGACCGGCGGCGTGAGCACGCCGACCGCGGTCAGGAAGCCCGCGAAGTCGTCGGCGATCCCGAACGCGGACGCCGCGGTGCCGAGCACACCCAGCACCAGGACCACGCGGACGCGGCCGACCTTGCGGCCGAACAGCACGTCGACGACGTTGACCAGGCCCAGCGAGGACGAGTAGAGGTTCCAGTCGTTGATCTTGAAGATCGCGGTGGCGAGCACCAGGGTGCCCAGCACGCCCGACGAGGAGGTGACGATGCCGACGATGTCGGCCGACTTCGTGGCGTGAGCCAGCAGCACCCCGATCAGCCCGATGAGGTACTCGCCGAGCGTCACGCCGAGCAGCGTCTGCTTGACCACGTCGCCCGGGGTGCGGTTGAACCGGGTCATGTCCGGGGTCATCAGCGCGCCGAGGATGAACGCACCGGAGACCAGCGTGGTCGCCGCGCCGAGCGAAAGCGGTGGGCCCGGCGGCGGGCCGGAGACCAGTGACCCGAGCGAATGGCTGCTCAGTGTGTCCACAATGGAGTATCCGGCGAGGACGAGGAACGCGGGCACGGTCAGATAGCCGACCCAGGCCATGAGGCGGAAACCGTACACGGTGATGGTGGTGATCGCGACGCCGCCGAGCACGGCCCACACCCATTCCGGCACCGTCCCGCCGAGCGCGTGCATGCCGTGCGCGAACACGCCGTTCTGCACGCCGAACCAGCCCGCGAGGCTCAGCGCCACGAGCAGCCCGACGAGCGCGGATCCCTTCCGGCCGAACCCGGCCCAGCGGGCGAGGACGGATGTGGACAGTCCCTCGCGGACCCCGGCGATGCCGAGCAGCACGGTGATGACCTCGAGCAGCACCGAACCGATCGTGATCGCCAGCACGGCCTGCCAGAACGTCATGCCGTACCCGAGCATCGCGCCGACGATGAACTGCTGGAACGAGGAGACCTGCCCGAAACGCTGCACCGCGACCGACGGCCACGACCGGCGGGCGTGCGCCGGGACCCGCGTCAACGAGTAGTCGTCATGACGGTTCGTCATCGGCCCGCCGCCTCCAGCACCGGCTCTCGCACGACCAGGAACCCCTGCCCGGGATTCGGCCGGAAAGCGAATTCCCCGTCGAAGAACCTCTGCAGAAAGGGCACCCGCTGGTGATAGACGAACATCGATCCGGCGTTCCCGGTGATCAGCCCCGATGCCGCGAACAACGGGAGTTCGGCGAGAAAGTAGCGGACCGCGAGCCGCAGTGTTCCGGCATTCGGCACGTCGCCCATTTTTCCCTGCAGGACCCAGGTCGAAGCGCTGTGGCAGGCGGAACGGAAACCCTGGTCGGTTTCGAAGTGTTTCCCCACCTCGTGCGCGACGCTACGGTAGGCTGGCATCTCCCATAGCCGTGCCATGCCGAGGATCCGGCTCGCCGGATCGGGCACGCCGAGCGTGGTCAACGCGGTGGTGATCTTGTTGTGCACGTGACAGGACTGGCGATGCGCTTTCTGCTTCGCCCGCGCCGGTGAATAACCGAGTGCTTCGAGCGTGTAGGCCGTGACCTCGTCCGGCACGAAGAAATGGAAGTCGTCGAAATTGCCCGCCGTCCACGCGGCGAGCCGGACCAGCCGTTCCGAGGTGAAATAACCGTTGAACGGACTCACGCCGACACAGGCGTGTGGTGCGCCCGGAAACAGCCGGGCACAGCCGGAAGACAGCGGACTCGCGTCGAACATGAGAGATTTCCACCTTTCCTGGTCCGGTTTCCCCGGTGGCCGCGAGTGGATGTGCCTACTGTCGCCGTGGCCCGGTGGGACGGCTAATGCCAGCGGGTTATGCCTTCGCGGTCTCGCGAGCGCCGGACTTCGGAAAGAGGATTTCCTACTTTGGTAGGGGTGGCGATCACACTTTCGCCGGTGCACCCGCGGGTACTCCTGCCATACGGTGATCAGTCGTGGAGCTGGAACTGAAGCATTTACGCCACCTCCAGGTTGTCGCGAAAGCGGGCAGCCTCAATCGCGCCGCTGCCCAGCTGGTACTCCCGCAGCCCGCGCTCAGCCGGGAACTGCGGAGAATCGAGGAGCTGCTCGGCCAGGCGTTGTTCGAACGCGACCGCACCGGCGTCCGTCCCACCCCGTTCGGGCGGCTCATCCTCGATTACGCGGACGGGATTCTCGCCCGCACGGCGAGAATCGGCACCGATCTGGCACAGCGGTGCGCGCAGCGCGCCAGGGCGTTGCGGGTCGGCTGGTCGGCGACCGCGCTGGCCGGGCCCCTGCTCGACGCCTTGGACACCACCGGCACCGGCGACCAGGCGGAGATCAGGACGGCCGGGTCGACCGCGGAGATCCTCAGCTGGTTCGAGCGCGGTGAACTCGATCTCGCGGTGCTGTCCGAACAGTGCGAGGTGACGACGCCCGCGAACACCGGCCGGATCGACCTCGCCGACGACCCGCTGCTCGTGATGCTCCCCGACTGGCATCCCCTCGCGTCGAGACACTCGGTCCGCCTCGCCGAACTGGAACACGAGCGGTGGATCTCGTCGACGGGGCCCGACCGCTGCCGCGAGTTCCTCGCGCGTGTCTGCCACCCTTTCGGCTTTTCCCCGCTCATCGCGCACCATGTCCCGGTCTCCGGCCCCCGCGACGAAATCGTCCGCTATCAGGGCGACGTCACTCTCATCCAGACACTGCGTCCCCTCGCGCCCGGCGTGGTGCACCGGCCGATCTCGGACCTGCTGATGCGGACCAGCCATTTCCTGCTCTACCGCGAGGACAGCCCGATCGCCTCGCGGGCCGGCCTGCTGGCCGGGGTGATTCTCGACGCCTACCGGGACAGCCGCGGACGGCACAGCGGCCCGCACGTGTTTCCCGCACCACTGCGACGGCTCGCCGCGCGCACGAACTGACCCGTGCCGGAGCGGGAGTGGACATCGAGCTGCGGCAGCTGAAGATCCTCACCGCCGTCGCCGAGACCGGGAGCGTCGCGGCGGCCGCCGTCCTGCTCGGCACCACGCAGGCGAAGCTCGAGGTGCGGATCCAGCGGCTGGAACGCATGGTGGGCGCCGAACTGCTGACCGAAGGCCCCGCGGGAACGACGTTCACGGAAGCGGGCGAGGTGCTGCTCGAACACGCCGCGGTGGTGCTGCCGCAGTTCGACCGCATGCTCGCCGCCGCGCGGGCGGGCGGCCACGCGCCGCCGGACCGCATCCGGATCGGCGCGGTGGCGACACCCGTCCTGCCCCGGCTCGTCCGGGAACTCGGTTCGCTGCGGCCCGGCGCCGAACTGTCGATGCTGATCGACGAACCGGGCACGGAGCTGGCCGAGGCGGTGAAGCGCGACGAACTGGACCTCGTCGTGCTGCGGCAGAACACGGACAGCGCTTCCCTGCCCGCCCCGCTCGCCTGGTCGTCGGTGGCCACCGAGCCGCTCGTCGTCGGCATTCCGCGGGGGCACGCACTCGGCACTCCGGACTCGGTACCGCCCTCCGCGTTGTCCGGCCATCCGTGCGTCCTGCTCGATCAAGCCGTCCAGCCGCTGACGCGCGCGGTGCTCGCGGCGTGTGCCGAACCGCGATTCCGCTACGTCACCAGTGAATGGGCCGCACTCTGCCTCGGCCACGGCGCGGGTATCCCGACCGTGACCTCGCCACCGAGGACTCCGATGCCGGACACCGTCTATCGCCCGCTGCGCTGCGCGGCGACGACGTCGACACTCGTACTCGCCTGGGTCCCCGGCGGACCGGTCGGCGGCTGCGCACTCCGTGTCAGCGAAGTGGCGGGCCAGGCACATTCCGCGTACCTGCGTGCGCTCACCACCTGCCCGTGAACCTTGCTGGCGCTGCTCGCGCGTCGTTGATAATCTCGATTACGGTAGTAATCTGGATTATCGTTCTGGGGGACGTCATGATCGGACTCGTCGCGGACCGGCTGAGCGGACTGCCGGACATGGACCGGATCTGCACCGTCGACGAACTCGAGGCCGCGCTCGCCACGCTCGCGGACGACCACCCCGAGGTCTGCCGCCTCCGCCGGATCGGCACCTCCCGGCTCGGTGATCCGCTGCGGATGCTCTCGGTGGGCCACGGTCCCCGGCACGCGCTGATCGTCGGCGGCCCGCACCCCAACGAACCCCTCGGCCTGCTCACCGTGCTGCACCTGGCACGGCTCGTGACCGAAGACCCCGCGCTGCGCGACGAGGCGGGCTACAGCTGGCATTTCGTGCCCTGTCTCGACCCGGACGCGACGCGCATGAACGAGGACTGGTTCGGCGGTCCGTACACGATCCGCCACTACCACCGGAACTTCTTCCGCCCGGCCCTCACCGACCAGCCGGAGTGGACTTTCCCCGTTCTGGACGAGCAGGCGTATTTCGACCGGATGCTGCCCGAGACCCAGGCGCTGGCCAGGGTCATCGACGAGCTCCGCCCGGTTTTCCAGTACTCGCTGCACAATGCCGATTTCGGCGGGGTGTTCTTCATCCTCAGCCAGGACGTGCCCGGCGTGGCGGACGACCTCGCCGAGGTCGCGCGGGCCGGAAATGTCCCGCTGTCACTGGGTCCGATCGACACACTCGGCTGGCCCACCGCCGCGCCGGCGGTATACCTGATGCCGTCCGCACGTGAGCTGGCCGCCGCCACCGCGCGTCCGGACGGATCCGCGCGTCTCGGCGGCTCCAGTTCGCACTACGCCGAGCGGCACGGGACGACCACGCTGGTCACCGAGGTACCGCTGTGGCGCGACCCGCGTGCCGCCGATCCCTCGGCGAGCGGGCGTGCTTACGCCGACGTGTTGCGCGAGAACGCCGCACAACTCGAAGCGGACGCCCGTGCGCTCGGCGCGGTGTACCAACGGGTGTCGCCCCGGCTGACGATTTCCTCGCCGATGCGCCCGGCCATTGCCGACACTCTGGAGCACAGCTCGTCGCTGGCGTCCGCCTACGACAAGATGGCCGGCGCCGTCGCGGGACGAGAGGCGACGGTCGCCGAATCCTTCGCCGCGCACTGTGTCGTGCACATGGTGCGGCTGCGGTGTGCGGGTCTGTTACACCGCCAACTCGGCGTCGAGCAGGCGGCGGGCAACCAGCCGTCGGTACTGCGAGCCGCCACGGAAGACGCCTCCGGCCTCCTCGACCGTTGGTGCGCGGACGCCGAGCACGCCCTGCGCGCCGATCCCTTCCCCCTGCGTGACGTGGTCGCGGTCCAGATCGGCGCCGCGCTCGCGACGGTGCGGCGCCTCGACGACGTCGCCGGTGCCGGCCGGTGAAACGTGCCGAATCACGGCAGCGCAACAACACCGCGCTGATCGAGGCCGCGCTCGCCGAGATGGCCGCACACGGCTACCGGGCCGCGCGGCTGGAAGACATCGCCGCCAGGGCGGGCCTGACCACAGGCGCGGTGTACTCCCGATTCGGCGGAAAGCGCCAGTTGCTCCTGGCCACCGTCGAGCACCTGGCGCGGCTCCTGCGAGACCGCCTCGCCGAGCTGACCGAACAGGACCTGACCCTCCACGAAGCACTTCGGGGCTACGCCCTCGTCACCTATCGGCTCGCCCTCGACGAGAACGCCGCCCACTGGTACGCCTTCGAAGTCGACGCGGCCGGTTTGGCCGCGCACGACGAAGAACTCGCCGACGCCATCGCCACGCAGGCGAGCGAGATCACCGCTCTCCTCACCCGGCTGCTCACCGGCCGCGTCATCGCCCCCGGGCGCACCCCCGTCCGCCGCACCACCCCCGCGCAGGCGGCACGCCTCACCCCCGCCGTCCGCGCCCTCACCATCGGCCTTGCCCAGCAAGCGATCCGCGATCCGGACGCCGTCGCCGAGCGCTACGCGGCCGATGCCACCGCCGCCCTCGCGCACCTGCTCGATCCGTGAACCACCGGACCGTCCGGTCCGAAGTGGACGGACTGGCCGGCACGAGGTGCGAAACGTGCCGGCCAGTCTCGTCCCCGCGACGTCGTCGACCAGCGTGACCATCCAGGGAACCGCGCGCCGGGACCGGAAGTCGGGCACGACCACGCCGCCGAGCTATTGGTCCGCCGATATTCCCGTCGTTCTCCCGAAAACGCGCAGGCTCGCATCACGATCGACACCGCGGTGCCTCTTCCCCCTCGATACTTCGCCACCCGGTCACGGCACCGACCGAAGACGACGCTCCCTTTGTCCGGAATTCGAACTTTGCCCGGAACCAGAAGTTCTCCGCCCCGGTGACAACGATGGTGCCACCGGCCTCGCGGGACCGGCAATGGCGACAGGCCGTCCCGGACAGACCCGGCTGTCCGCACTGGTCAGGCGAGTGCCCGGACATTGTTACGGACAGGCTATTGCCACTGCGCGCCGAATGCCGCGAGCATGGAGACGTGGAGGATACGGGCATTCACCCGGATGCCGCTCGCGACGCCGCCGAGTTCGTTTGCCTGCTGGGAAAGATCAAGGAACGATCCGGATATACCTATCGGCAGCTAGAAAAGCGTGCGGCCGACGCCGGCGAATTCCTGCCCCGCAGCACACTCGCGGGTGCGCTGCAGAAGAACGTGTTGCCGAGCCCGCAGACGGTGGCCGCGTTCATCCGCGCCTGCGAGGGCGACGAGCGGGTCGGGGCCTGGATCGCGGCGCGCAACCGGATCGAGGCGAATACGCCAGGGCTGCCCGCGGCGGAGGCAAACCCGGATCCCCGGCGCGTTCTCGCCGCCGATCCGGTGAGTGCCCGCACCCCGCCCGCCGACCCCGGCCCGGCGAGGCGCGCGGTACCCCGCCAGCTGCCCGCCGCACCCCGCCCGTTCGTCGGCAGGCTCGGCGAACTCGCCCATCTCGACTCCGCGCTGGAGGAATACCCGGACGGCACCGGGACCGTCATCCGGGCGATCGGCGGTCCCGGCGGCATCGGCAAGACCTGGCTCGCGTTGTGGTGGGCCCATCAGCACCTCGACCGGTTCCCGGACGGTCAGCTGTACGTCAACCTGCGTGGTTTCGACGCGGTGGACGAACCGATGGAACCGGACCTGGCCGTCCGGGGTTTTCTGGACGCGCTGGGTGTCCACCACGACGCCCTGCCCGCGGAGTTCGAGGCGCAGGTGGGCCTGTACCGCAGCCTGGTCGCCGACAAGCGGCTGCTGGTGGTCCTCGACAACGCCAGGGACAGGGCCCAGATCACCCCGCTGCTGCCGGGCGGGCGGGCCTGCACGGTGCTGATCACCAGCCGCCACCGGCTCACCAGCCTCGTCACCACGCACGGAGCCCGGCTGCTCGACCTCGGCGTCCTGCCCGAGCAGGAGGCCAAGAGGCTGCTCGGCCGCCACCTGGGCGTCGACCGGCTCGCCGCGGAACCCGGCGCGGTCACCGAATTGCTGACGTACTGCGCGGGACTGCCGCTGGCACTCGGCATCGTGGCCACCCGGGCCGGCACGCACAGTGACTTCCCGCTGGCGACGCTGGTGCGGGAACTGCGGGACACCTCCGCGCGGCTCGACGCGCTGGACACCGGCGACCTGACCGCGAACGTCCGGGCCGTGCTCTCCTGCTCCTATCGCGCACTGCGGCACGAGGCAGCGGACACGTTCCGGTTCCTGGGCCTGGTGCCCGGACCGGACATCGGCGTGCTCGCCGCCTCCTCCCTCACCGCGCGCCCGGCCGACCGGACCCGCGTCATCCTGCGGGAGCTGGAGAACGCGAGCCTGCTGCAGCAGCATCTCCCCGGTCGCTACCGGATGCACGACCTCATCCGGCTGGACGCCGCGGGCCAGGCAGGCCAGGACCTCACCGAAGCCGCCCGCGACGAAGCACTGCGCCGCTTGGCCGACTTCTACCTGCACACCGCCTTCGCGGGCCAGCAGCTGCTGGATCCGCACCGCCCATCGGCCCGGCTCCGGCACCGCGCGGCGGGCTGCGTCGCGCAGCCTCTCGAGGATCGGGCGGCCGCGCTGGACTGGTTCACCGCCGAACACGCCAATCTGCTCGCCATCCAGAACACCGCCGAGGCAAGGAACTGGCCCACGCTGGTCTGGCAGCTGGCCTGGGTCCTGTCCACCTATCTGTGGCGCCGCGGCCGCCTGCACGACGATCTCGCGGTATGGCGCGCCGGCCTGGCCGCGGCGACCCGCATCGAGGACGTCACCTGCCTGGTGCGGGCACGTCAACGGCTGGGCAACGCCTGCGCGCGGCTGGGCTTGCACACCGAGGCACTCGAACACCTCCAGGAGGCACTCGCGCTCACCGAACGAGCGGGCGACCACTCCGAACAGGCCTACACCCACCGCATCTTCGCGCGCGCCTGGGAACACCAGGGGGACGACGCACGCGCGCTGGAACACGCGCGCAACGCCCTCCACCTGTTCCGCACCGCGGGCAACCCGTTCGGCCAGGCGCGCGCGCTCAACGACGTCGGCTGGCACCAGGCCCGGCTGGGCCACGGCGAGCAGGCCCGCACCCACTGCACGGCCGCGCTGGCGATCGCCAGGCACCACGACTATCCCGAGGGCGAAGCGGCCATTTTGGACAGTCTCGGGTACATCGCCCACCATGCCGGCCGGCACCACCAGGCGCTGCACTACTACCTGCAGTCCCTGAGCGTGTACCGCAAACTCGGCCACGCCTACGAGGAGGCCGACACCCTCGAATGGCTCGCCCACACCCACCACGCCCTCGATCAGCGCGAACCGGCGCACAGCGCGTACCAACAGGCCTTGGAGCTGTACCAGACGCAGAACCGCGCCGGGGACGCCGAACGCACCCGCCATCACCTGACCCTTCTCAAGCGGTGACTCGCTTCGGCGGTGTTGCACGGCTGACGTGAGCTGAAGGGGACTTTCGTCGCGTCCAGCGCGCCGAAAGTCCCCTTCACGACACAGGAGTCCACAAAGGACGCTACGAATCCGGACGCACGCGGCGGGTAGCGCGGGTTGCGACAAGGGCGTCCCTCGGCGGTTCGCGCGGCTGAGGCACATGGCTCGGCAGCACCTCGCGAACGACGCGTTCGCGACGATCAACCTGGCCCCAGCGGCGTTCGGATGACGTGAAGGCGGCGTGCCACATACACTAAATTGTCCTTTGTGGACTATGTGCGGCGAAGGAACCCTTCGGTGCGTTGGAGGCTACGAAAGGCCCCTTCACGGCCTTCGAGGTTCCTCGCAGCGTGTGACTTGCGCGGTGAAAGTCGCCTGCTGGCTCGGGAGATTCATGCGTGATGACGCCCTGCTGCGGAACGAGGCGGCTTTGCTCCCCTCGCGTAGGAGTGAAGGTCCCCCTCGGGGCATAGCCGGCCGGCGAATCCAGGATCAACGTCCCAAACGGAACGTTCGCGACACCGCAAGCTCGTCATCCTTTGCGGACTACGGCGCCCTGAGCGTCCCTCGGTCCGGGCGGAGCGAAGCGTTATTCGCTTGTCGCCCCTCGGGCACCTAGCCGATGATGGCGGTCATGGCGACCCGACGAGCCGACATGTTCACCGAGGACGGCAGACCGTCCCCCGACGACCCGCGCGAAGACCGGGCGAGGCTGGGTGACGAACGCACCACGCTGACCGAGTCCCTGCGCTGTCAACGGCTCACCCTGGAAATGAAATGCGCGGGCCTCGACGCGGAAGCGATGGCACGGCGCTCCATCGCGCCCTCGACGATGTCGCTCCTGGGGCTCGTGCGACATCTGGCCGAGGTGGAGCGCGCGACGTTCCGGGTGCTGATGGCGGGGCAGGACGTATCCCGGCTGTTCTGTTCCGCCGCCGAACCGGACGGCGATTTCGACGGCGCCGTTCCCGACCCTCAGATCGTCGCGCAGGCGTGGGACGCGTGGCGTGCCGAGGTGGACTTCGCCACGCGCTTCGTGGCCGACGCGCCCAGCCTCGACATCACCGGTGACGATCCCTTGAACCGGCACGGCAGCGGTGGCGGCGCGATGTCGCTGCGCGAGGTCCTGGTCAGCATGATCGAGGAGTACGCCCGCCATCTGGGGCACGTCGATCTGTTGCGCGAACGGATCGACGGCCGCACCGGCCAGTAGATCCATCCCCGGCTCACGGCAGCGTACCGAGTCCGGCGGTCACCGTCTTCCGCGTTGTCACGAACGACAGCACAGAAGCGGCGACGGCGTCGGCCTGGTCCCGGATCTCCGGAATGGCGGTGGATTCCCAGAGCGTGCCGACCCGTGGTGCGCCCAGCGTCCACAAAGGAGTGTCGGGACCGGTGCGGGCGAGCACACGCCCGTCGGCAGCGGTGTCGATACCCAGCCCGTGCGGGCCCGGCATCGCGAGCCCGTCCGCGAACAGACTCGGCACCAGTTTCCCGCCCGCACGCAGATCCAGCTTCGGCCCGGTGCAGTTGACGACGAGGCCGACGCGCAGCACCTGTCCGTCCGACAGCGCGACGAGCAGCCCGCCGGCGTCCTCCACCGCTCCGGTGACCTCTCCGGTGTGCAGGCGCAGACGGCCGTCCCGCCGGATCCTCCGCAGCCGATGGGCGACCACCGGCGCCATCCGGTGGCGCAGAACGTTCCAGTACCGCGACTTCTCGGCGAGAAAACGCTCCTGCTCGGCAACGGAGAACCCACGCCAGAGTGCCGAAGCGACCGGGCGGAGGCAGTCCACCGCCGACCGCCAGCTCCGCCCGCCGGACACCGCGCGCCACACCTCGTCGGGCCCCAAACCGGCGAGGTTCGGTGCGACGACCGGAGCCCCGGGCCGCGACGCGTGCGCACGGGGCAGCAAACCCGTACGGGACACCGCATGGAGTGTCCGATCCGGACGGTCGAGCTGGATGGCGAGGTCGACCATGGTCAGCCCGGTTCCGACGAACAGCACGTCCCCGTCCGAGGAGAATCCCCCGTCGCGCGCCCACGGATCGGCGACGAACCGGGGCGACTCCCGGAGGTGTCGCGGCGCCCAGCCGCAGTCCGGGGCGCAGGGCCCGACGGCGAGCACGGCCGCCGACGCGGCGAGCGTCGCACCGGACGCCAGCTCCAGTGTCACGCCCGCCTCGGACCGCTCCAGCCGCACGACTCGCTCACGCGCATAGTCCCAGTGCGCGCCGCTACGCCGAGCGGTCGAATCGAGCAAAGCGCCGAGATAGTCCCCGAAGTGGCGGCGCGGCAGGAACTCGCCGGGCCCCACCGGCCGCCTGAGCCGTTCACTGCTCCAGCGCACGAAACCGCTGGGGTCGGCGGGATCCGCGCCGAGTTTGCCCGCGGGCGTGTTGAGCAGGTGTTTCGGCTCAGGTGTCCGGTAGGCCGTCCCGTGCCCGACCTCGGCGGCCGGATCGATGAGGACCGGATCGATCCGGCGCCGGGCCCGCGCGGCCGCGTCCAGCAGCCGGACGGCGGTCAGCACCCCGGCCGGGCCGGCGCCGACTATCGCGACGGTCGATTCCGGCGGCCTCATCTCGCCTCGGCCACCCAAAGTTCTTCGGCGCGTGCTTTCAGCGCGCGGGCCACGGCGTCGAATCCGGCTTTGACCCATTGCCCGGTCTGGTCGAGGACCGCTTCCGCGTACTTGCCGCTGAAGGTGTCCGTGGTGCGGTAGCCGCACCGGGCCGGCCCGAGCGGTTCGATCCACTGGTCGCGGAAGGCGAAGATGCCGGGCAGTTCGTCGCCGGTGTCGTACCGCAGATGACGCGGCGGGTCGACGACGCGAATGTACTCGCGGTTGACGAACGTACCCGCCGAGCCGTCCCTGTTGGGCAACGTCAGGTCGATCGCCTCGCCGACGCGCAGCGTGGTGTCCACCTTGACGGTGTACGGATTCCACTCGGGATAACGCGGATAGTCGATCAGCACGTCCCAGACGAACTCCGCGGGCGCGCCGATCTCGACCGTGACGGACTCGACAACATTACTCATGCGATCGACTCGCTCCGCGAGACAGTGTCCAATCCTTTTTGGCGCATGATGTCCATGATTCGCTCGCAAGCTTCGCTCATGACGGCATGTACTCCCCGCCGTTCACGTCCAACGTCGCCCCGGTGACCTCGCTGGCGTAGCGGGACAGCAGGAACAGCACGGAACCCGCACACGCTTCGTCCGGCGGAATCCGGCCGAGCGGGTTGCGGGCGGCGATCTCGTCGTAGACCTCCTGCTCGGACACCCCGCGCTGTTCGCCGGTCATCCGCAGGTAGTAACGGACGCCGGGGCCGTCGAGCCAGCCCATCACCGCCTGGTTGACCCGGATGCCGTGTTCGCCGAGTTCCACGGCGAGGGAGCGCGTCGCCGAGCTCATCGCCGCCTTGGCCACCGCGTACCCGCCGTCGCCCAGCATCGGCTTGCGGGTCGCCATCGTGCCGATGTTGACGATCGAGCCACGGCCCGCCGCCTTCATGTGCGGGACCACCGCGCGGGTCACGTTGAGCGCGCCGTAGAGAATGATGTCCATGGAGCGGCGTATCGCCTTCTCCGGGGTGTCGAGCAGCGCGCTGAGGCCGGGATGACCGAACGCCGAGTTGACCAGCCCCGTGATCGGGCCGAACCGCTCGACGGCGGCGTCCACCAGACGCGCCACCTCGTCGGGTTTGCGGACGTCGCAGGAAAGACCGAAGGCTTCCCCGCCCGCGGCGGTGATCTTCTCCGCTTCCTTTTCCATGACGTCGGTGGAGCGCGCCGCCATGACGACCTTCGCGCCCTCCGCCGCGGCGCGAGCGGCCAGCTTGACGCCCAGTCCGGGCCCGACCCCGGTGATGAGAACGACTTCACCGTCGAGCATCACAGGTACACCTCCAGATAGGCCGCGAAATCGCGGTCGAGTTGGTCGGCCGAGAGCCCGAAATCCTCCGCCGTGTAGGAATGCGCGGCGTTCCTTTCCTTCTTGTCACGCTCCACATAGGACATGAACGCGGCGTCGTCCGCGGCGTCGGCAGTCAGCCCCAGCTCCCCGAGCACCCGGCGGGCCTGCGCGACCGGCTCGGTCAGCATCGCGTCGAACCGGACGTCCACGAACCTGTCCGGCCGCCGGGCGCGCACCGCCGTGAACTCGCGCAGGGCGGTGGCGAACCGATCGCTCCAGTACCGGCCGACCGCGACCGGATCGCTTTTCTCGCTGTACTGCGCCGACATCGTGCACACCATCGAGGCGTAGGACGGGACCGCACGCGCCGGGGAGCGATGCGTCATCACGATCCGGCACCCCTCGAAGGTGTCCAGCACGGTGTCCACCGCGGTGAGGTGATGCGGCGATTTCAGCACCCACTTCCGGCCCGCCCGCGCCGGATCCTGCCACTGCAGGACCTGCAACCACTGGTACAGCTCCTGATACGCCTTGCTCTGGTCCGCGGCCCGCAGCCAGTCGCCGTAACTGGGCACCCAGTAGAAGGAGTCGAAGCTCATCGAGGTGAACGAGCGGTCGACCAGGATCACGTCCTCTTCCGGGCCGTCCCAGGTAATGGTGTGGATATCGCCGAAGTTCGGGGAAAGATCGAGAAACGCCTGCATTCGCTCCTGCGCGCGACGTTTGCGTTCGGCGGCGCCGGGCCCCTCACCGGGAAACGGTATCGGATAGGAGGTTTCCCAGGACAGTGTGGAAGTCAGCTTCGGGGAGGCGGCCAGCAACCGGTGCAGCAGCGTGGATCCGGTGCGTGGCAGGCCGCAGATCTCGGCCGCCACCACCGGTTCGACGTCGAGGATCTCCGGATGCTCACGTTGCACCGCTCGCAGCCGGAGCCGGTCCGCCAGCAGTGCGATCACCCTGCGCTGGGTCAGCTGGAAACCGAGTTCCGACAACCGGGCCTCGTCGTTGAGCGCGGCGACGAGCACGCCGAGCGGTTCGAGAAACCAGTCGTCGCCGAATTCGGTCAACCCCGTCTTGTCCCGCGCTGTGCTCAGCAGATCGTCGACACGCAACGACGAGGTCATCGATTCTCCTTTACCGCCGAGGAATCCACAGGAACGACCCGGCACCGCGGGATCGGGTGCCGCTCCGCGCCGAGCCAGCGCAGCAGAGCGGTACCGGTGGTGTGCCCGCAGGTGTCGATCCAGTTGCCGACGCCGGGATCGCGGTCGGCCACGACGATGGTCACGCGGCCGTCCTCGTCCAGCGCGGCTGTGTGCTTGTTGACCGTGATGCGGCGGCGCTGGTCCAGCGACTCCATCCACCAGTTGTCCAGCTGGAAATTCCAATAAGGACAGTCCGGCACCTCGGTCTCGATCACCCACGCCTCGCCCGGCCGCAGCGTCCAGTAGCCGTGCAGGTAGAAGATCTCCGGATCACCACCGGCTCGCTGGAAGAAGTCCTGGCCGAAGTCGGGCAGTTCGTTGGGCCGGGCCATGAACTTCTCGGTCCACCTGGCGAAGGTCTCCGCGGTCCCGTGCACCGACAGCGCGGCCCTGCCGAACGCCTTGGCCAGGAACTCCGGATCCAGCTCGGCCGGTTCGCCCGGCCCGTCGATCCGCTCGATCCGCCACTGCCCCGGCGTCTCGGTAATGCGGTCGAGGTAGGTCTGCCGCACCACGAGCCCGGTGGAATCGGCGGCGAGCGGCAACCAGTTGCGACCCTGCTTCGTCGCGCTGGCGATGATCTCGATCGTCCCGTCCGGTTCGGGGACCAGCTCGGCGCCGGTCAGCTCGCCGGTGGACGCCATGGTGCCGTCCTTGGCGTACCGGTTGGCCTTGGAACCGATGCTGAAGTACGCGATGGTGCCGCGCCGCCCGGTGATCCGGTAACTGCGATCGCCACGGATGTTCGCCGACAGGTAGACGTTGTCCGGATTGTCGGCGCCGATCTTCACCAGATCGAGTTCGTGCAGCCGGGGGAAATCCGGGTCGGCGTTGTCGACGCAGGAATAGAGCATTTCGCGCGTCAACCTGCTCAAGTACCGGAAGCCTTCCGCCCGGTCGAGCGGGGTGTCCGGCGCGGTGTCCCGCAGCACGACCTGACCGGCTCGCTCCAACGCGCGGCAGAACTCGGTCCAGGCCCCGGCAATCTCGGCCACGACACCTCCTAGAACACGTTCTAGTGTGACTGTACAGGATTATGGACAACGTTCAATAGTTGCCGAGCACTCGCATCTCCCTGAGCTTGGCGAGCACCGCCTCCGCCGCCTGCTCGGCGCTCATGGCCGTGGTATCGAGCCGCACTTCGGCGTCCCGCGGCGGCTCGTACGGGGAATCGATCCCGGTGAAATTGGCCAGTTCACCGCGCCGCGCCTTGGCGTAGAGCCCCTTCGGATCACGCCGCTCGGCCACTTCCAGCGGAGTGTCGACGTGCACTTCGCAGAATTCGCCGGATTCCACCAGGCTGCGCGCCAGCGCCCGCTCGGCGCGGAACGGCGAGATGAAGGACACCAGCACGATCAGCCCGGCGTCCACCATCAGCGCGGACACCTCGGCGATCCGGCGGATGTTCTCCACCCGGTCCGCGTCGGTGAAGCCGAGATCGGAGTTCAGGCCGTGCCGGACGTTGTCCCCGTCCAGCAGGAAGGTATGTGCTCCCTCGGCGTGCAGCGCCTTTTCCACCAGGTCGGCGATTGTCGACTTGCCGGCACCGGACAGGCCGGTGAACCACACGACGCACGGCCGGTGCCCGTTGCGCACTCCGCGCGCCCGCTTGTCCACGGTGAGGGCCTGCCACCGCAGGTTCGCGGTGCGGCGCGTCGCGAAGTCGATCATCCCGGCGCCGACCGTCCGGTTGCTCAGCGGGTCGAGCACGATGAACGAGCCGAGATCACGGCAGGCCCGGTACGGCTCGAAGGCCACCGGCCGGTCGATGTGCAGGTTCGCCACGCAGATCTCGTTGAGGCGCACGGTCTTGGCAGGCAGATGCGCCTGGGTGTCCACGTCGATCCGGTACTTCGGGTGTTCGGCGGTGAACCCGGTCGTACGCGCACCGAACTTGGCCAGGTACCGCCTGCCGGGCAGCATCTCGTGCTCGTCCATCCAGACCAGGTGTGCCTGGAACGCGTCGGCGACCTCCGCGGGCGCCTCCAGCGCGGCGAGCACACTGCCCCGGCTGACGTCCACCTCGTCCGCCAGCACCACGGTGACCGAATGCCCGCTGACCGCCTGCTCCCGATCACCGTCCATGGTCACGATTCGCTCCACAGTGGACTCATGACCGCCCGGCAGCACCCGGACGCGCTCCCCGCGGCGGAGCGTGCCCCGCACCACCCGCCCGGAGAAGCCGCGGAAAGTGTCGTCCGGCCGGTTCACCCACTGCACGAGCAGCCGCGCCGGGCCGGTGGACGCGCCGTCGTCCACCTCGACCGATTCCAGCCACTCGACCAACGTCGGCCCTTCGTACCACGGCGTCCGTTCACTGCGAGCGACCACATTGGACCCCTCGACGGCGGACACCGGAATGCAGGCGACGTCCCCGATGCCCAGTGCCGCGGCGAAAGCGCGGTACTCCGCGCTGATCTCGTCGAACACGGCCTTCGAGTAGCCGACGAGGTCGAGCTTGTTCACCGCGAGCACCACGTGCCGGATTCCCAGCAGTGCCACCACATGGGTGTGCCTGCGGGTCTGGGTGAGCAGGCCCTTGCGGGCGTCGAGCAGGATCACCGCGGCGTCCGCTGTGGACGCACCGGTCACCATGTTGCGGGTGTACTGCTCGTGGCCAGGGGTGTCCGCGACGATGAAGCGACGGCGCTCGGTGGCGAAGAACCGGTGCGCCACGTCGATGGTGATGCCCTGTTCCCGTTCGGCGGCCAGGCCGTCGACGAGCAGCGCGAAG
Source organism: Amycolatopsis sp. NPDC058986 (assembly GCF_042741125.1). NCBI lineage: Bacteria > Bacillati > Actinomycetota > Actinomycetes > Pseudonocardiales > Pseudonocardiaceae > Amycolatopsis > Amycolatopsis sp. NPDC058986. The sequence goes on along the minus strand of NZ_JBHYJW010000013.1, from coordinate 154,501 downwards.
TCGAGGTCGGCTCCCCTGGTGCCGTGCCGCTTCGAATCGGCGGTGAGCGCGGCGAGTTGATCACTGTAGAGCAGTTTGGACTCGTACAGCAGCCTGCCGATCAGCGTGCTCTTGCCGTCGTCGACACTGCCGCAGGTGATGAATCGCAGCAGATCGGCGTGTTCGACGTCCTCGCCGTCCCGCACCTCGGTGATCGCCTGGGTCATCAGAAGTAGCCTTCCTGCTTCTTCCGCTCCATCGAGCCGGAATGGTCGTGGTCGATCACCCTCCCCTGCCGCTCGGACGTGGTGGCCGTCCGCATTTCGGCGATGATCTCGTCGATCGTGCGAGCACTGCTCTCCACGGCCCCGGTCAGCGGATAGCAGCCCAGCGTGCGGAACCGGACGCTGCGCGTCGCCGGGACCTCGCCGTCCGCGAGCGGCATCCGGTCGTCGTCCACCATGATCAGCGTGCCGTCGCGCTCGACGACCGGCCGCTGGGCGGCGAAGTACAGCGGCACGATCGGGATCCGCTCGCGCCGGATGTAGCGCCACACGTCGAGTTCGGTCCAGTTGGACAGCGGGAACACCCGGATGCTCTCGCCGGGCCCGATCCGGGTGTTGTACAGCCGCCACAGCTCCGGCCGCTGGTTCTTCGGCTCCCACCGGTGCTGGGCGCTGCGGAAGGAGAACACCCGCTCCTTGGCGCGGGAGGCCTCCTCGTCCCGCCGGGCGCCACCGAACGCGAAGTCGAACCGGTGCTTGTCCATGGCCTGCCGCAGACCCTGGGTCTTCCACAGGTCGGTGTGCGTTGCCGACCCGTGGTCGAACGGATTGATGCCCTGCGCGAGACAGTCCGGATTGCGGTGCACGATCAGGTCGAGACCGAGACGCCGCGCGGTCTCGTCCCGGAAAGCGATCATCTCCCGGAACTTCCACGTGGTGTCCACATGCAACAGGGGGAAGGGCAGCGGGCTCGGATAGAAAGCCTTGCGCGCCAGGTGCAACAGCACCGAACTGTCCTTGCCGATCGAGTAGAGCAGCACCGGCCGTTCGCTCTCCGCGACAGCCTCGCGGAAGATGTCGATGCTGTCGGCCTCCAGCCGGTCGAGATGGTCCAGTGTCATGCCGGCACCTCCGCCAGTACCGCGCCCGCCAGCTCCGGCCTGCACACCAGCAGATCGGGAACGCGCAGGTCTGCTTTGTTGTACGTCAGCGCGGTGCCGTCCAGCCGCGAGGTGTGCAGACCGGCGGCCCTGGCCACCGCGACCGGCGCCGCGGAGTCCCACTCGTACTGGCCGCCGCTGTGCAGGTAGACGTCCACCTCGCCGCTGACCACCGCCATCACCTTCGCGCCCGCGCTGCCCATCGGCACGAGTTCGGCGTCCAATGTGGACACCAACCGGCGGGCTTCCGCCGGTGGCCGCGTTCTGCTCACCGCGATGCGCAGGCGCCCGGCCCGCGCGGGCGGAGACGGGATGGGCTCATCGGTGGCGTAGGTGCGACCGAGCGCGGGCAGGGCGACGGCCCCCGCGGTCAGCTCCCCCGCCTGCCACAACGCGACGTGGACCGCCCAGTCCGTACGGCCGGGCTCGCCGAATTCCCTGGTGCCGTCCAGCGGATCGACGATCCACACCCGGTCGGCGGCCAGCCTGGCCGGATCGTCCGGCGCCTCCTCGGACAACACCGCGTCCGCGGGCCGGTGCGCGCGAAGCTGTCGATCGATGACCTCCTGCGCCCGCCGGTCACCCTCCGCGCGCACCGCGTCCGGGTCGTGGTTCGTCCGCCGGAGATCCAGCAGGACCGCGCCCGCCGCGTCCGCGAGGCGGCGGGCCAATGCCGCGTCCATCTCGTCCATGAGGCCACCATAACCGCAAAATGAACAACGTCCAATACTTAAAATGAACATCGTCCAGACTTGCGCTAAGGTCGTTTCCATGGCGAAGACCGAGACGACCGGCCCGCTGCCGACAGCATGGGGTGACGCCGAGGGCAGGCGGCGTGACATCCTGGCCTCCGCCGAGCGGCTCATCGAGGAGTCCGGCTACACGGCGCTGACCATGCGCGCGATCGCCGCCGGAGCCGGTGTCAGCTCCGGCACCGTGTACCAGTACTTCGGCGGCAAGGACGACGTCTTCGTCGCGCTGACCGCCCGACGCCTCGAAGACATCCAGGCCACTCTGTCCGAAGTGGACGTCACGATCGGTATCGCCGGAGTACTCCGTGAAATTCTGCCGCAGATCACCGAACTCTGGCGCAGGCTCGGGCGCTCCGCCCCGCAGTGGGAGGCGAAGGTGCTCGCGGGCGGGCGGCGCTCGAAGGGCGTGGCGACATCGGCGACGGTGTACCGGCACACCCTGAAGGCGCTCGTGAAGACGCTACGGGAGAGCGCGGAGGCGCACGGCCAGACCCTGATCGACGATCCCGCCCTCGCGCACTGGGTGTGGGACGCGCTCATCGGCGTCGCGGACGACCTGCTCCTCGGCGGATCCCGGCAGGACCGCATCCGGCCGGAGCGCCTGATCACCTTCGCCACCGAAGCCGTCGAGCGCAGCATCGTGATATCAGGCTAACTCCGGAAGCCGACCAATGACCGCCTTTCGCCCGGGTGGCCGGGAGGTCGCACCCCCGGCCACCCCACAAGGCAGCCAGTGGTCAACTAATCTTTACCGTACCCGGCACCCTTATCACGATTTATTCCCCGGCGCCGAGCGCACATACAACACCGGACTCATTTCCTCTACTATTTCGACAGTAAATCCCGCAGCACTCAGGATGGACTTGATTGCATTTCTCATCGTTCCTTTGATCGCTTCATAATAGGCCACCACCGGCCTTTCTGTTTGCCCAGAGAAAATCGCATCCTGGACTTCGTCCAGAAGCTCGGATTTGGTGATCCAGCTAACAGAAACTCCCCCGCTGCCGTCTACGGCGGCATGAATCTCGACTTCCGCACCAGGGCGACCTTCGACGTCGCGATTACCGCGATAGGAAACCAAACCCGCACGAGTCAGCTCGGCGCACACTTGGGTTGCCAACCGGCCGTAGGCGGCAAGCACGTCATTCGATGCACCCGCTTGATCAGACATCTTTCTCAGGCTCCAGCTTATCTACAATCCAATGGACAGAGTGCAGGCGAGTATAGCCCAGCATACGAGCTACCCGCGGCGCGCGTCTTGGATCATACGCTTGAGCAGATCAGTGGTAGCGTCATACCACTCTTTACTGTAAGGAACAGACCAGGTGATCGGCGTTCCCTGCTCGAGATCTTTGAGGAGTTTTTCGCAGTCATCGCAGGGGGATCGTTCAGTGTAAATGGCTTTGATATCCCTTGCGGTAAAACCCTTGGCCTGGAGTTGTTCGAGGATATGCCCTTCGGAGTGCACCTGTTGCCCGTCGGCGCTGCTGAAGCCAACTACGAAATCGTCGGGAACGTTGGGGTTTTCGCTCTTCCAGCCGGGTACCCTGGCGACGGCGACGTTTCGTCCGGGGCCGTATCCCGCTCTTTCACGGGCGATGAAGGCGAGCTTGCCGAGTTCGTCGCTGTTGTAGGGGATGAGGCCGCAGGCAGGAACCGCGAACCCCGCGTATCCGGCGCCTTTCCAGAGGCAGGGCGGAACGGGCCAGCGAGCGAGTTGTTGCTGAAGTCGCGCGATGCGGGATCCGGCTGCGGAGGCTCCCGCGGCGTCTTCTTCGAGGAGCGCGCGCAGCCGTAGCCCGCCGATGCCACCGGCGGCGCCCCCGATGCCGGAGAACAGCCCCGCCGCGATATCGGAGGTGACGAGCGGAGCGAGTTCGATACCCCACGGAGTGGCGGCGAAGAGCACGGTGCAGGCTTCGGCGCACAGCGCGCCCCCGACCACTCCGATTTCCAGGAACAGCAGGCCCTTCGCGAACGCGACGCCCGCCTCGATGAGCGGGGTGGCCAGGGTCAGCGCCTGCATGGCTTCGAAGTGCGGGCTCAGAACCTCGTGCAGGCAGTTCTGGCGATAGTTTTCACTTCCGCTGAACAGGAGATTGCACAGCTTGGACCGTTCGAGTGCCACTTCCCCGGGATGCAGCGCCGTGTACCCGCTCGTGTAGATGCAGTTCTTGTATTCCTCGGGGTTGACGTGCTCGAGGTACTTACATTCCCCGGCAAGGCGCTGCGCGATGTCGGCCCTGACGGACTTGATTTTCTGGTTGTAGACGTTGATGGCCTCGTTGGCCGCGGCGACGGCCTCGTCGACCTTCTTACCCGCCGCGATCAGGTTGTCGTAGGCCTCGCGAGCGGCGTCGTTGGCGGCACGGGCATAGCCGGCGGCCTCCTGAGCCGAGACCTGTGCCCATACCGCGGAACGACTTGCGCGTTGCGCGGACGCCTTCGCCGACTCGGCCGCTCTGCCCGCGGTGGCGGCGGATTCGGCCGCGTTACGGGCGGACTGTTCGGCTTCGAGGGCGTGCCGGTGAGCCTCCTTCGCGTATCCGGAAGCCTCGCCGGCGTATTTTTCGGCCGCCTTCCCCCAGTCGTCCGCCTCCTTGGCGGCATTGCGGGCGATCGCGGCCACCTTCTGCGCGATGGCCGCGTTCTGCGCGGCTTCGGTGGCGGCGCGGATCGCCTCGGAGAGGAAGCCGGCCACCGTGGCGAGATGGGCGGCCGCCTCTTGGTCGTGGCGAGCGGCGACATGCTGGCCGGTCGCGAGGAATTCCCGGATCAGCCCCGGCGGGCCAGCCAGCGTGGCGTTCGCCATAGCCTTGAGTTCGAGCCCGCTCGTGTCCGCGGCCGCGAGCTGGTTGACATGCAGCCGGTCGTCGGTCCCCAGCGCGTTGTACTGCCCCTTGTCCAGGAACTCGCGGTAGGCGTCGCCGTTGTTGGTGTCGAGCGCCTTCTGCGCGGCCTGCACGACGGTCGTGTTGCCCGCCGTCTTCGCTGCCGCGAGGATCTGGTTGACCGTGAGCCGGGACTCGGTGTCGCGGGCGGGGTAGTCCGGGTTTCGCAGGAACCGGGCGACGTCCTCGTCAGATCCGGCGAGGGCGGCGTCGGCCGCGGCGCGCATCTTGTCACTACCGGTCTTCGCCAGGCTGGTCAACGTCTCCCGGTCGTCCTGGCCGGTGGCCCTGGCGATACCGGTGCGGACGTAGTTGATCACCTCGGCGTCGGCGCCGGAGAGCGCGGCCGCCGCGGCGGCGCGGTTCCACGAACCGCCCGTGCCGGTCAGCCGCAGCGCGATCTTCCGGCCGTCGGCGATGACGAGCGCGGGATCAGCGTTCGGTGCGCTCGCTTCCGCCAGCAGGCGCTGGGTTTCCGCGTCCCGCTGGGCTTCCTGGGTCGCGGCCCAGTTCTTGCTCGCCTCGAGTTTGGCGCCGGCGTCGGCGGCATCCCTCGCCGCTTCCTCGACCTGCTGGGACTGCACCGCCAGCCGCTCGGCGTCGGCTTTGCGGGCAGCCTCGAACAGGGCGACAGCCGTGCTCGCGGCGGTGTTGGCGCGTTCGGCGGCGGCGCTGGCGACGTTGGCGTGCTCGGTCGCCTCCTTGGCCGCGTCGGCCGCGTTCCCGGCGTGTGCGACCGCCGCGTCCGCCGCCGCGGCGGCGGCCCGTGCGTCGTCGGCGGCGCGGTTGGCCGCGTCCCGCGAGTCGTAGGCGGCTTGTTTGGCCTCACCGGCGAAGGCGTAGGCCGCGTTGGCGGCCCGGTCCGCTCGCGCGGACTGCGCCCGTGCGGCCGCGGCGGCTTTGTTGGCCCTGCTGGCGTCCGCCCCCGCCTCACTTGCGTAGCGGCCCGCCTCGGCGGCCGCATCCCCCGCCTGCTTGGCATGGCCACCGGCCACCCTGATCGCGTTGATCGCGGCCTGCGCGTTTTCCGCGGCCTTCCCGGCCGCGTCGGCGGCGCTGGCGATGTCCTTCGCGTGGTTGGCGGCTTCCCTGGCGTCCTTGGCAGCCTGGACGGCCACGTCGATCCTGCACTTGCAGAGGTCTGTCCGGACATCCGCCGCCGCCGAAGCGGCACGCGCCGCGGCCTGCCCGGCCTTCGACGCCGCGGCCGACGCCCGGACCGCCGCCGCGGCGGCGACCCTTGCGGCCGCGGCGGCCGCATTGGCCGCATCGATCGCTTCCTGCGCTGCCGCCGCCGCGCGGTTCGCGGCCTCCGCCGCCCGCTGCGCGGCAGCCGCGGCTTCGGCGAGGTGGCCCTTCGCGCTTTCCGCCGCCCGCGCGGCGTCTTCCGCGGACTTGCGCGCCAGCTCCGCCTCGGTGACCGCGCGGGCGGCGGCGTCCTTGGCGAACTGGGTTTCGCGCGCCGCCTGATCCCCCGCGTCCTTCGCGACGGCGGCGAGTTCGGCGATGCTCGCCGTCTCCTGGTCCCTGGCCGCCGCGACCGGCCACTCGGAAGTCAGGAACAGGGTGTATGCCTGCGCGGTGGCCGCGTCCAGCGCGCGCTGCGCGGCCGCGCGCACCTGTGCGCCGCCGCCCGCCATGATCTGGTTGATCCGCAGCCGCTGGTCGGTCTCGGACGCGACCGAAAGCTTCGTCTCCAGGAAGGCTTGCAGGGCTTCGGGTGTGTTGGCGTCCAGCGCTTCTTGGGCGGCCTTCCGCACCACCGGGCCCGCACTGGCCATGATCTGGTTGACCCGCAGCCGCCGGTCGGTCGCGGCGGGCTGTTGCCAGCCCGATTCGAGGAATGTCCGCAGAGCACCGTCCACGGTCGAGTCCAGAGCCCGCTGCGCGGCGGCTTTGAGCGTCACTCCGCCGGCGGCCATCATCCGGTTGACGCTGATCCGGTCGTCGACGGGCGCGAACCGATCCACGCTCGTGGCCAGGAACGCCTGCACCTCGGCGTCCGAACCGAGCAGCGCTTTCTCCGCTTCGGCCCGCACCACGGGACCCGCCGAGCGCCAGATCGCCACGACCTGCGCACGAGGGCTGAGTGGTGCCTCGGCACGCGGCGCGGCCGATGCCGGGGCCGCGCCGGGAGCCGCGAGGGCCGGCGGGCCCCCGACCAACTGCCAGACCAGCGCGATGATCACCGACAATGTCGTGACGAGCCGCGCTCGGCGCGGCCTTGTTCTCAACGGTTTCACCCTGTCACCCTCCCCGGCTGACGGTTATTCCCTGAAAGACGTGATGCCCTCGCGTTGCGCCAGACAGCGCTTTCCGCAATTACCGGCGATGCCGGATAGCGAATCATTAATAGCACTCGACCAGGACGGTACTCAATGCCCGTCCGGCTTCTTGACACCTTTGGTGTAGCGCAAGCAGCACAGGGCAGCCGATCACCCCGGGAAGTCAAGAACGCGCGATGAACTTGTCCGGAACCTTGTCCCACTGCTGCACTGTTCGGCCCAAACGGTCGCGAGTCTGCTCTGTTCGGCCCAGTCGATTGCGCCGAAACCCCATGTTGCGAACAATCCCATTACCGAGAACGTGACGAGCTGCCGAACTTGGCTCAGGTGACAGTTGCCCTGGCGTCCGCGCCAGGGAATACTCGGCCTTGGCAGAGTCTTTGCCTGGGGGTTGTCGGGGGGCTTCTGAAGGCGCGGCATCCGCGCCTACTTTTCGTGCTCACCGGCTCATGCTGCTCAATAAACAAACTTTCGCCTGCCCGAGTACTGCAAGAAAAGAGGGAACTGTGCGCTTGCTCTATCGCCTTCTGGTCGTCGGCCTCGCCGGGGTCGTGGTGGTGTTGATGTGCGTCACCCCCTCTTCCGGCGTCTCCCCCGGCCCGGCGCGCGCCGCCGACGAACCGCCGACGCTCGAAGAGGACTACGCCTATCCAGGCGCTGACAAGATCTTCGCGGACTACGGGGTCAAGCTGATCTCCGGCGACGGGCACATCCTGTTCGCCGACTGCGCCACCCCGCCCACCGGGCCGATCGGCTTCATCCAGGTGAGCAGTCCCGGCATCGGAATCGGCGGCAAGGGCCTGATCTGTTTCCGGGTCACCGCCCCCACCGGGCGCCTCGCCGTGAAGATCCCCGCCGTCTTCGAGATCCGGGGCGACGGGCGTGAAGCGGGGAAGGGGCACAAGCTGCGCGCCGAACTGACCACCGACGACGGGCAGCACACCACCGTCGACGTCGATCCGAGCGGATCGACCCAGGTCGGCACCGGGAGCAACCCCAGCAACCCGCCGACGACCCTGCTCGAACTGAACGCGTCGTCCTGACCGGTCAGGACATTCCGAAAACCGAACCCCGAGAAGGGATCCCGCTGTGCCACGTACCCGCCCGCGGGCTGGGTGGATCATCGGTCTGCTCACGACACCACTCGCCGCCGGCCTGCTGGCCGGTGCACCCGCGCACGCCATCACCGGCGGCGGCCCCGCCGCCGACAACACCTACCCGTTCGTCGCCAAGATCGACACCACCGGCCGGAGCTGCAGCGGTGCGCTGGTCGATCCGCTGTGGGTGCTCACCGCCTCCAGCTGTTTCTCGGAGAACGGCCAGCCCGCACCGGCGGGCCCGCCGAAGCAGCCCACGACCGCCACCATCGGCCGCACCGACCTGACCACCACCGCCGGGCAGGTCGTCCCGGTGACCTCGCTCGTTCCCCGCCCGGATCGCAATCTCGTCCTCGTCAGACTCGCCACCGCGGTCACCGGTGTCGCCCCGGTGAAGATCGGCAACACCGAGCCGCGACGAGACGAAATTCTCCGGGTGGCAGGCTACGGCCGTACGAAAACCGAGTGGGCGCCCAGCAAACTGCACACGGCGACGTTTTCCGTCTCGGCGCTGGCGCCCACCACGATCGGCATCACCGGGCAGACACCGGACGCCAACACCTGCAAGGGGGATTCCGGTGGCCCCGCGTTCCGCGACAACAACGGCTGGCCCGAACTCGTCGCCCTCAACGACAGATCATGGCAGGCAGGCTGCCTCGGCGAGACCGAAACCCGGCGGGGCACGGTGGAAACCCGTCTCGACAACATCACCGACTGGATCGAGCAGCAGATGCTCGGCCTCGCCGCGACCCCGGCTAGCAAGCACGCCATCAACCTGCACTGGAATCCCGTCGCGGCACGCGGCTACAAGTCCTACCGAGTCTACGGTTCCCAGACAGCGGACGTGCCGCTCAGCCAGGCGACGCTGCTCAGCACCGTCACCACGCCGGGCTTCACGCACGGAAACCTCCCCGGCAAACAGACCTGGTACTACCGCATCGTGCCGGTGACCGCGACCGGTCAGGACGCGCTGGCCTCGACCGTCGCGTCGGCGACCACACAACTGGCCACGGTCGCCGACTTCACCGGTGACGACAAGGACGACGTCGCCACCTTCACGCGCGGCGAACTGGCCGACGTCTATGTCGCGCCCTCCGACGGCACGAAGTTCACGAACCCGGCGGCCAAGTGGAGCGACTACCTGGTGGCCGGGCAGGAGATCCCGCTCAGTGGTGACTTCAACGGAGATGGCAAGGCCGACATCGCGACCTTCGCCCGAGGAGCCACCGGAGTGGTCACCGTGGCGCTGTCCAACGGCACCGGGTTCGATCAGCCCAAGACCTGGCACAACCACTTCTCGATCGGCAACGAAATCCCCATGACCGGCGATTTCAACGGTGACGGGAAAACCGACATCGCCACGTTCACTCGCGGCGACGCCGCCGATGTCTACGTGTCCTTCTCGGATGGAACGAAGTTCGTGCAGGACGGCTGGAAGTGGCACGACCATTTCGCGGCGGGTGGCGAGATCCCGGCGGTCGGCGACTTCAACGGCGACGGCAAGGACGACATCGTCACCTTCACCCGCGGCGACGCCGCCGACGTCTACGTGTCCTTCTCCGACGGCACCAAGTTCGTGCAGGACGGCTGGAAGTGGCACGACTTCTTCGCGGCAGGTGGCGAGATCCCGGCGGTCGGCGACTTCAACGGCGACGGCAAGGACGACATCGTCACCTTCACCCGCGGCGACGCCGCCGACGTCTTCGTGTCCTTCTCCGACGGCACGAAATTCGTGCAGAACTCTTGGAAGTGGCATGACTACTTCGCGGTCGGCAACGAGATCCCCGGCGTCGGAGACTTCAATGGCGACGGAAAAGCGGACATCGTGACGTTCACCCGCGGAGAAGGTGCCGACGTCTACGTGGCCCCCTCCACAGGTGACAAGTTCATCCCGGAATCGAAGAAGTGGCATGACTTCTTCGGCTACGGCACGGAGATTCCGCTCCCCGGCTTCATCTGGTAACCGCCTGCCTGTCCTCAGCCGCTGGTGGCCCCGGTGCAGCACCTCGGGGCCACCAGCGCGCTCAAGAAAGAATCAGGTATCGGACAAACTATGCGTATACGTTCTGTTCTGCGTGCCCTTCTTGCCCTCTTCGTCGTCATGACGTCGGTCCTTGTGCTCCCGGGCGGGGCCCCCGCGGGTGCCGCGCCCGCACTGGCCCGGCAGCAGGCGGCCGGCTGGGCGACCTTCCGGCAGCTCGACCGGCTGTCCGAACTTCCCCCGCCGGGCGTGCAGACCCGTCAGTTCTCCAGCTTCGGCCGGGACGGCAGCAACAACGACGGTTTCAGCGGGGCCTACTCCTGCTTACGGCACAGCGAAAGCGGTTGTGTCCTCGGCGAGGACTACGGCCCCGGCGAGATCGACGCACTGTGGTTCACCCAGATCTCCCGGAACCGGACCGGGGACCTGAGCGACACCGGCTGGATTCGCATCGAGCTGGACGGCAGGGTGGTGCTCGACCGGTCGCTGCAGGACGTGGTGAGCGGCCGCGCGGGTGCCCCGTTCAGCTTCCCGCTGGTGGCCGACGCCGAGCAGAGCTCCGGCGGAAGCTACGTCAAGGTCCCGATGCCGTATCGGGAATCCATGCGGGTCACCGTGCAGAACAACCCGAACTTCTACCACCTCGGCTACCGGCATTTCCCGACCGCGGAGGGGATCACGACCTTCGATCCGGCGGATCGGGCCGAGGACGTGCTGGCGTTGTTGCGCGCGTCGGGTACACGCGATCCCAAGCCACAGGATCCGAACGCGAGTACGAAGTCCACCGAGCTGATCCTGCCCCCGCGCGGACAGGCGACCGCGGCACAGCTCACCGGCCCCGGCAGCATTTCCGCCCTGCGGCTGCTCGGCGCGGCGGCCGATGAGAGCCTTGGCCGGGCGCTCCGCCTTCGCATCACCTTCGACGGGCGGACGACCGTGGACAGCCCGGTCGGCGAGTTCTTCGGCAGCGGGCTCGGCCCGGCCTCGGTCCGCTCGCTGCTGTTCGCCATGGACGCCGCCCCGGGCGGCTGGTATTCCAGCTGGTGGCCAATGCCCTACCGGACCTCGGCCACCGTCGAGCTGGTGAACACCGGCACGAGCGAGGTGCGCGGTATCACCGTGGAAACGACCTCCGCTCCCGATGCCCGCTGGTCCGAGGAACTCGGCCCCGGCGGCGACGCCGGGTACTTCACCACCCAGTCCCACGCGGGCCGGACCGTGGCCGGCCAGGACTGGAACTTCGTCGACACCGGGGGCCGGGGCCGTCTCGTCGGGGTCTCACACACCATGCGAGGTCCCGAACACCGTGGGTTCCTCGAAGGCGACGAACGCGTCCACATCGACTCGTCTCCCAGCCCGCAGTTGCACGGCACCGGCACCGAGGACTTCTACGAAGGAGGCTGGTACTTCGACCGCGGCGAATTCAGCAATCCGTTCAACGGCAACCCGCGCCACCAGCGCACCACGGCGAGCTGCCCCGGCGACTGCACCGGGGCCTACCGGTTGCTGCTGAGCGATTCTGTCGGCTACGGCAGCGCACTGACCTTCGGTATCGAGCACGGCCAGCAGAACGACGTCGACGCCGAATACGCCTCCACCGCCTACCTCTACACCCGGCCCGAACCCGTCGGCCGGCATACCGACACCGTCGAGGTGGGTGACCAGGGCAACCGTGCCGCGCACGGCTGGACCGAGGCCCCCGGGGCGTCCCAGGCCACGCTGGAAAGCTCCTTCGAAGGCGATGAGAACGACCTCACCGCACACGACGAGGTGCGCTCGGGCTCGGGAGAGTCGTCGTTCCGGGTGACAGTGGCGCCGGCCGGCACCGGCGTGCTGCTGCGCAGAACGAGCGACCAGGCCAACGCAGGCCAGCGCGCGGAAGTGCTCGTCGACGGAGTCTCCGCGGGAGTCTGGTACCAGCCACTCGGCAACACCGCGTCGCGCTGGCTGTCCGATACCTTCGCGCTGCCCCGGTCCGCCACAGCGGGCAAGACACACGTCACCATCACCCTGCGCCCGGCCGCCGGGAGTCCACAGTGGACGGCAACACGCTACCTGGTGGACAGCATGACCGGGCCCGCCCAGGACACCACCGGCCCCGCCGCGCCGAATCCCGCTTTCCGCGGCACCACACATCGCTCGCTGAGGCTGGAGTGGAAACCCGCCGCCGACAATGTCGGTGTGCACAGCTACCGGATCTACGGCGCCCGCACACCACAGGTGCCGATCTCGCCCGCCACCCTGCTCGGCACGCAGCGCGCCACGGCGTTCGTCCATCGCTCGCTGCCGCCCGGTCAGACCTGGTACTACCGGGTCGTCCCGGTGGACGCGGCGGGCAACGCCGGGGCCGGTTCCGCGCCGATATCGGCCAGCGCCACTCAACCGGCAACGAGCGACTTCGACGGTGACGGCAAGGACGACATCGCCACGTTCACCCGGGGCGACGCCGCCGACGTCTACGTGTCCCTTTCGGACGGCACCAAATTCGTCCAAGACGGCTGGAAATGGCACGACTTCTTCACCACGGGCAAGGAAATACCATTGACGGGGGACTTCGACGGTGACGGCAAGACCGATGTCGCCACCTTCACCCGAGGTGATTCCGCCGACGTCTACGTATCACTCTCCGACGGCGGCAAATTCGCCCAGAGCAGCTGGAAATGGCACGATCATTTCGCGGTCGGCGACGAGATGCCGCTGGTCGGGGATTTCAACGGTGATGGCAAGGACGACATCGCCACGTTCACCCGGGGCGACGCCGCCGACGTCTACGTGTCCCTTTCGGACGGCACGAAGTTCGTCCAAGACGGCTGGAAATGGCACGATCGCTTCGCCGTCGGCGACGAAATCCCCGCCGTCGGCGACATGGACGGCGATGGCAAGGACGACATCGTCACCTTCACCCGGGGTGCCACCGCCAACGTGTTCGTGTCCCTGTCCGACGGCACGAAGTTCGTCCAGGACGGGTGGAAATGGCGCGACAACGTGAGCGGCGGAGCCGCCAAGTCCGGGCTGGGCGATGCCGACGGGGACGGCAAGGAGGACGTGATCTCGTTCGCGAACGGCCAGGTCACCGTCGCGACCTCGACAGGAAGCGGCCTCACCGCACCCAGCCGATGGCACGACTATTTCGCTTTCGGAGATGAGGTACCCGGCATCGGCGACTTCACCGGAGACGGTAAGGCCGATATTGTCACCTTCACCAGGGGAAAGAGTGGCCAGGCCTACGTCGCGACCTCGGACGGGACGCGCTTCACCGGGCGAGGAGTCCTGTGGCACAACCACTTCGCCCTCGGTGACGAACTACCCCGGCCCAGCCTGTACTGACCCGGCGGGGGGGGGGGGGGGCGGCCCGGACGGGAGCGGCGGGGGAGAAGGTGGGGGGGGGGGGCGGGGCGGTAAAGGCCGGCCGGCGCCCGCGCGGGGGGCGCGCCGGCCCG